>JARRNY010000102.1:9645-12243 GCA_037384445.1 Candidatus Thiodiazotropha sp.
CTTGCCATCGCTTCGTTGGCAAATATGATCTTTTCTCCTCTGTCATCGAAGCATGAACCTCACTGGGGTTTGAAAATGGCAGGGAAACGCATTACCCAGATTGGGAGGAAGTTTAGTTATGAAAATCAATCGTGTGTCTCGCCTGCTGGCGATGAGTCTGCTGATCCTGAGTGGCGCCGCTTCAGCACAGTCCACAGACGAGGTTGCTATCGACGGCGCTTATGTCCGCGCAGTCCCGCCGGGTCAGCCCAACTCCGCTGCTTTCATGAAGGTCAGTAACAACGGCAGTACAGCCCATGCCCTGGTCGGCGGCAGCAGTCCGGCCGCCGAGGTGGTTGAACTGCACACGCACACCATGGAGGGCGGCATGATGCGTATGCGGCAGGTGGAGAAGATCGATCTGCCCGCCGGCGAGACCGTCTCACTGCAGCCGGGCGGCCTGCATGTGATGCTGATCGGCCTGAAGCAGAAACTGGTCCCCGATGAAGAGATACCGCTGACACTGCGCTTTGAGGATGGCTCTGAGGTGACGATGAATGCGCCGGTCCGCAAACTGCAGATGAAAATGAAACCCATGGACCATAGCAAGATGAATCAGGATGATATGAAAATGAAAGCGATGGATCACAGCCAGATGAACCACTGATCCCGCTTGATACCCTGGCCGGCTCTCAGGCGGCCAGGGTTTCGACTTTTTCCTTCCGTCTCCTCTCATCTGTCTGTCTGCTGGGGTAAACTCCCCCCTCCTTTTGTTTCCGCCCGCTAGAGAGAGATGTCTGCTTCTTTGTTTCATTCCGGCGAACAGTTTCGCCAACACTTCGCCAGTGGGCTCCGGCGCATGCTGGAGACGCCTGCTCTAGGTGGTTATATCCTGGTCCACGCCAATGCCAGTTTCGATGCGATGCTGTTTGAGCAGCTGCGCCCGCTGCTGCTCAAAAGCTATGAGCAGCTGGCCGAGGCGTGTCGGCAACGGCTTTGCAAAGGGCAGGAGCTCGAGGGAGCCGCGGACGACGCGTCAGTTTTTCTTAAGTTGATGGCAATTGGTTTCGATGGGGTGCAGCTGACCCGCTTTCGCTCCCTCAGCGACTGGGAGTTGCAGTTCAATCACCTGCGGGCTTTCAGGCCATCTCGCATGACGGGGGAGAGTGTCAGCGGAATCAGTCGGCCATTCGATGCCACAGGCTTCCATTTCAACAAACCCTTTCTGCGTCAGGAGGCGATCTGGAGCGGCGAGCTGCAGGGTGAGCGGGTCGAGTTGCTCTATAACAAATTTCCTTTTGTCCCGCTGCACGGTCTGCTGGTGCCCGATCGCGAGGCGCAGCATCCCCAGCTGTTGACACGCCGTTATCATGACTATGTCTGGCGTCTGTGTGAGACGCTGGGAAATGAGCTGCCGGGGTGGGGTGTGGGCTACAACAGCTATGGCGCCTATGCCTCAGTGAATCACCTCCATTTTCAGACCTTCCTCAGCAATGCGCCGCTGCCTGTTAGCCGGGATGGCTGGAGCCACAACGGGGGGGAGCGGCCCTATCCGCTGCCCTGTGAGGCCTTTGGCGACAGGGATGCGGGGTGGCGACGTATCGAATCCCTGCATGCAGCGGGCTGCAGCTATAACCTGATCTATCAGCCCGGCCGCCTCTATTGTCTGCCGCGACGCCCTCAGGGCAGTTACGAGACGGCTCCCTGGAGCAGTGGCTTTGCCTGGTATGAGGTGGCGGGAGGCTTCACCACGGCCAGCGTGGAGCTGTTCGAGACGCTGGACGATACGACCATTGCCCGGGAGCTGGGGAGGCTCAATCCATCGCCTTAGGGCCTCAGTCGGATTCCAGCCAGTCGAGCAGGTAGTAGAGACGAAAACCCTCGGATGAGCGTGAGGGGCCCATGACGCGGGCGGGGTGGCAATCATCCCGGTCGGCAGCCTGCTCGATCGCCTCTTCGGCACTGGCTACTGGGGTGACGCAGTTCTCCGGGAAGCGCTGGCGGCGTCGGCTTGGGGTGTAGATCACGGCGTAGCAGGTCTGCACGATGTTGCTGTCTGGATCGTTTTGCATGGTATGGTCCATCTACGAGTCGAGGAGTCAGTCCTGGTCGCCAACACTCTACAGTGAAGGTAGAATCGATCGGGCTATTTTGACGCTTATTAGAAAATTCTGGTATAGTTCCGCAGCTTTTTCAGGGTCTCTGGCCGTAGGTCAAGAGGTCAGATACCAGGTATCCAGCAAAAATTTCAGAGCAGGATTGATCATGAACAAATGGCTTGTAACCGCATCCATCGCCCTCGCATTTACCACGTCCTTCGCTCAGGCGGCGGGAAATGCGGAGCAGGGGAAGACCAAATCCGCCGTCTGTGCCGGTTGTCACGGGGCTGACGGAAACAGTGGGCTCAATCCGCTCTGGCCGAAACTGGCTGGCCAGCACCCCCAGTATATCGAGAAGCAGCTGAAAGACATCAAGAAAGGCGAGAAACGTACCGACCCTCTGATGTCGCCCATGGCACAGCCTCTCAGCGAACAGGATATGGCCGATCTGGCTGCCTACTTCTCCAGTCAGACAAAAAAGATCGGCACCGCTGATCCCAAGCTGGTTAAACAGGGCGAG
>JARRNY010000103.1:0-9501 GCA_037384445.1 Candidatus Thiodiazotropha sp.
ATCACTGCTTCTGGCCCCAAAGGGCTGATACTGGTCGATGCGGATAAGCCTATCCTGGCAAGACACGGTATGGTGACGCCACATACGGTCTTTGTCAGGGTTCAAGAGAGGGACCTGGAACAGGAGACGACCCCTATTGTCTTTACCGTCCAGGGTGAATACAACGGTAAGACGCTTTCAGGTGAACGGAAAAGTGTCTTTATAGGTCCTAGACAATAGCAATCTGTTGTATCATATCGGCTTAGCCAGGGGGTGGGCATTCATGTCCACCCCCGCTTTCGTTAACGTATCTTGTAAGTAATCGTTATGACTGATAAAAATTCTGCGTGGCGTAGCCCTTGGGTGATCGCTTGGGTGGCTATGGTGGTCATCTTCTTCACGATGAACATGGTCATGATCTACTTTGCACAAAGTAACAATCCTGGGCTGGTGGCTGAGGACTTCTACGATCGTGGTCAAGACTACGAAAAGAATATGCTTAAGCGGCAGGCACGGAATCCCGGTTGGCATATGAAAGTGGTTCTACCGAAAAAGATCGGTGTAGACGAACCTGTCATCTGCCGTTTCACGGTTTCCGATAAGGATGGCGAGCCTGTTGATCCAACTGCTGTGATCTTCTATGCCTATCGTCCTTCGGATGCAAAACAGGATTTCAATGTGCCGATGCAACAGGTAGAGCCAGGCATTTACGAAGCCGAAGTCCGTTTTCCTCTGCTGGGTGCTTGGGATACCCTGGTCAGTGCCAAGCGAGGCGATGACGAATACAACACACCGAAAAGGATTGGCGTCGGTATTGACTGGGTTCCCTGAGGCGCATTGTGAGTGCGCTTCCCTACCAGGCCATTCGGTATGGTGCATGGCCTGCTAAAGGTACTGACTAGTGGCTGCCGAGGCCGAAAACCTCGACAGCTGCTTCCACTGCAGTCTGCCGATACCGCCTAATGATAGGGTGACCGCCGAGATTGAAGGCGAGGAACAGGCATTCTGCTGCACTGGTTGCAAAGCGGTTTGTCAGGCAATCTACGACGCCGGTCTCGAGGGGTTCTACCAACGGACTCCTGAAGGCACCTGTCTGGCGCCGCCCCCCGAAATACCCAAAGAAGTCGCTCTCTACGACCTTGATGAGGTGCAAGAGGAATTCGTTGGTGATCTTGGTGAGGAGCGTGAGATTCACCTGCTGATCGAAGGTATTCACTGCGCAGCCTGTGTCTGGCTGATCGAGCATACACTCAGCGCCATGCCCGGGATCGTATCAGCCCAGGTCAACCTTTCCGGCAAGCGTCTTCACGTGAAGTGGCATAACGGCCGCATCCAACTTTCCAGCATCATTCAGCGCCTTGGCCAGATCGGCTATGCAGCCGTGCCTTATGATCCGGAGATGGCCGAGGGAGCCCTGAAGCGGCAAAATCGCCATCTTCTCTACCGCATGGCTTTTGCGGCCTTCGGTATGATGAATCTGATGTGGATCTCCATTGCGCTCTATGCCGGAGCCAATGAGGGCGAGTTCCGCACCATGTTCCACTGGATCGGTTTTGCTCTGGCAACACCGGTCTTATTCTATTCGGGCTATCCCTTCTATAAGGGGGCCTGGTCTGGCTTGAAGAATTTTCACTTGGGTATGGATCTGCCCATCGCCATCGGCGCGAGCATCACCTATCTCTATTCGGTCTACATCACCTTCAGCGGCAGTCTGGCTGGTGAGGTCTACTACGACACGGTCGTCAATTTTCTCTTTGTAATACTGGTGGGACGCTATCTGGAAGCCATGTCCAAGCGACAGGCGGTTGCGGCGACCCAGCGCCTGTTCGATCTGCAACCCCGAGTGGCGACACTTATGCAGGAGGATCGGGAAAAAGTGGTTCCCATCCGTGCGGTGAGCCTGGGTGATATCGTGCTGGTTAAGCCAGGCGAACGTATTCCGGTAGATGGCGCCGTGGTCGAGGGCAGCGGCGGTGTCGACGAATCGATGTTGACCGGCGAGTCGCAGGCGGTGATGAAGGGGGTCGGTGATACGGTTGCCGCAGGTACCATCAACAACCACGGCGCTCTGCAGATCGAGGTCCGCGGTTCTCTGAAGAACACTGCCCTGGGACGCATCATCAGTTTGGTGGAAGAGGCTCAGGCCTCAAAGGCGCCGATTCAGTGTCTGGCCGATCAGATCGTGCCCTGGTTTGTAGCGGTCACCCTGGCGCTTGCCACCCTGACCTTTCTCTACTGGGTCAACAGTTCTGTTGAAGTGGCGCTGCTGGCCGCCACCTCTGTGCTGATCATCACCTGTCCCTGCGCCTTCGGTTTGGCCACCCCCATGTCCATTGCCGTTGCATCGGGGCTGGGTGCGAAATACGGTATTTTGGTCAAAAATGGTGAGGTACTGGAGACCCTCTCCTCCATCAATCATGTCATCTTCGATAAGACCGGCACCCTGACTGAGGGCGGTATTTCGGTGGTGGGTATTCATACCGAAACGGCTACTTGGAGCGAAGGTACGGAAAGCTGTCCCAGCGAGATTGCCGAGCTGATGTCCAGGCTCGGTGCTATGGAGCGGTTTGCTGAGCACCCATCGGCTCAAGCCATCATCGAGTGGCTGGCTCAACAGGATCTTGACCATCATGGCTTCAAAGCGGAGAACTTTCAGTATCGGCCGGGACAGGGTGTTAGCGCCTTGGTGGCAGGAGAGCAGCTGCTGGCCGGTAATGCGAGTCTGATGGCGGCACATGAGGTATCGACCTCCGCTCATTTCGATCGCCTCTCAGCCGAGTTGGATGCCCGAGGCGTTGGCTCACTACATATTGCCGCCGGTGGTTGTCAGGTGGCTCTGATCGCTATCGAGGATCGCATCCGATCCGATGCCTATGATCTGATTGCTGCGCTGAAACAGGAGGGCTTAAAGCTGACTCTGCTGACAGGTGACCGTCGTCAGGCCGCCGAAGCGATAGCACAACGTCTTGGTGGCTTGGAAGTCATTGCAGAAGTGCTGCCGGAAGAGAAGGATCGTGTGGTGAGGTCTCTGCAGGAACAGGGCGAGCGGGTGGCGATGGTCGGTGATGGTGTCAATGATGCTCCGGCTCTGGTGCGGGCGGATGTGGGTATCGCGATGGGCTCAGGCACCGATGTCTCCATTGCCAGCGCCGATATTGTGTTGATGAGCAGTGAATTGGAGAAGGTGCGTCTGGCTATTGGCCTCTCCCGCCGTACCCTGCGTACCATCCGGCAAAATATCGGCATATCCATCACCTATAATCTGATCATGGTGCCATTGGCCATGGCGGCGATCGTCACCCCACTGGTGGCGGCTGTCTCCATGCCGCTGAGTTCGCTGGCTGTGATTGGCAATTCCGCCCGTATCCGTACCTTGTTTAAAGGTGTTAAGGTAAAGTAATTGTTATCCCTGGATAGGGCTCTGACTGGGGCCTGATCAGGTTGTTTCCTAACGGTTTGAGGAGTGTCTCAATGGAAGTTATCTACGGCTTGATTCCCGGTATGATTTTGCTGGGTCTGGTAGCCGTGGGGGTGCTTTTTTGGGCTGCCCGCAACGGTCAATTCGACGATCTGGAAGGCGAGGCACACCGTATCCTGATGGATGACGACATGAAGCCGAAGAAGAAAAAGAGCCCGAAACAGCGGATGCCCGATGCGGAGGATCAGGAATAGCCCCGTCTCCTCTTGCGGCTAGTGTGACTAATCCCTGGCTTGCTGGTTCGCCTCGTAGCGGCGGTTGTTCTCCTTGATCCGCGCGGTAAATTCGCTGATTTCACTCAGCGGCATGTACTGAATCAACTCCTTCCCATCCGGATTGACACTGATGCTGATTCCCTTGTCGGCATAGACCCAGTGCGTGATGCCGGTCTCCGTCTCCATGATCTTTTCGCTTGGTTGGCCAAAGCGGTTGTTGATCAGCTCCTCGTCGAGGTTGGCGTAGGGGACATAGTTGATCAAGCGTATCGTCAGTCCGCTAACCAATGTCTGGTCTTCGCTGCTCAGCTCCACCTTGTGGGTGGCCTTGCTGGAGAGGCTGATGCGGCTGCCCCGGTCATAGAGTTCCGTCAGCAGTTCATCGCTGGCGTCGAGTACCAGTATGAAATCGGCCCGCAATCCACTCAGAAAGACCCTTTCGAAATAGGCTTCCAGGGCCGGTTTCCCGCTCTTGCTCGTAAACAGGTTAATCTCCCCTTGATTCTGGAACGCCTGTCTTGCGTCGGACAGGGTATTGCGTCCCAGAGTGAGGCTGAATACCTCCACCTTCTGTTCTGGACTCAGATGAACATCCCAGGGCAGTTTCGGATTGGGATCGGGCTGACGGCCTCCCGGGAGCAGGATAGCGAGAGCTACGGCTACCAGGGAAAGTGATATGACCCAGAATATGATCTTTTTTTCCATCTAAATGTTCTATCCAGTATTGATGATTTTCGATGTGAAAGCGCGGTCGCTGCTCTATGATTACCCAACTAGCTTTTGCCCAGGGCAGTCGCCAGGGTAATGTGTTCGCGAATGGCTGATTAGAGGGGATTCTACAATGGGAAGCGGCCTCTGGTTCATAACAATTCTCAAGGAACAGCCCTGGATCGGCCTGGTGATGGGTATGGTTCTGTTTCTGCTGCTTTTTTTAATCAAGCGCTGGGTGGTGAAAAAACTCATGGCAGACCAGGAAGCCGACTGATCTCTCGCGCTTTCGATTCTCTCTATTGGGGTTTGCCAGGGATGCATTCCGGCGCCTCTGATGGTAGCCTCCATCCTCACTGTTACGCAAATATGACAGGCAGGATAGGCTGTGGCGATGAAATTCGAGATTTCCGATGAGCTGACGCGGCAGGCTAAGATTCCGCACGATATCTTTCTTACCAATTTGATTGGCAACCATATCCTCTGGTTTGTGGCTGCTTTGGGGTTGGTACGCTCCTATTGGCAGCCATTGGCTTTGGTGCCGATCGTCTCGCTATCACTTTTGGTCTATACCCTTTGGCGCGCCAAGCAGTCGCGACAGGGAACGCATTGGTATGTGATGGTGCATTGGCAAATTGCTGCAGAACGCAGCCGATTCTTTATCTATATGCTGCTGGCGGTAATGGGTGTTTCTCTGCTGGGATGGATCGGTTATACCTATCTTGGCATGATGAAGGTGGCAGTAATGGCGCTGATCGGCGGGGTTGGCCTGTTACCCATTATGGTGACGGTGTTGATCCTGATTCTGATGGAGTCGGATGCGCTGCACCAGGCGGCGTTGCACAAACTGACCAAGCGGGTGGTAGACAAGTACCCACCGCCAGAGGATGTGGTGATCCTCGAAGATGAGCCTGAGCCCGGGCAAACCGGGGAGCTTGAGGCCGATATCAAATCATAAACAGGGCTGCTGCCACCCGGCGTCCCTCGGCCATCAGGATGTTGTAGGTGCGGCAGGCCGCCGCCGTATCCATCACCTCGAGTCCGATACGCTGCTGCATTAACGGCTGCGTCAGAGAGGGATGTGGAAACTGTTGCTGACGGCCGGTTCCAAGCAGCACGATCTCCGGCTCAAGCTCCATCAATTGAAGAAAATCCTCCTCTGCCAGGTCGTTGACCGAGTTGGGAGACCAGGTTTCGATCACTCGATCCGGTAACAGGATCAAGCTCTCCCGATAGGCGCGTTCAGCAATGATGATCTCGCCAACGTCATAGCGCTGGATGGCATAACCACCGGTGTTGTTGTCTAGCATGAATTTCATGCGCCGACCTTACCGCATCCTCTCTCACGAAAAAAGCCAAGAGTTACGTGATTTAATTGATCTTTTGCAGGCTGTCAGTTAACTTTAAGCCCCTTAGGCCCTGTAAAAAGTCGAGGTTTTCGTGTCCGCGCCAGAGATGGAAGAGTTCCACAGAATCAATCGTTTACCACCTTACGTTTTCGCAATTGTCAACGAACTCAAGGCGGCAGCGCGAGCGCGTGGCGAGGATATTATCGATTTCGGCATGGGCAATCCGGATCAGCCGACGCCACAACATATCGTCGATAAGCTGTGTGAGGTGGCCAATCGCAAGGATACCCATCGTTACTCCATGTCGAAGGGTATCCCCCGTCTGCGTCGTGCGATGGCCAATTGGTACAAGAATCGCTACAACGTGGATCTGGACCCTGAGACCCAGGTGATTGCCACCATAGGCTCCAAAGAGGGACTGGCGCACTTGGCGCTCGCCTGTATGGGGCCGGGTGACTCCGTCCTGGTACCGAATCCTGCTTATCCGATCCATCCTTATGGGTTCATCATCGCGGGCGCCGACGTGCGTCACGTAAAGATGGTACCCGGCATCGATTTCTTCGATGAGCTGGTGAGAGCGATCAAGGACTCCTGGCCACGTCCCAAAATGCTGGTGCTCAATTTTCCCGGCAACCCGACTACCCAGTGCGTTGAACTCGAGTTCTTCGAGAAAGTGGTGGAGATTGCCAAAGAGTACAATATCTGGGTCGTGCATGACCTTGCCTATGCCGATATCGTCTTCGATGGCTATGTGGCGCCATCGATTCTTCAGGTGCCTGGTGCGGATGAGATCGCCGTGGAGTTTTTCTCCCTCTCCAAGAGTTACAATATGCCGGGCTGGCGTGTCGGCTTCATGTCGGGCAATAAAACGCTGGTGGCGGCGCTGGCCAGAATCAAATCCTACCTCGATTACGGTACCTTTACCCCGATCCAGGTGGCGGCTATTGCCGCGTTGGAGGGGCCACAGGATGTGGTGAAGGAGATTCGGGATATGTATCAGAGTCGTCGTGACGTACTTTGCGACGGCTTGAATAACATCGGCTGGCAGGTTCAACGCCCCAAAGCGACGATGTTTGTTTGGGCGCAGATCCCTGAAGCTTATCGGGCAATGGGGTCGCTGGAGTTCTCCAAAAAGCTTCTACAAGAGGCAAAAGTGGCTGTCTCGCCCGGCATTGGTTTTGGAGAACATGGTGATGATCATGTGCGTTTCGGTTTGATAGAGAATGAGCACCGCACCCGTCAGGCGGTCCGCGGCATACGCGACATGTTCCGCCAGGACGGCTTGATCAATTCCTGAAACAATACGAGAAAAAGCACAGTAGAATGAACTTGAATCCAGTCAAAGTGGGTCTGTTGGGATTGGGTACCGTTGGCGGCGGTACCTTGAGAGTCTTGACCCGCAACGCCGATGAGATCGCCAGGCGCGCCGGTAGGGGAATCCAGATTACCCAGGTCGCGGCCAAGGCCTACGATCCTGAGCTCCTGCGGGGTGTCGAAGGGATCGAGCTTACCGATGATGCCTTCAGTGTGGTGGAGAACCCCGATGTCGAGATCGTTATCGAACTGATCGGTGGTTATTCACCTGCACGCGAGCTGGTCATGAAGGCGATCGAAAACGGCAAGCATGTGGTGACGGCGAACAAGGCGCTGATCGCTCTGCATGGCAATGAGATATTTGCCGCAGCGCAGAAAAAGGGTGTGACCGTTGCATTCGAAGCAGCGGTTGCCGGTGGTATCCCGATCATCAAGGCAGTACGAGAGGGGTTGGCGGCCAACCATATTGAGTGGATTGCCGGCATAATCAACGGTACCGGTAATTTTATCCTGACCGAGATGCGGGATAAGGGACGTGATTTTGCTGAGGTATTGAAGGAGGCGCAGGCCCTGGGTTATGCCGAGGCCGATCCCACCTTCGATGTGGAAGGCATCGATGCCGCCCACAAGCTGACCATTCTTGCCTCCATCGCTTTTGGCATCCCCCTGCAGTTCGACAAGACCTACACCGAAGGCATTACGAATATCGAACCCCAGGA
The DNA here is from genome assembly GCA_037384445.1 of Candidatus Thiodiazotropha sp. Lineage (GTDB taxonomy): Bacteria > Pseudomonadota > Gammaproteobacteria > Chromatiales > Chromatiaceae > Thiodiazotropha. Next base: position 7,763 of record JARRNY010000103.1, read on the forward strand.
TGTGGAGTATGCCGCCCAGTTTGGTTATCGCATTAAACATCTTGGCATTACACGGATGACCGAGAGCGGAATAGAGCTACGGGTACACCCCACAATGATTCCCCATCGGCGTCTGATCGCCAACGTGGATGGTGTGATGAATGCCGTGCTGATCAAGGGTGATGCAGTAGGTCCCACGCTTTACTACGGAGCGGGCGCAGGTGCTGATCCGACGGCTTCCGCTGTGGTCGCTGATGTGGTTGATGTCGTACGTGCGCTCACCAGCGACCCGGAGAATCGGGTGCCCCACCTGGCCTTCCAGCCTGGTGAACTGGTTGATACTCCGATCCTCCCCATCGAAGAGGTGAAGACAGCCTTCTATCTACGCATGCAGGTGCAGGACAGGCTTGGTGTCGTGGCAAAGATAGCGGGTATCCTGGCCGATTCGGGTATCAGCATCGAAGCAATTCAACAGAAGGAGCCCGCCGAGGGCGACACCACCGTTCCTTTTGTGATGCTCACACAGCGTGTCCTGGAAAAACAGATGAATCAGGCAATTGCCTCCATTGAGCAGCTCGATAGCATCGCCGGGAAGGTGATGCGAATTCGTGTCGAACGACTGGATGGTTGATTCAACAGAGATTTGGTTTATTAAGCCGCCAACCATGAGAGACAGTCCCTGGTTGGCGACAAGAGGTTAATAGAATGACGTTCCGTCCCCGCTACACAGGTTTGATCGATAAATACCGTGACCGCCTACCGGTACATGATGATACCCGTATCATCAGTCTCGGCGAGGGAAACACCCCGCTGATTCGTCTGCAGAACATTCCCCGTGAGTTGGGTAAGGATGTGGACATCTACGTTAAGTATGAGGGCCTGAATCCGACCGGATCTTTCAAGGATCGTGGCATGACCATGGCGGTTACCAAGGCGATGGAAGAGGGCAGTAAAGCGATTATCTGTGCCTCGACCGGCAACACATCAGCCGCAGCAGCAGCCTATGCCGCACGTGCAGGGATTACTGCTTTTGTATTGATACCGGACGGCAAGATCGCCATGGGAAAGATGGCTCAGGCGATGATGTATGGAGCTGTTACTATCCAGATCAAGGGCAACTTCGACGATGGTATGCAGCTGGTGAAAGATGTGGCCCAGCACGCACCTGTGACCATTGTTAACTCCATCAACCCTTATCGCCTACAGGGACAGAAAACCGCCGCCTTCGAGATTATCGAGGAGCTGGGACACGCGCCCGATTACCACTGTCTGCCAGTGGGTAATGCAGGCAATATCACTGCTCATTGGATCGGTTATTGCGAGTACTCATGTTCGTCAGGTGACCATGTCACTGAGGCTTGCGCCTATTGTGGCGGGAAGTGCAAATATGCCGGCGGTGCTATCACAGGCAAGCGCCCCAAGATGGTTGGATACCAGGCGGCGGGCTCAGCCCCCTTCATGCGTGGCGGCCCAGTTATGGATCCGGAAACTGTTGCGACGGCTATCCGAATTGGCAACCCCCAATCCTGGAGCCAGGCATGGAAGGTGCAGGAAGAGTCTGGCGGTTGGTTCGATGAATGCGAAGATGAGTTGATTCTGTCAGCCCAAAAACTACTGGCTGAACGCGAAGGTATCTTTTGCGAACCGGCTTCGGCCACTTCGCTTGCTGGTGCCATGCGGGATATCGAGTCAGGTAAGATTCCTGAGGGTTCGAGTGTGGTATGTACCTTAACGGGTAATGGTCTGAAAGATCCGGATAC
>JARRNY010000104.1:0-9482 GCA_037384445.1 Candidatus Thiodiazotropha sp.
ACTTGATAGAACTCGTCCCGGTCCATCGGATGGGCAGAGATGACCGTGACCTTACCCTTGACCCGGGGGTCGATGACGAAATTTTTGCCGGTGTGTTCCGAGACCGTCTTGATCAGCGCCTCGATGTCGGCATTGTTGAGGTTCAGCGTGATCTGCTCAGCCTGTGCCACCGGTAGTAGTCCGGCAAAACAAAATAGCAGACAAGCGAGTAGTTTCGCCAGACGCCTGCTTAAGTTCAGGTGCTGATGCCTGGATTTGACGACACTGTCCATGGTGTGGCTCATGATAGGGTCCGTAGGTCGCATACTGTCTCGCCTTGACTGCCCGAAATCGATTCGTGAATCAGCGCCTGCCTGATAGATATTGGGTGAAAATCTTTAATCATCATGAAGTTATATTAAAAAACTAATCCTGTAGATCATAGCAGATGATCAGCGGTCGGCCTATGGGCCAGAGCACAGAAATTCTGCCGCACGGTAAATACGATTTCACATTTTGCCTGCATAGTTGATAAGAATGGTGCCATCGGCTTGAGGGCGACCAATCGCCTGCAGGGCGCCAGAGAGGCCGGGATCGGCTTTGTCACCTGGTTTGAGTTTGCCTTTGAGCTGGAAGTTTCCGTCCGGTTTGAGACTGACGTCTGCTTGTATCGCAACCGATCCCTTGAGATCCCGCACCGCCGCAGTGATGTCGCCGCTCGCTTCGTCGGTTGTGAGATCGGCCTGCAGGTCGCCAACTGTCAGGTTCAGCGGACTCTGCACGGCACCCTCCAGCCACTGCAGCGACCCCTCGGCGGCGGTCAGTTGACCATCGGTGAAGGCGAGATCGAGCTGCTGCGCACGCACCTTGCCGTCGACGCGAATCTGACGCTGTTGCAACCATTCGGGTAGTTGACTGGCCAACAGCAGGGCGTCCACTTCTTCCAGTCTGACACTGTTGCCAAAGCCGGTAATGAAGGTGCCCTGGAGTTGCTGGCCGGCCTGTTTGAGTACGATGCCATAGGCCAGTTTGCCGAGAATCAGTCGCGAGGGTTTGAAGTGCCACTCCATCTGCCCCAGCGGTTTGCGCTGGTAGCTGACCTGCTCAGCCTCGCCGGACCAGACAGTGCCGCTTATGCCCTGCAGGGTCAGCGGTAGTTGATTGCCTCCGCTGAACCAGCCGACGACATGCTGCGCCGGAAGATTGTAGAGCAGAAAAAAGAGGTAGCCGGCGATAGCCAGGGCTGTGGCAGCAGGCCAACGCATCATGAGCCTCCTGAGCGCTGTAACACCAGGCGCGCGTTGACGATACCCGGTGAATCCTGGCGGTCGATATTGAGGGATTCGATCTGGATGCCGTACTTCAGGCTCAGACCGCCCAGCCATTTCAGTAGCGTGTCGAAAGCGGCTTGTTCTACCCACAGCTGAACAGTGTCATCCCCTTGCGGCTTGATACGCTGTATCTGTTGGCGCAGCTGGCTCTGTTTGGCGGTTCTGTCGACCAGGGTCAGTAGGGCTTCGTTACTGCGTACGGCGCCGTTTGCGCGGCTCTGGCTGCGTATGCGCTGGATCTCTGACAGATTCTGTTGCATCCAGTTGAGCGTGGTTTGCTGGCTCTTTATCAGCAGCCGCTTCTGCTCGACAGAGGCAACGAAGGGTTGCCAGGCGAGCAGGTAGAGCAGGAACAGCAATAACAGGCCGGCACCGACTACCAGAGCCAGTTGTTCGCGTTGGGTTTTCGATAGCCACCAGGCATTCATCGGCTCGCCTCGCTGATACGCAGATGAGAGGTCACTTGATTGCCAGAAGCATTGGCGGCGCGTATCTCCACTTTGAGTCGCTTCTCTTCGATGGCCTGTTTCAGTTTCTCGAGGGCTTGCAGCTCCTTGATGGTGAGTTGAAGGTCGAGCTGGCCATCGCGAAAGCTGATGTTCTCGAGCTGGGTGTCGGGGCTGTTTTTGATAATGGCGGCAGCAGGGGTGAAGAGGGTGGCGAACTGGGCGCCTCCCCCCAACGACCCACTACGCATGGCCTTGAGCTGTTGTTCCATCTGCTTCTTGGGATCGACAATGCGTTTGATGTTGGGAAAGGCCTGTTTGAACACCTGCTGGATCTGTTGATCGAGCTCTCTGCCCTGCGCCTGATAGCGGTAGTAGTCGAGGATATTCAGCACCAGTGAGAGTGCCAGGGCCACCCCAGCCAGTACTGCGGCCGGAAGCCAGCGTCGCCACTGCAGGGTGAATTTATCGACCCGCTTATAGTCGCCCTGCAGTAGGTTGATCGACTGCTTTTCCTGCACCTCGGTTGCCAGCAGGTCGATCAGGGACTCATGGGATTCCAGCTCGATCGTTTCGGTCTCTGGCTTCTCCGGCAGTGATATGGTTTGCGGCTCGATCTGATAGAGGGTCAGCTTCTGCGGAGCGGCGTCACCTGCCTGTTGCAGGGCAATCTGTAGCAGGTCGCCCGCATTCTCCAAATCGCTACAAAACCCTTCATAGGGTCCGCTGCGTATCTGCAGCAATCCCCGCTCGGCGAGCAGGCTCCAGCTGTCGGTATGCAGCGGCAGGCTGAGCAGATCCAGATAGAGTCCCCGGGGTTCGATACCCTGGGATTCGAGGGATGAAAGCCACTTTTCGATACGCACCCGAGAGATCACGATAACGGGTGTGACGTTGTTGGAGGCGGTTGCACCGACGGCAAAGTGGAGATACTCCACATCCTGGGTCAGCTCAGTCTCCAGGGCGAAGGGGATAGCCTGCAACAGCCGTTGACGCTGTTTGGTGGGGATAGCGACCTGGGTGATCAGCGCCTCCTCGGCAGGGATCAGGGCCAGTACGCGACGACCTTTGGCCAGAGTCGCGGCCTGTTCCAGGGTGCCGGAGCCTGTCAGCGTCTGCAGGCCTCCCTTAAGGCGCCAGCTGACCTCCGTTCCAGCGAGATCGTGACAGTGGATGACCAGAGTTTCCGCCATCAAAGCACCCCGAAAGTCCGGTTGAGCGTGACGATGGCCTTGTCCCCCTTGAACAGCATGCTGCGCAATCTCTGGCTGTCATTTTCCATTCTGACGACGGTCTCTAGTTGGTAAAAGCGGCTTGTTACTGAGATGACTGGCTCAATCTCTTGAGATTTTACTTTATTTTCATCCAAAAGGCCTTTCAATGCCTCAAGAAAACTTTTCGTCTCTTTGAACGGGTTCTCTTCCTGGCCCTCTGCCAGCTGTTCTGCAGCAGCTTCACTGAGCTCGGGAAGCAGAGAGCGGAGCACGATAGGATCAGCAGTGTTGACGTTGATCGGTGTGCGCTCTGGCAGGGCAGTGACGTAGGGTTCGAGTTTTTCGTAGACCTCATCCGTTACGCCGCGCACCAGGCGCAGTTCCGATGGATTGCCCATGCGTCCATTACCGGTGCGATAGGGCTGATCACCAGACAGATAGACGTTGTCTTCCGCCCCGTCCGGGAATTGCGGGTCGATATTTTCGTCGAGCCAGTCTGCCGTGGCCTGGGCGATCGACTCATCCAGTTCCAGGGCGAGGAGAAGTCGCTGAAAGATAGCCAGATCCAGCGCGAGCTGTTGCTTCTCCTGTTCGCTGGCTTCCTGCGGTAGATAGAGGTTGTTGAGATTAAAGCGTGCCTGCAGGTCGGTTGTCTGAGCCTGCACCTCGCCACCTTCGACCGGGGTGGGTGGGAGTGGCTGCGCCCAGTCTTCATCCAGCCCATCGTACTGCTTCTGGGCATTGTCCTGCAGATCCCGAATCAGCATGCCGCGGGCCCAGGCCTCACTGCCCAGGGTGTAGAGGATCCCCTGATCGCTGGTGAGGATGTTACTGGTTCGACGGATGCTGAGCTGCAGAGTATGGGCCATGGCGAAAGCGGCGATTGTGGCCATGGCAACAATCGCCATCGCAGTGATCAAGGCGATACCTTGCTGCCGGTGACTGATCGATGGTGCGCCGTGTCTGCTCATGGTGTGGATTTCTTTGGCATGGACTCGGCTGCCCGGAAGACTCTGCGCAGGGTTCCCATGGCCTGCGTCTCGATGACCAGTTCGATGCCTTTGGGCAGGGCAGTGGTCTCAGTGGTATTGCCGGTGGCCTCAGCTGGCCAGCTGGTTTTCCGCTTCATGTCGGCATCGAAAAAGCTGAAGCTCAGGTTGTCGATCCCATCGAACAGTTTTTGACGGTGCGCTTGCGTATCCTGGGCGCGGTCGAGTACGGGCCAGCTCACCCGATAGAGGGTCTTATCCTCCAACTGATAGCCGACCCGTTGAAGTTGACTGCGGGGTAGCTTCATGGGATTGGCGTAGCCAGCACGGGTCAACTCCAGCAGCATGTCGGAGAGTCCGCCGCCGCGCAGCGCCGGCTGAGTATCGCCATATTCATCCCGTATCGGGCGGTCGACGGCCTGCTCGATGTCCTGCTGCATCAGGTGGAGGCCCAACTGCAGTTTTGCCAGCCGTTGCAGGTGTTGCTCGGTTTGCTGTTTCGTTTCAAGCACGATATTGAGCCCGGCATAAACGAAGGAGGCGATGATCGAGAAGATGGTGATCGCGATCAGAAGCTCCAGCAGGGTGAAACCGCGATATCGGTTCGGCAGTGTGGGAGGTGACGCGCTCATTGCACCGGTTGCGACAGAAAGCTGGTGAGCTGGGTGACCGGCCGTTCATCCTGCTTGTTCCAGAATACCGCGATCTCAACCTGCCGTACCCGATCATCGGGTGTATCGGTAACAGTTCTGACCCAGTGCCATTCGTGTTGCCCCATCTCTTCGCTACCTTGCTGCTTGCCCTTGTTGGGCCATTCGGCGGTAAGTTGCAGCTCGGCGATTTTATTCAGGGCTACCCAATGGGCCAGGGTCTTGTCACGCAGATGGGCGGTGTTCAGCGTCTGGTTCGAAGCCATTTTTATGATTGAGCCCAGGGCAATGGCGAGAATGGCGAGGGCGATCAGAACTTCCAACAGGGTGAAACCGCGCTGATTGACGTGGAGTTTATCCATTAGAAGGGGGAGATCCGGTCGAGTGTCAGCTCGCCTGTCTCGTTGCCGCTAAGGCGAAAATAGTCCTCGCTCTGCGTGGAGCTGATCTTGAGATCGAAGGGGGTGATCTCTCCGCTGTTCAAAAGAATGATCTCAGGCGTCCGCTTCTCCGGGTCGTCGTCGTCGTCGCCCGGAGGCAGCGCTGTGGAGAGGGTGATACGGAGTTCATCCGGTAATTCACGGTTTCGAAACAGGTTGTCGTCGACAGCTTGCCAGTTACCCTCTTCGAGCTGGAGGAAACCGTAACCCGTTTCAGTGATGTCGATTCCGATGAGACTGGAGCGGAGCAGTGCCTCCTCGCTGCCAATCCGGATCAGACTTTGCAGCCGCCTGGCCTCCTCGTTGAGTTGGTCGGCGGGAGAGTTGCTGGGCAATGAGAGGACCGCAAAGTTGATCAGAATGCCCATGATGACTACCACCACCATCACCTCGATCAGGGTGAACCCGGCGCACGAACGTGCCGTGAAGTGAGATGGCGCTGTCATCGTCCTCTCTTGTCACTCCAGGTTCCAGTTACCGATATCGTCGTCTCCTGACTGAGGGTCAGGGCCGTTACTGTAGATGTCGATGGCACCGTGGGAACCCGGATTAAGGTAGAGGTAGGCATTGCCCCAGGGATCTGAGGGTAGGCGATCCAGGTAGCCGCCCTGTTTCCAGTTTTTCGGCTCTGGGGCATCTGTCGGTGCCATAACCAAGGCATCGATTCCCTGATCCGTGGTTGGGTAGGTCATATTGTCGAGCCGGTAGAGATTCAGGGCCGCCTCCAGTGCGCGGATGTCACTCTTGGCCTTGGTAATGCGCGCCTGCTCCGGCCGATCCATGATCCTGGGCACGACGATCGCCGCCAGGATGCTGAGAATGACCACGACCACCATGACTTCAATCAGTGTGAAGCCACTGATTTTACGAACATCATGGGTAGATGAATCCGCATCGTTGTTGCGTCTGGACGTGGGGGCAAACTGATGTGACATGTTGAATTGCATATGTGAAACCTGGGGGTTACTGAAATCCGTGTTACCGGTTTTTGGGTCGGCCTATTATCAGGGTAAATGATATCTGAAACCAGTTGCCCGGAAAATAATGAATCCTCAAACCAATACCTATAGTATAGAAGCTTAACTTTAAATTAATTCTCGCTAGAGATAGATTAACTTACTGATAAACAAACACAAAACTCGATCCTCTTAAAATGAGACAGCAGTCTCGCTAAGGCGTTCGGTTAAAGAAATTGCACGGTTGTGTCGATCTACATTTCGCATACACTCCCTAAAACAGACAGACAGGCTCTCAGAGGTTACCCCGCTTGTATATCGGCATCATAGGTTACGGCATAGCAGCGACACTTTTTCTACTCCTCAGTCTGCTGCTGCTGACCACGTGGCGAGGCAGGGTCGAGGGAACCTTCCTGTTGGTGGCGACGGTGATATCCGGCTGCTGGGCGCTCAGCGGTGTTGCCATGGAGGTGAGGTACTCACTGCCGACAGTGGTGATCTATCAGTTTTTTGAGATTGGCAAGAATCTGGTCTGGTTTGCCTTTCTTTACAAACTCTTGCAGTCACTCCGTGACGCTGGTGGTCAGGATGAAGGCTTCCTGATCTATACCCCGATGACCATCGTCCTGGTGGCGGTGATGCTGCTGGTGCTCGAAATGCTGGTCGTCTTCCTGCCGGGATTTGGCAAGTGGAACGGGGTCGCGAGTCTGCAACTGGTCGGGCACCTCAGCTTGGCTGTTGCCGGGTTGGCCCTGGTAGAGCAACTGTTCAGGAATACCCGGCCAGAGAAGCGCTGGGCGGTCAAGTATCTCTATTTCGGCATTGGCCTGCTCTTCTCCTACGACTTTTTTCTCTACGCCGACGGTCTCCTCTATAAAGGTATCGATCGGGATTTCTGGCTGGCGCGAGGCTTTATCAGCGCCTTTGCGGTGCCCATGGTGGCCATCGCCGCTGCCAGGAATCCGAGTTGGTCGGTGCGGGTCTTCGTCTCAAGGCGGGTGATTTTTCATGCCACGGTACTTTCCGGCGCCGCTGCATACCTACTGGTGATGTCGGCGGTAGGCTACTACATCAAGTTCTACGGTGGGACTTGGGGCAAAGCGCTGCAAGTCATCTTTCTCTTTATGGCGCTGGCAGTCCTCATCGCGCTGCTGGCCTCGGTGCATCTACGGTCGCGCTTGCGCGTGTTCGTCAGCAAGCATTTCTTCAATTACAAATATGACTACCGCGATGAGTGGCTGAGATTCATCCACACACTGTCTGCGGGTGAACTCGACGACCAGATCAGGGAGCGGGTGGTCAAGGCCATCGCCGATATTCTGGATTCGGGCGGAGGTGTGCTCTGGTTGCGCGACGAAGCATCGGTTTTCCGACAAGTGGCTCAATGGCAGACAGGGATGACCAAGTTCACCCTCAGTGATAAGTCCTCATTGATCCGCTTTCTGAAGGAGAGGGATTGGATCATCGATCTCAACGAATACCGGGCTTCTCCGGGACTGTATGACAATCTGAACGTTCCGGATGAGATACTTACCTATAAGGACAGATGGCTGATTGTGCCGATTAGCTTCCACTCTGAGTTGCTGGGTTTTATCTTACTGATCAAGCCGAGGGCACCGAGAATCATAAACTGGGAAGACCGGGATCTTTTAAAGACGGCTGCGCAACAGGCGGGCAGCTATCTTTCCTTGATTCGCACGACCCGGGCACTACTGGAGGCAAATCAGTTCGAGGCCTTCAACCGGCTATCCGCCTTTGTGGTACACGACCTGAAGAATCTCATCGCTCAACTGGAGTTGGTGGTGAAGAATGCAGAGCGCCACAAACATAATCCCGAGTTCATGGACGATGCGGTCAAAACGATCGGCAATGCCGTCAATAAGATGGGTAAACTGTTGAGCCAATTGCGTAAGGGACGGTTTGAACAAGGCTATAATAAACAGTTCTATGTCGAAGAGGCCGTCGCCCAAGCGGTGAACGAACTCTACCATGACTTACCCAAGCCAAATTTGAAGATCGAGGCCAATTTTCTGAAATTGATCGCGGACAAGGATCGGTTTACCGCCATCATGGTGCATCTGATCAAGAACGCCCAGGAAGCGACTCCCAAAGATGGCCGGATCGACGTGCGTGTCAGTGAGCAGGAGGGGGCCGCTGTCATCGAGATTCAGGACAATGGGGCCGGCATGGATGAGGAGTTCATCAATGAAAGGCTGTTTCGCCCATTCGAAACCACCAAAGGCAATGCCGGCATGGGTATTGGTGTCTATGAGACCCGAGAGTATATCCGCTCACTCAAGGGTAATGTCAGTGTCAATAGTCAGCTTGGGGTCGGCAGCAAATTTACCATTACGGTCCCCCTGGAACACAAGGGCGAAGAGCAGGAGACACAAACAATGAAGCAGACAGAGGTCGCCTCGTGACGAAAGAGAATAACCAATTGAAACCGCTGATTGTGGTTGAGGATGATCCTGGCCTGCAGAGCCAAATGAAGTGGAGCTTCGACGGATACGAAGTGCATGTGGCAGAGGATAGGATCAGCGCAATCAATCTGCTACGCAGAACCAATGCGCCTGTGATTACACTCGATCTCGGTTTGCCGCCCGACCCAACCAACGAGACGGAAGGCTTTGCGGCACTCAAGGAGATTCTCTCTCTGCAACCCCAGACCAAGGTGATTGTGGTAACCGGCAACGATGAGCGGGCCAACGCACTAAAGGCAATCGAACTGGGGGCCTATGATTTCTACCAGAAACCGATCGATCCCGATGTGCTAAAGATCATCATTGAGCGGGCGTTTCACGTTCATGCGCTGGAAGAGGAGAACATGGCGCTGTCGATGACGCAGGAGAATACGCCACTTGCCGGTGTAATCGCCAACAGCCCCGAAATGCTTGAGGTCTGCCGGGTTATCGAAAAAATCAGTCCTACCGATATCACGGCGCTGCTGCTAGGTGAAAGTGGCACGGGCAAGGAGGTGCTGGCACGCGCGATACACGGTCTGAGTGATCGTAATCAGAATCGATTCGTCGCTATCAATTGTGCGTCGATACCGGAGAATTTGCTGGAGAGTGAACTCTACGGATATGAGAAGGGCGCTTTTACCGGTGCCTCCAAACGTACCGTGGGCAAGATTGAAACTGCTAATGGCGGCACCCTGTTTCTGGATGAGATCGGCGACATGCCAATGGGATTACAGGCCAAACTGCTGCGATTTTTGCAGGAGCGGGTAATCGAGCGTATCGGTGGCCGGGAAGAGATACCTGTCGATGTTCGGGTTGTCTGTGCCACTAACCAGGATTTGGAAGAGAAGATCAAGCTGGGCGAGTTTCGTGAGGATCTCTACTATCGCATCAGCGAGATTGCCATTCTTATCCCTGCACTGCGGGAGCGGGTGGGAGATACGGTGCTGTTGGCCTGGACCTTTCTCAAGAAATTCTCCGAGCTGGGAACTACCCGGCTGACCGGTTTCACCAA
>JARRNY010000105.1:0-20241 GCA_037384445.1 Candidatus Thiodiazotropha sp.
AGGACGGGTTCTATCATCTCGCTTCAGAGGGGCGCAAATTCACCTCCGAGGAGTTCGTCGACTACCTGGCCGGCTGGGTCGATCAATACCCCATCATCAGCATTGAGGACGGCATGGACGAGAGCGACTGGGCTGGCTGGAAGATCATGACCGAAAAACTCGGCCAGCGGATCCAGCTGGTGGGCGACGATCTCTTCGTTACCAATACCAAGATCCTGCAGCGTGGCATCGATGAGCAGATCACCAACTCGATCCTGATCAAGGTCAATCAGATCGGCACCCTGACCGAGACCATGGCCGCCATCCAGATGGCCAGGAACGCGGGTTACAGCGCGGTCATCTCCCACCGCTCCGGCGAGACCGAGGACACCACCATCGCCGACCTGGTGGTCGCCACAGGTGTGGGCCAGATCAAGACCGGCTCGCTATCCCGTTCCGACCGGGTCGCCAAGTACAACCAGCTGATGCGCATCGAGGATCAGCTGGGCGAGGACGCCGTCTATGCGGGCAAGGATGCCTTTCCCGTCGCCATCGATTGATTTGGCAACTGCCTCCCCCCTGCAAGGGGGAGGTAAGCGTCGAAACATGTCCTCTCCTTCGCCTATCTTTTTCCGCTGATACCATCGTCGCCCATGCGCATACTCATCGCCATCCTGCTGTTGCTGCTGGTTCTGCTGCAATACCGGCTCTGGGTGGGGCCAGGGAGTCTGGCGGAGGTCAACAACCTCAAACATGAGATCGCTGAGCTGCGAGAAGAGTTGGTGGGACTGCGCGAGCGCAACCGCTCTTTGCAGGCCGAAGTGGTCGATCTGCGCAGTGGGCAGTCGGCTATCGAGGAGCGGGCCCGCAGCGAACTGGGCATGATCAAGGATGGCGAGACCTTCTATCAGGTCATCCAGCCGCCAGGGACGCCGGCTCATGAGTGAGCGCTTGTGGGCCGTGGTGCCGGCTGCCGGTGTCGGCCGGCGCATGGGTGGCGAAGTGCCGAAGCAGTATCTGGAACTGCAGGGGAGACGGGTCATTGAGCACACGCTGCAGCGGCTGCTCGATCACCCCCTGATCGAGGAAGTTTATGTGGCGCTCTCTCCCGACGACGGCTATTGGCAGAGCTGCGCTTTCGCTACCGATACCCGGGTGTCCAGGGTGGCGGGTGGCGAGGAGCGCTGCCACTCAGTATTGAATGCCCTGCATGAGCTGCAGACCACTGCGGAGCCGAACGACTGGGTGCTGGTGCACGATGCGGCGCGCCCCTGTCTCAGCGCCGGAGATCTCGATCGGCTGATCAAGACCCTGCGAGATCATCCGGTGGGCGGAGTGCTGGGGGTGCCGGTACAGGACACCCTGAAGCGGGTCTCTGCTGAAGGGGAGGTCGCTGAAACGGTGCCTCGCCGCGATCTTTGGCAAGCCTACACGCCGCAGATGTTTCGGCTGGGCCTGTTGACTGACGCCCTTGAGCAGGCGCTGAAAAAGGGTGAGCTGGTAACCGACGATGCCAGTGCCCTGGAGTTGGCCGGCTACAGGCCAATCATGGTCGAGGGGCATGCCGGCAACATCAAGATCACCCGGCAGGCGGATCTGGCGCTGGCCTCCTTCTATCTCTCCCACCCATTGGCTTAGTCGGCGATCCATTGGTGGGGCAGGACTCCATCCAATCTTCGAAAGGGTCAGTAGGGTGGGGCCCAGCCCCACCACGACGCATGGTCGGCCTGAATGGTGAGGCAGGACGCACCGTGGCGTTGACCGGGTGCTATTTGCCAGTGGGTAGAGAGAGCATCTCCCGCAGTTCACGGATCCGCTCCTTGGCATTCTCCAGCAGGCCGATGGAGTGGCGTGGCGTCAGCTTGCCCAATACCAGCTTGTGAAAGGCGGGTACCAGGTCGAGCCGGGGCAGGTCCTGCATGCGCGCTGTGCCGATATAACTGTGCAGCTGGGCGACCACCACCAGGTCCACATAGTCGGGAGTGCTGCTGATATCCTCCATCCAGTCCTCGGCGTGTAATGCGGTCTGCACAAAATAGTTGGGAAACTCCCACTTCCTTAAGACCATGGCCCCAATCTCGCCCTTCAGGCTGTCGATCACCTGGCCGAGTAGCTGCGGGTTTTCCGTCAGCTCCGGTTTACTGCGGGCGGCGCCGATGATCGCCAGTGCACCGATGTCGTGGAGCAGGCCGCAGAGCAGGGCCTGGGCTGGCTCCAGTCCCGGGGTGACACGTGCCAGTTCATGGCAGATAGCCGCTACATAACTGGCATGCTGCCAGAGTCGAATCATGTGCTGCTGCAGGACCTTCGAACGGCTGTTGAAGAGCTTGCCAAGGGCGAAACTGATCACCAGATGATGAGTTTACGACCCAGGCGACTGACCGCGTCAGGTAGGTTGTCGATGGTTTTCGTGCCGCGATAGGCAGCGCTGTTGACCACGCTGATGATGCGCGCCGCCACGGTAGGATCGGCCTGCACCACCCGGGCGATGTCACGGCTGTCGGTATTGGCGTCGTTGATCACTTTGGCGATGCGCATGGCGATATCGGGCATGCTGGGCAGCTCCAGACTCTCATCCTGGATCGCTTCATGGAACTCCCAGTAGAGCGCCTCCTCAGGACCGCCGGAGTCCATCAGTACTATGGATTGATTGGATCGTTTGTTGGCCATCGGCGGCAGTTTGCGGATGGCATCGAAGAGTTCCCGTGGCAGGCAGAGCAGATCGATTGCTGTGTCGGCAACAATGGTGGTCTGCGCCGGATCCTGCTCGGTCAGTGGATTGGCGCAGCAGGGTGAGCCGGCCACACATCGCTGCTGCTGCCCTGAGTCGTCGCTGATGACCACCTCACCTTCGATCAGATAACGGATATCCGGGCTTGCTTCACCCGCCACAGCGATGAGGCTGTTGGCATTGAGATGCTCGACATGGGTCTGATCGAGCACATACTCCTGTACTCGTGGGGGGAGGTTACGCAACAGGGGGATTTGCTTGACCTTGGCGGCGCTGACACTGGTAACTCGTTGAATCATCTTCTAGTTATCTCACTGGATGACGGCGAGCGATAGCTGATCGCTTGACCGGGTGTTGTCGTACAATGGGTTCTCCCTCGGGGGACAATGGCTAGATCCTCTAAATTAATAGCGGCGTACCGACGCCGCACTTTAAGCAGCAGTGGAGATGAGACGCATGCGAATAGGTCAGGGTTACGACGCCCATCGCTTTGAACCGGGTAAGCCGCTGGTGTTGGGCGGGGTACCCATAGCAAACGACGAGGGGCTGAAGGCCCACTCTGACGGCGATGTGCTGATTCATGCACTGTGCGATGCTCTGCTGGGTGCTGCCGGTCTGGGCGATATCGGACGCCATTTCCCCGACAGCGACCCGACCCTGGCCGGGGTCGACAGCCGGGAGTTGTTGCGGCAGGTGGTGAGCCAACTGCACGGACGGGGCTGGGTGGTTGGTAATGTGGATCTGACCGCAGTGGCTCAGCGGCCGAAACTGGCCGGCTACATCGAGGCCATGCGTCAGGTATTGGCGGTCGATCTACAGGTCAACCCGCAACAGGTAAACGTCAAGGCTACGACAACCGAGGGCATGGGCTTCACCGGACGCAGTGAGGGTATTGCCGCCTACGCGGTGGTGCTGTTGACGGAGCAGGCAATTGACTGAGTCTGCCTGGCGGCCTTTGACAGCCATGCCGCGGGTCTGCGGCGAGCCCCTGGGGCGAGCAACCATGCGTCAACAGGCGGAGGATTTTCAGGTCGATGAGGTGCTCGGTTTTGCACCGGATGGCGCAGGAGAACACCTGCTGTTGCAGATCCGCAAGCGCGACACCAACACCAATTGGCTGGCGGGTCAGCTGGCCCGCTATGCGGGCATCCCCTCGCGGGATGTGAGTTATGCCGGGCTTAAGGATCGCCATGCCGTGACCACCCAGTGGTTCTCCCTCTGTCTGGCAGGCAAGCCGGAACCGGACTGGTCCGGTTTCAATGACGAACTGATTGAGGTGCTGGCGGTAGACCGCCACCAGCGCAAGTTGCGTCGCGGTAACCTGCAGGGCAACCGTTTCAATATCCTGCTGCGCGACCTTGAAGCAGACCGGGAGCTGTTGCAGGAGCGTCTGCTGCGGCTGAAGCAGGAGGGCATGCCCAACTACTTCGGCGAGCAGCGCTTTGGTCACGACTATCAGAACCTCAGCCGTTTCGACGAACTGCTGGGTGACGGCAAGCGGCGCCGGATCGACCGGCATCTGCGTGGCCTGCTGATCTCCGCCGTGCGCTCCCAGCTCTTCAACGAGGTGGTGGCGGCCCGTATCGAGCGACAGTGCTGGAATACTCCCCTGCTGGGGGATCACTTCCTGCTCGACGGCAGCCGTTCGGAAGTTGCCGACGAGCTGCAGGAGGCGCAACTGGCGGAGCGCTGCCAGCGCCTGGATATCCACCCGAGCGGGCCAATGTGGGGCCGGGGAAGGTTGCCGGTGGCACAGGAGGCCGCTGCCCTGGAGCAGTCCGTGCTGGCCCCGTTCGACGCCTGGCGAGACCGTTTGGAACACCTCGGCCTGTCACAGGAGCGGCGCAGCCTGCGGCTGCGGCTCGATGACCTTGCGTGGAGCTTCGAGGCGGATGGGAGTGCTCTGCGGCTCGGCTTTTTTCTACCTGCGGGGGCGTTTGCGACAGTATTGTTGCGGGAATTGCTCGACGTCTCATCGCCCAGACCTACCTGAATACCCTGTTTTACACCCGTTGAAAAAGACCTGAGCGGGGATAGGATTATCCTGAAACCGTGGGTTCATGGCGAGCGCAGAGTTTAAGATATGGGTTTCTCAGTGGAATCAAAAAATCTTAGCTTCACCCATAGGTTAAGCGGGTATTTTTTGAACCGCTGGGGAATCAATAGCTTGCGCTATGTGCCGTCATGAACCCACTGCCCGAGTAAAGAGACCATGAACGGAAACCTGCGAGAGCTCTGTTGTACGGTGCAGCGCAACTGCCATATCTCTGATGCCCGTCATGGCGGCGACTATGGCCTCTGTACCTATCTGCTTAAAATGCGCGAGTTCTATCGCTGGGAGAACGGTCTCGGCTACACCACGGCGCTCGCTAATGAATCGGTCGGTGAGTGGCTGACCGCCCGCGAAGCGCTGTGGGAGAGTCTCAGCGAGGACGAGTTTGCTCCGCTACGGCTCCAGGGCACGGATTACGACCCCTTCGATGTGGTGGAGATCAACCGGGAGCTTGAGCCGTTGGGCCTGGTCTACAGCGCCGGTTACGGGATCAGGAACAAGCCTCTTTTCTTCCTCGGTCACCTGGAACGGCGTGAAGACCCGGGCGGTGTCAGCGTGTGGGTGGCGGGGCGTGAACTTGCGCGGGACCTGATGGCGCCGGCTGCCATGTGTCAGGGCGATCGGATCTACATCCGCCAGGAGTCGTTCCGCAGGCTGCTGTGGGAGAAACTGGAGAGTTGGCGCTGGCACAAACCGGAGAACGCCCTTGGCCGAGCCTTCGCCTTCTACGACTTTGAGGATAATCTGGAGCAGGCCCTGGACCAGATGCTGGAGAAGGAGCTGGACGCAGTGTTGCTGCATGAGAAGGGCGAGCACCTGGCGGGCCTGGAGCTGGGTGAGGCCTGGAACGCTCTGCTGAGCGAGCTGGGACACTCGCCGGCCGAACTCATGGCGCGGGCCATCCGCGACCACTGGGCCGATTGCCGGGTCACCCTGCCGACGTTGCTGCAGCGCGAGGATGCGGCCTCCATACACTTCTATCTGGGTGGCTTGAGTGGTATGCGCAAAGAGCTTTTTCCCCGCCTCAAGTCGGCCTACGAGCAGTGGCATGAGAGTGGCGACTGGGGTTTTCTGCGCCGTTGCGTGGAGGAGGGCGAGAGGCATTGGGCTGCATTGGCCAAGCAGCTGCTGAGCTACAGTGAGTTGCCCCCGCAGCGGGCACAGACGGAGATCAAAGGTTTGGTGGAGGCTAATATCCTCTGATCTGAATGGTACTGACTTAAGCGAAATGTGCCGGGTTGGTAAAGCATAGCGGTGCGGCAAGCCGCACCGAGTACTTGCTTAAGTCGGTGCCATGCTCCTCTGAGCTGGATGGGAGTTACTTGACAGTTTTTGGTGGGGCTGGGCCCCACCCTACAGCCATAAATTGAACGGTAGGGTGGGGCCCTGCCCCACCGATCGAGGTTCCATCATTCGCTGGCAACTATTAAGCACGCAGGGTGATGCGGATTGCCTTACCGAAGGGTCTGAATCAGGGGTTGAAGCGGGTCTCTTCGGGTTCCCCGTTGTTGTCGATGACAACCTGTTTGATTCCCGGCATACGGTTGACGATGTACCCCCCCATCATCATGGCCAGGCGCTCGTTGTTGGTCTCCAGGGCGGTCAGCAGTTTGCTGGCGACCAGTTGACAGCGTTGTGTCTTGTCCGGGTTGTTTACCCAGTGTTGACCCAGTTGCCAACCCTTGTCCATGTCCCTGTCCATGCGCTCGAAAGAGTCCTGCATGGTCTCCAGCAAGGCTTCGGGGATCTCCAGGTTCATTGACCATTCGTCGATAATCAGATTTAGTTGCATGATCAAATAGACTTCATTGCTTCCATAATTCATCCGTACAGCGGGCTCCAGGCAAGCGGCCCGCTGACGGCTTCGATAGAGGCATGATCCGGTGACAGAGGAGCAAAATCAAGCATATGGAAGACCGGGAATTACTCGCATTGGTGGAACTCGGGGGATATCCCAATTTCGTTCCCCTCTATCAGCACCTGGGTTATCGGGTGGAGATGGTCAACTCGGTGCGCAAGGCGCAGGCCTGGCTGAAGTCCCATCGTCCGGCGGTCGTGGTGGCCGAGTTCTACGCCGATCCGCAGTTTCGTGATCGGGTGAGTAATCTGGAATCCTTACTGGCCACCCTGCAGCGTTATGACATCGAGGCCGGGGTCGTGGTGTTTCTCGACACAGACTATCTGCCTCATCTGGAGAAGGTCAGGACCCGATACAACGTGAATGCAGTATTGACCTATCCGATTCAAGCGGACGAGCTGGAGAAGACGCTGCAGAATCTATGACGGAGTAGATTAGATGCTAGTAGAAATCGAGGGGCTGTTGCAGCCCGCCCAACTGAACAAAATCGACCAGATATTGACGAAGGCGAACTTCGTCGATGGCAGGCTGACCGCCGGCAAGGCGGCCAGCCGAGTGAAGAACAACCAGGAGTTGCAGGGGGAACCGCAGCAGATGGAGCTGCTGATCCGTATCCTCACCAGCGCCATGGGGCAGAATGCAACCTTCCGCTCGGCGGTGTTGCCCTACCGCATGGCCGATCCCATTTTCGCCCGCTACCAGCCAGGCATGACCTACGGTGATCATGTGGACGACCCGCTGATGGGCCTCAGTGGCCAGCGTTTCCGCAGCGATGTCTCCATGACCATTTTTCTGCGCGAGCCGGAGACCTACGAGGGCGGTGAACTGGTGGTGCGCACCACCTTCGGCGAGAAGCGGGTCAAGCTGAAGGCGGGCAGTGCGGTCATCTACCCCTCCTCCAGCCTGCACCATGTGGCGGAGGTGACAAAGGGCGAGCGGCTGGTGGCCCTGGCCTGGATCCAGAGCTATGTGCGCGATCCCGCTCAACGGGAGCTGCTCTACGAGCTCGATCTGGCGCGGGAAGATCTACTTGAGCAGGCGCCCGAGAAGTCGACTACCGGTCTGGTCGATAAGTCCTACGCCAACCTGCTGCGCATGTGGAGCGATGTCTAGTGTGGTGTGGGCACTGCCCTACCATCAAATCGTCTATCCAAGCAGCATTGTGATCAAACAGCAGTACCACGGACTTAAACTGTTTGCAGAGTATCTTTATTTCGTGCGTGAGGGCCGTTTTCAAAACGATTCGCAGCCCAGGCGCATCAATAAAAACTTCTGAAACTTCATGGATTTGTCACCGCCGTGCTGGTCGGTTAATCTTCCTGTCTCAGTTTGAGTGAGAAGCGTATGACCCCACAACCCCTCTCCTACCTGCTGCCGGAAGGCCTCGATCTGGACAGCCTGAAGCGTCACCTGGCAGAAGCGAACACCCTGCGCGAAGAGGCGCCGACAGAGGCCGAGCAGACCTTCTTCGACAGCTTCGACTGGCGTCTCTGGCTGGCCGGTGGGGAGCTGGTACAGGAGCGGGACGACTGCTGCCGTCTCTGTTGGGTTGATCGCAAGTGCAGTGAGTACCTGGAGTGCGAGCAGACCGATGCGCCACCTGGATTCGCCTGGGAGCTGCCGCCCGGGCCTCTGCGCGAGCGACTGGCATCGGTGCTGGAGATGCGCACCCTGTTGCCGCTGGTTCGCATTGCGCAGAAGCGGCGCACCCTGCGTGTGCTCGATGAAGAAGAGAAGACAGTGGTCCGCATCGTGCTGCAGGAGAATCGTTATGTTTCCCTCGACGGCAAGCAGAGCGGTGAGCTCGATGGGCGCGTGTTGCTGAAGCCGCTCAAGGGCTACGACGATCACTTCGAAGCGCTGCATGCGCAACTTGAAAAGCTGGATCTGATCGCTGCCGAGCGCAGTCTCTACGAGGATGCCCTCATCGGTATCGGTAGCAAGCCTGGTGACTACAGCTCCAAACTCAACTATATGCTCGATCCCGATGCCCGTTCGGACGTCACGGCCAAGAAGATCATGCTCAGTCTGCTCGATACCCTGGAGGCCAATGTCGACGGTACCAAGGCCAATCTCGACAGCGAATTTCTGCACGACCTGCGGGTCGCCACCCGCCGCACCCGCTCGGCGATGAGCCAGATAAAGGGCGTCTTTGAGCCGAATGATCTGGGACCATTCAAAGATGGCTTCAGCTGGCTCGGAAGTGTCACCGGTCCGACCCGGGATATGGATGTCTATCTACTGCAGTTCCCCGAATATAAAGCCAGTCTGCCCTTGGCAGTCCAGGCTGATCTCGACCCGTTTCACGACTTCCTCGTCAAACACCAAGAGGAGGCACAGAAGACGCTGGTCAAGAAACTCAATTCGCCACATTTCCGCAAGCTGATGAAGTCCTGGCGCGCCTGGCTCAACCAGCCGGTTGCGAAGAAACCGAAGGCGCCGAATGCTTTGCGCCCGATCGCAGCGCTCTCCGACCAGCGTATTCGCAAGCTCTACGGCAAGGTGATGAAAGACGGTGAGGTGATCAAACCCGACTCACCCGCCGAGCGACTGCACGATCTGCGCAAGGACTGTAAGAAGCTGCGCTATCTGATGGAGTTCTTCCAGAGCCTCTATCCCAAGCCTGAGATCCGTGCCCAGATCAAGGAGATGAAGATCTTGCTCGACAATCTGGGGGAGTTCCAGGACCTGCAGGTACAGGCCGAATCCCTGGAGGATCTCGGCAAGCAGCTGATGAAGGAGGGTGCTCCGGTCAGCACCTTAATGGCCATGGGCATCCTGGTCGGCAAACTGCTGGAGCGTCAGACCAAGGCGCGGGACGAGTTTGCCGATCTTTTCTCTCGCTTCAGCAGTGAGACAAACCGCCAGGCCTTCCAAAAGCTGTTCGGGAGCTAGTCATGCATATTCTCGGGGTCTACAACATCAAGGGCGGCGTCGGCAAAACCGCTACCGCTGTCAATCTCGCTTATCTGGCAGCCCGGCAAGGCTACCGTACCTTGATTTGGGATCTCGATCCCCAAGCGGCGGCCACCTTTTACTTCCGCATCAAACCGAAAGTGAAAGGCGGCAACAAAAAACTTATCGCGGGTAAACTCGATCTGGATGAAGTGGTCAAGGCCACCGACTTCGAAAACCTCGACATGCTGCCTGCAGACTTTTCCTACCGCAACATGGATCTGCGCCTGGAAGAGACCAATAAGCCCACCAAGCAACTGCTCAAGTTGCTGCGGCCTCTCTCCCATGCCTACGACTTCGTCTTTCTTGATTGCCCGCCCAGTATCTCCCTGGTATCGGAAAACATCTTTCGCGCCGCCGAGGGTCTGCTGCTACCGCTGATCCCGACCACGCTGTCCTTGCGCACCTATCAGCAACTGCTCGACTTTCTTGAAGGTCACCGCATCACTGGGTTGGAACTGATGCCCTTCTTTTCCATGGTCGACAGAAGAAAGCGCATGCATCTGGATGTTATGCGTGATCTACCCGACGAACATGGCGAACTGCTCAAATCACAGATCCCCTATGCCAGTGATGTGGAAAAGATGGGGATCCATCGTATGCCTGTCGAAGCCTTCGCCCCCAACAGCTTCGCCGCCAGAGCCTACCAGACGTTGTGGATGGATGTGCAGGCGCGCTTGAATAAGTGATTGCCGCGAAGCCGATCAGGAAGAACGGCGTTAAGTTGGCTGGTTGGCAATTGAACAGTGGCGCGGGCCTCTTTGTGAATGTGGAGCCACCCAGAGATCTTCTCACTTGGGGCGCTATCCTCTGGATGAGTGAGCAAGCTTGCAACAATGAATGTTTACGCCAGGGTGACTCCGTCTGATTGATCGATCGCCTTATGTCACTTTAAAGGATTCCGTTTAACCGATGATGGAACAGGGTCGAATGAAGCATATAGTATTTACACTATTTCTTTTTCTTGGCTTTGCGGGGTGTTCTCAACAAAGTGACCTTCCTGAAATCAGGAGTAGTCAACCTGTTAACTGGACCGCTTGGTATTCTGGATGGGCCTGCGGTGAATTAACATCGCAGATAATGCCAATCGAAGGAGTGAGTCCATCGTTCAGCCTGAAAAATATTGAGTTTGGATTGGAGTTCTATCTGCCGCAGGGAATGGGGGCGCCTGATGGGGATTATCCATTTGCAGTGCCCGGAAATCGGTTTGAGCTAAAAGGATATCCCTACTATCAGCTGATTGATGGTGAAAAAGTATTGTCACCACGATTCGATCTCATTGCTTGGCGTATCTTACCGCCATACAGAATTTATGATGAACAAGGCGAGCCGAAAGTCATCACTGATCCGTTTGAAGATTATTGGGAGCTACCACCAGAGGGAAATTCCAGCTACACGCTGGCACATAAATATGACAATGGATGTCTCTGATTCATCGATGAGGTGATCCGGAAGGTTCCCGCTTCAGCCTTTAACGGGCCTTATACCTGTTTGTCACTCTGTTGCCCGTCCAAGGCTGCTCTTGTGCCTATGCCTTTGAGTCCATATCCCACCAATAGCCGTAACCTAAACAGGTTATAGGTGTTAATACACTCAGCCAAAGAATGACTCGCCCACAACTCAACACTCAAAACCACTCAAGCCGTTAGCCAATTCCCGCCCCGTGCTGATTTTGCTGTGAAATCAAAAAATCTCTTAAGGACATATCATTCGACTCTCACCCCTTCCGGACATTGCTTCGGTGTCTCTTACGGCGATCCTGGGCTAGCTCTCCGATGGTTTCACTTCCGTTGAAACCAGGTTAGGAATGTATGGGAATTGTTTTCCGCAGACCCCTATTATTGGCCTAATACGCCATTTATTTACCGTTTATTGAGCAAAAATCACCTTTTTCTGCGGTTTTTCAAAGTGGCAGTTTTTGCCTGAGTGATGGAAGTTTTCCTATTGGAGCCAGACGATATAATCGTTTAAACCCCAAAATCGCTGCACAAGAATAAAACCAGAGTATGCGCAGCAGAAGAGGTAGAGAAGACCTGCCCGGCAAGACCTATCAGGATTGTCAGCAGATTCGGCCAGCCAAGTCCAAATTTTCTCAAATATTTCCCTCACAAGCCGATAACAATTCAGTTACTCCCTTTGAAAATACGGGATAATCTGTGACAGAGTTCATCGCGAGCCATTTCGACAAACAGGAAGCACAGGTGATCGCACGGGCGCCGGTGCTGGTCTTTCTGTTGGTTTCGGCGGCGGACGGCACCATCGACAAGCGGGAGATTGAGGATTTCGAATCGATCCTGACTGGCCCCTCCTATGGGGACTTACTGGCCGTGATGAATCGCGCCAAACTCTCCATCGTCGATACCTTGAGGCAGTTGACAGAAAGTCCTGTCGACTATCTGGATGAGCTGCGGCAGATCGCTCGGGTGTTGGCGCGTCGGCTACCGGCCAATCGGACACGGCAGATAAAGTGTCAGCTCTATGAACTCGGACGCCACGTTGCCGCTTCATCGGGAGGTACGGAGGCTGATAGCGACGATGCAATAAGCACCCAGGAGCAGGTCGCATTGAAGGTGATCGCTGGACTCTTCGATATCGACTGATCCAAGAAGAACCTACCCCCTGGTTCCTTTTCGTATCTCTCAACTCTTCCCGGAATTTGCTATCCCGCCAGCCGTTTCAATCTCAGAAAGGGGTACTATGCCGCCGTGTATTGTGCTTCCCTGAGCCGTTACAATATATGGTTTTGGACTTAGGCGCTGTAACCCCGTGACTGCTCTCGACATCGAAAATCTCCACAAGACCTACCGCAACGGCTTCGAGGCCCTCAAGGGCATCAGTCTGACGGTGGAAGCAGGGGACTTCTATGCTCTGTTGGGACCCAACGGGGCGGGTAAATCGACGGCGATCAGCATTATCGCCTCGCTGATCAACAAGAGCGCCGGCAGCGTTGCCATCTATGGCCATGACCTGGATAGGGATCGGGAGGCTGCTAAGCGCCAGATCGGTCTGGTGCCCCAGGAGTTCAACTTCAATATGTGGGAGCCCGTGATAGAGATCCTGGTCAATCAGGCGGGTTACTACGGCATCCCGCGCCGGCTCGCCTTCGAGCGGGCGGAGACCTACCTCAAACAGCTCGACCTGTGGGATAAGCGCAATACCCAGGCGCGTTGGCTATCGGGCGGGATGAAACGGCGACTGATGATTGCCCGCGCACTGGTGCATCAGCCGCAATTGCTGATCCTCGACGAGCCGACCGCTGGTGTCGATATCGAAATCCGCCGCTCGATGTGGCTGTTCCTGCGTGAGATCAATCGCCAGGGGACGACGATCATCCTCACCACCCACTATCTGGAAGAGGCGGAGAATCTCTGCCGCAATATCGCCATCATCAATCACGGCACTATTGTCGAGCAGACCAGCATGACGCGCCTGCTCAGCCAGCTCAACACGGAACTCTTTGTTCTCAACCTGGACAAGCCGTTGGCCGCTGTGCCCGAGCTGCCGGGCTACGGAGCGACCCTGGTCGATGCGAATACGCTGGAGGTAGAGGTGTTGCGCGAGCGCTCGATGAACGATCTGTTTGCCCATCTCTCGGATCAGGGTATCTCTGTGATGAGCATGCGCAACAAGCAGAATCGTTTGGAGCAGCTCTTCATCGACCTGGTCGATCGCGGCAATCGGGAGGTCTCCTCATGAAGCTTTGGCGTCTCTACGGTATCGCCTTTCAGACTATCGTCACCAAAGAGGTGCTGCGCTTTACACGCATCTGGATGCAGACCCTGTTGCCGCCGGCAATTACCACCACGCTCTATTTCATCATCTTCGGCAAGCTGATCGGCGAGCGCATTGGAGAGATGGAGGGTTACAGCTATATCGACTTCATCGTGCCAGGTCTGATCCTGATGTCGGTCATCCAAAACTCCTACTCCAACGTGGTTTCGTCCTTCTTCAGCACCAAGCTGCAGCACTATATTGAGGAGTTGCTGATCTCGCCTGTACCCAATTGGGTGATCCTCTGCGGCTATGTGGTGGGCGGTGTGGCGCGGGGGACGCTGGTCGGGATCCTGGTGACGATAATCTCACTCTTCTTCACCGATCTGCAGATCAACAGCTATGGACTGACTTTGCTGGTCTTCGTGCTGACCTCTATTCTGTTTGCCCTGGCTGGTTTCATCAACGCGGTCTATGCGACCACGTTTGACGATATCTCTATCGTGCCCACCTTTGTCCTGACCCCGTTGACCTATCTCGGTGGGGTCTTCTACTCGATCAATCTGTTGCCTCAATTCTGGCAGAGCCTGTCGCTGGGTAATCCGGTGCTCTATATGATCAATGCCTTTCGATATGGCATTCTCGGTGTGTCGGATATCGACATCGCGGTAGCCCTGGTGATTATCCTCGCGTTCATCGTCGGCCTGACTGTTTTCAGCCTGAGCCTGCTGGCGCGCGGAGTGGGGATCAAGGAGTAAGGGTCGAGTACAACTGGGTTAGGCGGGTTGATGGTGGGGCAGGGCCCCACCCTACCTCAGGTTCAGCGTTTCGAGTCAGGGGTTGTTGAAGCGACCCCTGCTCAGCACTGCTCCCAGGGTAGACCATGGAAGCGCCAACCGCCGACGGTGCTGCGCTGGTGGTTCTCGTCGAGTTCGCCTTCAAAGGTTCGCCTTCAAAGCCTTCGTCAATGTGATAGACGCGTATGAAGCCGCTTTCCAATAACGCCTTGCCCGCTTCCAGTGAGCGCTTGCCGCTGCGGCAGATGAGGATTACCGGCGCGCAGCCGTCATCAATGTCGCAGACCGTGCCGCCAAGCAGCAGCTTGCGGATATCGGTTACGAAGTGGGGGTTCACGGTCCAATCAGGTTCATCGATCCAGGGAATGTGTACCGCGCCCTTGGGGTGACCGACGAAGAGGAACTCCATGCTCGACCGGATATCGACCAACACCGCACGCGGATCGTCTTCTAACATTTGAGCGGCCTGTTGTGATGTCAGGCCGTGAGGGTGGTGGGGGTCAGTCATGGTCTCTCTCGCTGCTCGTTTAAGGTGATGTTTTCATGGTAGAAGGTCTGCTGAGTAATACAAAGAAATCCGCCATTTGGCAAACGAGAAAAAATGATACTGCATAGGAAATAGAGATAAGGGATATGGATCGGTCCAAGGTGCTTCTTAGGATTGCGTTCAGTCGGTAGAATCACCCTATGTTGATTCGACTGCTCATCGCCCTGTGGCGACGCCTGGGACGCCTGCCGCTGGCTTGGCTGCATGCCATTGGACGTCAGCTCGGTCTCTTCTACTGGCTGTTTCCCAATCGTGAACGACGTACCACCCGCATCAATCTGGCGCTCTGCTTTCCGCAGTTGAGTGAACAGGAACGTGAGGCGATGTGCCGGCGTACGCTGCAACAGATGGGTTGCAGTCTGATGGAGCTCTCCGCTATCTGGTTCAGACCTGTCGCTGAGGTGAGTGGGCTGGTGCAACAGGTCAGCGGCGAGGAGCATCTGCAACGGGAACCGGGGCAAGGCCTGATTCTGCTGCTGCCCCATCTCGGTTGCTGGGAGATCATCGGCGTGGTCCTGCCCGCCCGGGAGCGCGTGACCTCGCTCTATCGGCCGCCAAGGAAACCCCAGCTGGAGTCACTGATCAAGCAGGCTCGAGAACGCAGCGGCTCGACCCTGGTGCCGACCGACACTCAGGGAGTCAAAGCCATCTACAAGGCGCTGCAGGATGGGGGCACCACCTGCATCCTGCCGGATCAGCAACCGCCATCGGCCCGGGCTTCCGTGTTTGCCCCCTTCTTCGGCCAGCCGGCGCTGACCATGTTGCTGATCAACCGACTGGCGAAAAAGACGGGGGCGAAGGTTGTCATCGGCTATGCCGAACGTCTGCCTCGGGGGGCTGGGTACCACATCCACTATCAGCCGGCAGTGGACGGACTCGACGATGCTGATCCGCAACGGGCAGCTGAGGTATTGAACCAGGGGTTGGAGTCGGTGATACGCCTGCTTCCCGATCAATACCAATGGTCGTACAAACGCTTTCGTGCACAGCCTGACGGCGTAGCCTCGCCCTATCGGCGCAAACAGTGAGTGACCGCCGAAAGGGCGGAATTAAAGTGCTAAACCTCTCCGCCGCTAACGATTTATGACAATTTGTTAGCGATTCGCTTCTGTTTACTTTGGGATGGTTTGAGAATGTTCAAACGAATCTTTGCGGCAAGGTTTCTACTGGTGGTGGCGCTCTGCGCTATTGCGCCCTTGTCGCAGGCTTTGGAGGAGCAGGCCGATGTACGCATCCTGATCGACGTCTCAGGCAGCATGAAGCAGAACGATCCAAAGAACCTGCGCCGGCCCGCACTGCGACTGCTGGTCGGGCTGCTGCCATCGGACACTCGCGCCGGGGTCTGGACCTTTGGCCGCTACGTCAACATGCAGATCCCACTCGGGCAGGTGGATGCGGCGTGGAAGGCGAAGGCGCGTAAGAGTTCCGAATCGATCGGATCACCCGGTCAGTTCACCAATATTGAAGATGCCCTCAACCGCGCCACCGAGGATTGGGAGGGACCCGCAGACGGCTATCGGCGCAGCGTCATTCTGCTAACCGACGGCATGGTCGATATCTCCAGGGACAAGCGAAAGAGTCAGGCATCGCGTGATCGTATCCTTGATGCCATCCTGCCGCGTCTGAATTCGCTCGGCGCCACCGTTCACACCATCGCTCTGTCAAAGAATGCCGACCATGAATTGATGCGCCAGCTGGCCGAGGATACCGGCGGCTGGTCTGAACAGGTGGAGAATGCGGACCAACTGCAGAAGGTCTTCCTGAGGATCTTCGAAAAGGTCGGTAAACCCGATGCGGTACCGCTGAAGGACAATAAGTTCACCATCGATGACAGCATCACCGAAGCGACCGTGCTGGTCTTTCATAAGGCGGATTCACAACCAACCGAGCTGGTACCACCCACGGGAGAAGCCTTTGGCGCGGCGAACAAACCTTCCAATGTGGAGTGGCACAGGGATCAGGGCTACGACATGCTGACCATCTCCAATCCGGTTGCCGGAGAGTGGAAGGTCCGTGCTGAGGTCGATCCCGAGAATCGGGTCATTGTGGTGACGGATCTGAAGATGCGCACCACTGATCTGCCCAACCGGCTAATGCTGGGCCAGACCCTGCCGTTTGAAGTGAGCTTCACCGACCACGGCAAGTTGATCACCAAAGAGGCCTTTCTCAAGGTTGTCCAGGTCGCCGCCACGCAAAAAGATACGGCTGGTGAGCAGGAGCCCAAACCGCTACAGGATAACGGTCGTGATGAGGATAGTGAGGCCGGGGATGGCCGCTTCTCCATGCAGTTCGGCGGAGATAGCCTGAATCGGGGTCGTGGAGAACTGGTGATCAATGCCCAGGGGCGTACCTTCGTGCGCGAGAAACGGCTGACATTTGAAGTGGTGCCACCGGTCAATCTACAACTGAAGCCGGATGACACGGGACAGAAACTGCAACTTGAGGCGAGCGCGGATGCAGAGTTGATCACTCCAGCGAGCCTGCAGGCCAGTGTCTGGCTGGAAGATGCAGCGGGTGAACGTGAAGCGGTCACCCTTGATGGTGGATCTGGTGCCTACCGGGGTGTAATCGATCTGATGGCCTTCTCCGGCCCGCGTCAGGTGGTGATCGAAGCCAGCGCCGACACACTGGCCGGTGAGGCAATTACCTTTTTTGATATCCCCGCAGAGGTGGAGGGTATGGGTGCACCACCCCCGCCGCCGCCCCCTCCTGCACCAGAGCCGGTCGCCACACCCGAACCGGTAGTCGAGTCTGCGCCACCACCCCCGGCCGAGCCGGCGCCTGAGCCTACACCAGAGCCTGAAGAGGAGGATGGCTGGATCGGGGCTGCTGTCTTGTTTGGGGTGATCAATCTGCTGTTGGTGGGGGGCGCAGCTGGTCTCTTCTGGTGGCTGCGGCGTCGCAGCCAGCGTCAGATGGTGCAACTGGTCGATGAGGATGAGGACGCAGTGATGCCTGAGGCGACGGGTGATGCGGCTGAGGTTGAGGAGAAGCCGGCATGATCGAACTGAGTCAACTGACTGTACTCGTCATGGTCGAGGTGATTATCGGCCTGGCTATCGTCTGTGGTGTGCTCAGCTTCTTCGCGCTGAGTCGCAAGGGAAAGATTCGCCGCGCGGCTCACCATCTGGCAGAGCGGGTGCAAAACGACAAAGCGGCTCGCAGCCAGCGCCTGAAATCTCTGCTGAGCGATCAATATGGGCTTTCGGGTAACGAACTCGAACAGAGGCTGCACAACATCATGCAGGCGGAGATGAAGCTGTTTCAGAACCTGATCAATGGTTACATAAAAGACGATCAGATCCATCTGCAGCAGGTCGATGTGGACGAAGAGAATCTGGTGCTGGCCTACCAGGGGCTCACGCCGGTTGGGGGCGCTACTGCCGCAGAGACGACAGACAGTGGTGATGCAGAGGAGGAGGTACAGCGTCTGCGTGATGAAAACCAACGCCTTTCCGATGAGCTGAAAGTAACCATGGATACCATGGGCCGCATGCTGAACGAGTACTCCTCGATGTTCGCCGGCGGCGAAGATACACCGCTGACCCGTGAGGCCGCTAGCGAGGCACAGGAAGCACCGGAGAACGAAGTGGCAGCGTCCCCGGCTGTCGAAATGGGAGACGAAATTGAGGTCGATATCCCCGATTATCAGGCGGAGGATGTGGCTGTCGAACCGATGCCCGATCTACCGGACGAGTCGCTAGACAATGAAGAGGAAGTGCAGAGTGCAGTCGACGAGGAGGTTTCCGAGATCATCGACGAGGTGATGGAAATTGCCGATGAGATGACGCAAGATGATCAGGAGACGGTACCTGAGCAAGCGCTGGATCCCGCTATCGCGGAATCCCTGTTGGACGAGTTGGAACAGGTGGATATCGAACTCCCCGAGGTTGTCCCGCAAGAGGAAGCACAGGCGGCAGAACCTCAACCTGAATCAGAGGAGGCTGAATCAGAAGCCGGGTCGTTGGAGGATGAGTGGGCCAAACTCCTGGAAGAGGATGCTGCCAGCAAAGAGAAATCCACCGATAAGTAGCCTGGAATACTTATGCCGGCCAGCGTTAACAGGCCCTGGCAGTCCGCACCGACAACGGGAAGTCATGGCTCTTAGCGTTAATCATTATTACTTGTACTGTCAGTTCGCTACTAAAATCCGGATAGCACTTTCGTGATCGCAGTGTCTAAGAATCTATTGAGCAAACAGAATGCGCTGTGTTTTGCTCATCCAACGAACAGTCACTGAGCAGCGAGGAACGTAATTTTCTGCTGCAAAAAGGCCGTGTGACCATGTGCGTGGATCCCGATTGGCTGCCACTGGAGAAGATCCAGGATGGCGAGCATGTGGGGATAGCCGCCGATTATATGGAGATAATGCAGAAATTTCTTGGCGTGCCTATCCAACTGATTCCCACAGAGACATGGCAGCAGAGTATCGAGCTGGCGAAGGCACGCAAGTGCGATATCTTTTCGCTCGTCATGCCGACACCCGAACGCCTCGAATATATGTCGTTCAGCAAACCCTATTTGCGTTTTCCACTGGTGATGGCGACGCTCGCAAGCGAACCGTTCGTAGCAGATATCACGTTGCTGCCCCATCGACGTTTGGGGGTAGTGCGCAACTATGCCTTTGGCGAATTGCTAAGGAGCAAATATCCCCAGCTCGATATCGTTGATGTGGACTCAGTGGCCGATGGTCTCGATAAGGTCGAACATGGTGAGATCTACGGGTTTATTGGTGCTTTGGCAACCGTAGGTTATGCGCTACAGAGGAACCATCCGGAACTTAAGATTGCGGGTAAATTTGACGAGTACTGGGAACTTGGTGTCGGTGTGCGCAACGACGAGCCGCTGCTATTCTCCGCTTTTGAAAAGGCGGTTGCTTCCATCAGCAGACGTCAGGGACAGGACATACTGAACCGTTGGATCTCGGTGACCTACGAGAAGGCGATGGACCTTACGCATGTTTGGCAGGCATTGCTGGTGATCCTGTCACTGGTGGTGTTTCTGCTCTATCGGCAGCGTATGCTGCAGCGTCACAATCGGCAACTTCTGGAACTGACCCGCACCGATGCCCTGACCGGGGTTGGCAGCCGACATTTTCTGGATCAGGAGTTGAGTCGCGTGCTGGAACATTATCAGCGGTATGAAGAGCGTTTCAGCATTATGGTGATCGATCTGGACCATTTCAAAGAGGTCAACGAT
Organism: Candidatus Thiodiazotropha sp.; assembly: GCA_037384445.1. GTDB lineage: Bacteria > Pseudomonadota > Gammaproteobacteria > Chromatiales > Chromatiaceae > Thiodiazotropha. The sequence continues at coordinate 19,831 of JARRNY010000105.1, forward strand.
CGCTTCGGCCATCCCACCGGGGATCGTGTGCTGATTGAGTTCGTTGGGGTCGTCCAGCGGCATCTGCGCAAGACCGATATCTTTGGTCGTTGGGGTGGAGAGGAGTTTCTGATTATCTGCCCCAGCACCGGTCTGAAACAGGTGGATGTGCTGGCTGAGCGCATCCGCAGTGCAGTTGCCAGTCACACCTTTGAAGAGATAGGTCAGCAGACGGTCAGCATAGGAATGGTTACCTGCCAGGATAAGACAATTACCTCGGCACGGTTGGTGGCGATTGCCGACAAGGCACTCTATGCCGCCAAGGTGTCCGGTAGAAATCGGGTCACAGGTGGTATCGAGTAACCTACCTATTTAGTTGCCGGGTGATGGATCCTCTTCAGGGTATCCCAAGCAGGCAAAAAATAGGACGCC
>JARRNY010000106.1:0-9300 GCA_037384445.1 Candidatus Thiodiazotropha sp.
ATCAAGCTCTCCGCCAACTGGATGGCCGCCGCCGGACACCCCGGCGAGGATGCCCGACTCTACGATACGGTACAGGCGGTAGGCATGGAGCTCTGTCCTGAACTGGGCATCGCGATTCCGGTGGGCAAGGACTCCATGTCGATGAAGACGGTCTGGGAACAGGCAGGCGAGCAACGGGAGATGGCTGCGCCTCTGTCACTGATCATCTCCGCCTTCGCCCCGGTGGGCGATGTGCGCGCTACGCTGACGCCGCAACTGCGCAGCGACCTGGGCGACACAGACCTGATTCTGATCGATCTCGGCAAGGGACAGAACCGGCTCGGAGCTTCCGCGTTGGCGCAGGTCTACGGACAGATCGGGCACCATGGCGCTGATCTGAACGATCCCGACAGCCTGAAGCGCTTCTTCAGCGTGATTCAGGAGCTGAATCGTAGCGGCCTGCTGCTGGCCTATCACGATCGTTCCGATGGGGGGCTTTTCAGTCTGCTGTGCGAGATGGCCTTTGCCGGCCGTTGTGGCGTGACCATCGATGTGGATGACCTGGGCGAGGACGACCTGGCGCTACTCTTCGCTGAGGAGTTGGGTGCGGTGCTGCAGGTGCGGCATACCGATACCGATGACGTGTTGAAGCAGCTTTTCGATGCCGGACTGGGACGAAGCAGTCATGTGCTAGGCACCCTCAATGGTGAGGATATGATTACCTTCCGTCGAGCGGGCAAACCGATTCTGCAGGGCAGTCGTGTCGAGTTCCAGCAGGCCTGGTCCCAAACCACTCGGCAGATGCAGGCCATGCGCGATAACCCGGCTTGCGCTGAGGAGGAGTTCGCCCGTATCGCACAGCAGGACCCCGGCATTCAGGTGGTGCTCGGTTTCGATCAGAACGAGGATGTGGCTGCGCCCATGATCGCCACCGGGGTGCGGCCGCGCATGGCTATCCTGCGCGAGCAGGGGGTCAACGGCCAGCTTGAGATGGCCGCCGCCTTCCACCGCGCCGGTTTTGAGGCCATCGATGTGCATATGTCGGACATTCTCGAAGGACGCCTGACGCTGGCCGACTTCAAGGGTCTGGTGGCCTGTGGCGGCTTCTCCTACGGTGATGTGCTCGGCGCTGGTGAAGGCTGGGCCAAGTCGATCCTCTTCAACGCTCAGGCGCGGGAGATCTTCGAGCACTTCTTTCAGCGTAGTGACACCTTTGCCCTCGGTGTCTGTAACGGCTGCCAGATGCTTTCGAATCTACACCAGCTGATCCCCGGTGCCGACCACTGGCCCCACTTCGTACGCAACCGTTCCGAGCAGTTCGAGGCGCGTCTGGTAAGTGTGGAGATCAGCGAGACGCCCTCCGTACTGCTGCAGGGCATGGCCGGTTCCCGTCTGCCGATCGTGGTCGCCCACGGGGAGGGCCGTGCCGAGTTCCGTGACGAGCCTCACCTGGCATCTGCCCAATCATTGACCACGCTGCGCTATATCGAAAACAGCGGTGGGGTGGCACAGCGCTATCCTGCCAACCCCAACGGATCTCCTGAGGGAATCGCGGGTCTTACCACTGAGGATGGTCGCGTCACTATCATGATGCCCCATCCGGAGCGGGTAACCCGCAGCGTGCAGTACTCCTGGCATCCGGACGGGTGGGAGGAGGACGGTCCCTGGCTGCGCTTGTTCCGTAATGCCCGGGTCTGGGTGAACTGATACTACTCCGGCACTGTTGCTGGCTGGGTAAATCATTTGAAGATAGGGGGTTTCGTTATGCCTAAAAACCTGTTGCATCTCGTATTGGCGCTCAGCGCCATGCTGTTCCTGCCAACACTTTCCGCAGCCGAAAGCGATAGCAGTTTTGGCTCTGCGGCAAGCAAAGCCTGGCAAGGTGTGAAGAGTGGCTCCAAGGAGGCCTGGGATGGTGTCTCCGAGGGCAGTAAGGAGGCCTGGGAAGCCACCAAGGAGGGCAGCGGAGAAGTCTGGGATGCGACCAAGGAGGGAGTCGGCAAGGTTGGTAAGTCAATTGGAGACGCCGTTTCCGGGGAGTGAGGACGAATCGTCATCCATCGTCCGTAATGTTTGGCTGGGCCAGGAATGTCTGCAAGGAGTAGGAAGTTAATGAAGGTGTACGAAACAGATATCCTGGTCATTGGTGCCGGTCCCGCAGGCGCGACGGCAGCGGCATTGATCAAGCGGGCCGGATACGATTGTCTGGTCGTCGAGAAGGAGCGCTTTCCACGCTTCGTTATCGGTGAAAGCCTGCTGCCGCGCTGCATGGACCTGCTGGACGAAGCCGGCATGCTGGAGGCGGTGAAGGCTCGGGGTTATATGGTCAAAGATGGCGCTGTCTTTAAGCGTCACGCCGAGAGCTGCACCTTTAAATTTTCGCAACAGTTCACCCAGGGTTGGCCCTACACCTACCAGGTGCCGCGGGACGATTTCGATCAGGTGCTGGCGACGAGCGCGGAGGCGCAGGGCGTACCGATTCTCTGGCAGTATGCGGTGGAGTCGGTCGAGTTTGACGATCAGGGTCATTCGCGCACTATTCTGAGCGGCCCCGATGGAGAGAAAGCTTCGGTGTCGGCCCGTTTCATTCTCGATGGGAGTGGGTATGGCAGGGTACTGCCCCGTCTTCTCGATCTGGATGAGGGGTCGAGCCTGCCGCTTCGGGAGTCTTACTTTACCCATGTGACCGGCGATCAGCGTCCGCAGGGAGAGGAGGAGGGGCGCATCTGGATCTGCTCCCTGGACGATCCTGACAATGCCTGGATGTGGATCATTCCCTTCGCGAATGGCAAGACCTCTATCGGTGTCGTGGCCAAGCCCGACTATCTCGAGCGTTATCCGCAAGACCCGGATCAGAAACTGCGGGCAATTGTGGCTGACCATCCTACGATCCATGCGCGCTTGGGTGAGACCGAATTCTGTTTTCCCGTGCGGCGTATCAGCGGCTACTCCATTTCAGTCAAGCGACTCTTTGGCAAGGGCTATGCCTTGATGGGCAACGCCACCGAGTTTCTCGATCCGGTCTTCTCATCCGGCGTCACGCTGGCCTTGGAATCGGCCAACCGGGCTGCCAAGACAGCGATACGCGAACTCAAGGGCGAAGCGCCTGACTGGCAACGGGACTATGTGGATCATGTGATGATGGGGGTGGAGACCTTCCGTACCTTCGTCAACGCCTGGTACGACGGTCGTCTGCCGACTATCTTCTACAGCCCGCTGAAACCGGAGAGCTTTCAGAATCAGATCTGTTCGGTTCTTGCCGGCTATGTGTGGGATCAGGACAACCCCTGTGTGCGTCAGCATCAGCGGGTGGTGGACGCTATCGCCAACTCCTGTCTCATGCTGTCGGAGTCAGAAGGGTAACTGCAAGCCGAGCAACAGTTTGTCTGAGTTGAGAGGGTCATTGGGCTTCTTGATGCCGCCGTTGGAGACGTGATGAAAGCGGTACTCCAGTCTCAACATCGCAGAAGAGCTCAGATCAATCTTAAGCCCCGCTCCAGCCTGATAGGATCCCTTTAGCTTGGAACTGGTGCCCGGTATCTCTGCCTGGGTATAGAGGGGGCCGCCGCCGACCAGTACGTATGGCTGATAACGGGGATGAGCCAGGAAGGTCCAGCAGGCGTTGAAAGTGATGCCGAACATGGGGGGCTCCTGCGGCTCCTTCAGGAAGTGCACAGGCAGTTCGATCAAGACTGAACGTCGGTTGCGATACCAGCCTTCGCCCCGGGTAAAGGATTGCGGCCGCACCTGGCGCAGTATCAGATCTCTCGTTTCAACCCGTTCCTGGGTGTCGCCCCAGCCGGGGTGGGACTCTCCATAACCGAGCAGTAGTTCCCAGCTTTTTTGCGCTGCCTCCTGTGCCTGGCTGGGGTTCGCCAGGAGGCTGAATACCAGTATCAAGAAGTGTCGGAAGGTGGTTTTTTTCATGTGACGCGATCCAGCATGCGTTGACTGCGTGTCAGGCGGGCCCAGCCTTTGCCTGTTTTGAACCAGAGGATATACCAGGCCTCAATCAATAACCGGGGCAGCAGTCGCCAGGAGGAGTGAAAAGCGGGCTCAGCGGCACACAGTCGATGCGGCATGCCGAGACTCTCTGCCATGGTGTGAATACGTGCCAGATGGTAGCGGTTGCTGATCAGAGCGACCGGTTGATCGAGCCTGTCCAGTAAAAGATCACGGGCATGGCGCAGGTTCTCGAGGGTGTTTTGCGACAGCTCTTCCCGGGACATGCGCTGTGGCTCGATGCCTAAATCAAGCAAATAGGCTTCGCCGGCCGCCGATTCGCTGAGTTGATGCGAACCCGCGGCGCCACCGAGAAGGAGCAGTTGCCGCTCGGGCCCCTGCTGCAGGAGCTGCGCCGCTTTCTGCAGACGAAATCGATAGTCGTCATCGATCTGTTGATTGCGTAATCTTTTTCCGAATACCAATAGCTGACTGGCTTCGGATGAGTTTGTCGTCCTGCTGGCTGTACGATATACGCCACGCAAGCAGATCAGCAGGGGGATACCGAGAGTGAATGTCAGCAGGATAAAGGTCAGAAAAAAAGTGGCCAGGCCATCCCAGTCCACAGCTCCCTGTTCCGGATCAAATCGCATGTGAGTCTTGAGGGGCAGGAAACTCCGGTGGACATACAGGTTGCCCACCGGAGTCTGTCATACCTGGCTATACAGGTAGATAGCGGCGTCAGATCGCGCTCAAACGTGCCTGAATCGCGCGGTCGAGGTTCTGAATCCAGCCGTTGTAGTTGCTGTGGATGTTGTTGCCGTCATAGCCCAGCTCGGTGCTGTCCTTGTAGTTGATGCTGTAGCTATTGGTGGAGTAGGGGATGTCGACGACAGCTGAGTGTTTACGCAGGAAAAGACTGCCCACGATATGACCGGGTTCGACCTCTTTCATCTGCCAGCCAAGGCCGGCGCCAGCCGACATGATGGCTTTTTTGACATCGATCATGGTGGTCTTTTCTGTTGCTGTGTTTACCGGTGAATCGGTGACGTTGTAGACCGGTGCAGTGCGGCAGCCGATCAGCGCCAGGGTGAGAGTGATCACGGCGATGAATGCCATTTTTCTGAAGGTTATTTTTTGCATAAGTCATGCTCCCTTATTTAAACGGATGTAGTGGTGAAGAAAAAAACAGTAGAACGGTGCTGTGCGAGAGTCCCTTCATGATTTACTTATTTTTCCTGCAAATCCCTGGGGTCTGCCATGAGTCCAAGACTTCTGAGCAGGCCCGACAGATAGAGCCCGCGTCTCAATAAACGTCCGGCAATCATGCGCACGATGCGCCAGGTATCAGTCCAGGGCTGGTAATGGCTCTCTCGCCCCCCGGCCCGATAGATCGAATTTACCGCAACGGACCTACTATAAAAGTTGCGGCTGGCGCCTTCAATGAGTATTTCACTTTCGAAAACAAAGCTCTTTTCACGCGGTGTGTCGAGATGAACGGTACGTAACAGCTCGCCAGGATAGAGGCGAAATCCGGACTGGGAATCGATCACCGGGTAGCCAGCCGCCCAGGAGACCCAGAAGTCGGCAAACTGGTTGGCGAAAAGGCGTAACCTGGGAGCCTGTTCTCTCTGCTTCAGACGCGCGGCAATGATAATCGTGTCGGCTTCGGATTCGGCGGCGTGTAACAGAACAGGGATCTCTCCTGGATCGTGCTGACCATCGCCATCGAGTGTGATGATCGATTTGGCATCCAGTTGCAGTGCCTTTGCAAACCCCTTCTGCAGTGCGGCGGCTTTGCCCTGGTTTTGCGGATTGATCAATACCTCGATGTCCAATCCTTCGAGTTGCTCAAGGGTGGCGTCTGCGGAGCCGTCATCAACCACGATCACCCGATCGACCAAAGGCAGACAGCGGCTGACTACCTCGCGAATGGTGGCTGCTTCGTTGTAAACAGGGATAACGACGGCACTCTTCATGAACCTGTCACGCCATGGCTCCGTTGATGGAGATCTGCTGGCCGGAGATATAGGCCGCCTCATCCGAGACCAGGTAGCTGACCAGGGAAGCCACCTCATCCGGTGAGCCGGCCCGTTGCATCGGCACCAGTTGCTTGATCAGGTTCTTATCGAAAACGCCATCGCTCATCTGGCCGGCGATAATGCCCGGAGCAATAGAGTTGGCAGTGACGCCACGGGAGGCGAGCTCGATGGCCAGGGATTTGATAGCGCCGTGCAGACCTGCTTTGGCGGCCGCGTAGTTGGCCTGTCCCCGGTTGCCCATGATAGCGGCGATCGAGGAGAGGGCGATCACACGGCCCCAACGGGTCGCCATCATCGGTAGCAGCAGCGGTTGGCTGACATGGTAAAAGCCGTGCAGGGAGACGTCGATGACGCGCTTCCATTGCGTTTCACTCATGCCGGCCAGGGGGGCGTCGTCGTGGATGCCCGCATTGTGCACCAGAATCTGGATCGGGCCTGAGGCGAGCAGGGTGTCGAGTGCCTCAGCGCTCTTTTGCCCGTCGCAGATATCGAAGCAGCAGGTCTCTGCCTTGCCGCCGGTTTGACGGATCTCAGTGGCGACTTGCTCTGCCCGTTGGGGATTGGTGTTGGCGTGGACGATGACCTGGATGCCTGCAGCGGCCAATCGCCGACTGATCGCCGATCCGATATCTCCACTACCGCCGGTGATGAGTGCTCGCTTCAACTCAAATCCCTTGTGCCGGTTAATGCGGATCCCACAGTTGCGGTTTGCGCATTGGCATCTGAAAAAACGCTCCTCCGGGTTGCTTGTCGTTTATGAGGAGTTACCGAAACCCTCTCCACGCGGCTTGATTGGCGATTATTCAAGTGCAACAGCTCCTAGTCCTTGATAATGGCCACTCGACCTTCGGCAACCGGCTCATGATCGAGAATCAGAGTGAAAGCATAAAGGAGATTGAGGCTGTCAGCCAGCAAGCGATGTGCCTCAATGGTCAATGCGGCATCGGTTTGGTCCAGGTATGGGCGATGCAGTTTCACGCCGCGTAAGCCGACCAGCAAACCGGCCTGGGGTTGATCGCCCGCTGCCTGGGACATCAGACCGCCGTGCAGTCCGACCGCCTGTGCTCCGTACTCGGCGGCATGGATGGCGCTTAGACGGTTGTTGTTGCGTAAGGGGTTTTCCGGTGACAGATGTGAACGGGTGCGGCAGAGGATGCGCTCCTGGTCCCATTCGATCAGCTCATCGATCAGACACATGGTGCCTGAGTGGGGCATCAGGTCACACAGCGCGGTTTTATTCAGCATGGCGCCACTTCGACCTGAAGTCCCAGTTCAGGCAGGTAGGGCAACAGCAGCTTTTTTGTCTCCTGCTGCGCCACTGTCTGGAGCAGCGGTAAGCCATGGGCAGCGGGCTGCGAGATTCTGAGTTGTTCCAACAGCGACTGTTGCAAGCTGGTCTCACCAGCTTCGGCAACCGGCGCTAACTTGATGCTTGCCAGGCGCTCGCCGCCGCTTGCTTTGTCGACATGAGGTGACAACAGCAGGGCCAGGGCAAAAGCGGGTGTATTGGGAATCAACGTGATCAGCGGGTCGGGTGCGACCAGATCATAGGCTACCAGCAGTATCGGTTTATTCTCGCAGGTGGCCTGCACAGCCGCTTCCAACAGACCGGCAGCGAAAGTGCCTTGTTGACCGGCGATACTGTTGGAGGCTTGTCGATAGCCAGTGCCGATGGAGCCGTAGCCGGCAGGGGCGTTGTGCACCGAATTATGGAACTGGGTCGGAGAGACGGGGCGCTCGGCCTGAGTCAGGGCGAGACAGATCTGATTGATGATATCGAGATCCCCCCAGGAGGAGGCATACACCGACAACAACTCGCTGGGTCTCTGCACCTGACTCAAGGCGTCTTCGGCCACCGCCAGCGCCAGCTTGATGGTCTGGGTGGTACGCCGTCGTTCATTCGGTTTAAGCATGTTCGGCTTCAGCGCCGGTAAAGCCTCAGCCTGGTAGGCAGTCTCGCCACGCAGTACAGGCAGCGATGCCTGCCAGCCGGGCAGACCGGGCGCCATCACGCCGACAGATTGGATGTCGACCGCGATCATGTGCCCGCTCCCAACAACAGGCTGCAGTTGTTGCCGCCGAAGCCGAAGGAGTTGCTCAACACCCGTTTTACATTGACGAGCTTAGGTTGCAGCAGGACGGCACTCTCCAGTTCAGGATCGACCGCTTCGCACTGCAGGGTCTGGGGCAGGAACCCTTCACGCAGAGCGAGCAGGCAGAAGATCGCTTCGGTAATGCCGGCTGCCCCCAGGGTATGGCCAGTGAAACCTTTGGTTGAACTGCAGGCCGTGGTGCGGCCGAACAGGCTTGTCACGGCGCGATCCTCAGCCATGTCGTTGCTGCGGGTGGCGGTGCCGTGGAGATTGATGTAGTCGATCTGCTCAGGAGTGAGTCCTGCGCTTGTCAGCGCCTGTTGCATGGCCAGGACAGCGCCAGCACCCTCAGGATGCGGAGTCGACATGTGGTAGGCATCACTCGACTCTCCATAACCGAGCAGCTGGGGTGTCCCGCTGCTGTCTGCACCCCGCTCCAGCAGGGCGAAGCCAGCCGCTTCGCCGATGTTGATGCCGTTGCGGGACCTGTCCCAGGGACGGCAAGGCTGATCGGAGATCAGATCGAGAGAGTTGAAGCCATAGAGTGTGGTGAGGCAGAGAGAGTCCACTCCCCCCACCAGCGCCGCATCACAAAGGCCGGTCTCGATGTACCGATGGGCGCTGGCAAATACCTTGGCGCTGGATGAGCAGGCGGTGGAGATGGCCAGCGCCGGACCCTGAAGTCCGAGCAGGCTGCGGACAAAGGCCACGGCCGAGAAGATGTTATGCGTCTTCGAGATGGAGAAATCCTTTACCAGCGCAGCGCTACCGGTATGTCGCTGGTAGGCGGCTTCGGTGGTGGCGATGCCCGATGTGCTGGTACCGATGAAAACGCCGATCCGATCGGCGCCGTAGCGTGCGATGGCTTGCTGCAGGCTGGATAGGAAATCGTCCTGTTGCAGGGCCAGATAGGCGAGACGATTGTTGCGGCAATCGTAATCCTGGTGCGAGACAGGCAGTTCGACCTGCTCCAGTCCATCTACACGTCCGATCCAGGTCTGTAGATCGACACTCTCGAGATCACAGCTCCGCAAGCCGCTCTGAGCACTTTTTAGGGCAACGACCTGATCCTGGATGCCTCTTCCCAGGGCATTGCTCAGGGTGTAGGCGGTGATGGAGAGCGGTGTTATCGGCATGCTGTTGTTGGAGCGACATCGTACTGAAAGCAGCGGCACATTATGCGAGTCCTGGCGGGATCATACAATGACCTGGCGCTATCAAAGGCGAACACTACAGCTCTCGGC
>JARRNY010000107.1:0-9278 GCA_037384445.1 Candidatus Thiodiazotropha sp.
GGCCTCGCGGAAACGTACCGCTTCAGCCTGCTTGATGGCGGCCTCGGCATCCAGGATGGAGGCGTTCTTGCGGCCTTCGGCCAGGGAGACTTCCTCCTGCGCCTTCTGGATGGCGCGTTGGGCAGCCGCTTCTGCGGCTTTCACTTCACGTACCAGATCTTCCTGTGCCTTGCCTTCGGCGGCGATGACGGTGGCCTCTTTCTCACGTTCGGCCTTGGAGACGATACGCACCCGCTGGATGTTCTCCTCCTCTTCGGCCACGCGCTTTTCAACAGAGATACGTTCGCTGGTGAGATCGGCGATCTCCTTTCTCTGTTCCTCAAGTTCCTTCTCCTTGGAGATATCGGCCAGGGCCACCACGCGCTTGCGTTCGACCTGTTCGAGCTCTTTCGCCTTCTCGACCTTCTCCGCCTCTTTTACGGTCACGCTCTGGCGTTGATAGGCGGCCACTTCGATTTCCCGCTGCTTGTTCTCTTCCTGGATCGCAACCGCCTCTTCGGTCTTGATGCGGGCCTCTTCGGCGCGCAGCATCTCCTCGGCCTGGATCTTTTTCGTCTCCGCCTCTTCGCGGGCCTGGATGCTGGTGACTTCCCGCTGTTGCCTCGCGATGGCATCCTTCTCCTGTTTCTCGAGTTGGAGCACCGCTTCGCGGGTCTCCACGTCTTTCTTCTTGATCTCTTTCTCTTCGTCGCGCTGGAACTCGTTGGTTCGGATGTGCTGCGTGGCAGTCAGCTCGGTGATCTTGCGGATACCTTCCGCATCCAGGATGTTGTTGGGGTCAAGGGATTTGACCGGCGTCTGTTCCAGGTAATCGATGGCAGCATCTTCGAGCACATAGCCGTTGAGGTCCTTACCGATCACCTTGATGATGTCATCGCGAAAAGCGTCGCGCTCTTCGTAGAGCATGATGAAATCCATGCGTTTGCCCACGGTCTTCAACGCCTCCGAGAACTTGGCGGCGAACAGCTCTTCCACCGCGCCCTGGTCCGAGGCGCGATCCACGCCGACCGCCTGAGCGACCTTGAGGACATCCTCAGTGGTCTTGTTGACCCGCACGAAGAAGGTGACCTTGATATCGGCCCGGATGTTGTCGCGGCAGATAAGACCGTCTGAACCACGACGGTCGATCTCGATGGTCTTGAGATCGATGTCCATCATTTCGCGCAGATGGATCACCGGCAGTACCATGCTGCCGGTGAAGGTGACCTTCGGTTCTTTGCTCAGGGTGCTGACGATCATCGCTTTGCCCTGGGGGACCTTTTTGTAAAAGCTGGCGAACAGGGAGAATGCCCCCAGCAGGATGATCGCCGCAGCGACGGTAATAAGGATAATGGTTTCCATTTGCTGACTTCCTTAACTGACCAGTTGTTGAAATTTTTCTTCAGTGATGACTTCGAAGGTATCTTGTTGCGGGTCGTAGCTCGCGATGCGCAGAGCCGTTCCCTTTTGGTACGTTTCGCCTTCCGGGGTACGGATGTCGATCTGCAGGGGCGAGCCCCCTGTCTCCACGGAGCCGATGCCAAAATCGTTGTTGGCACTGGCGGAGGTGACGACGCAGACGTGACCGACGTAGTCCCTTTTTGAGGGCGCATAATGCTTAACGAACAGCGGCTTCATGGGTTTGATGAGCTGTGCGGTGATGGGTATGGATATCGCAATACTGCCGAGAATGACGCCGCTGCCGATGAGATAACGCAGAATGCTTGAACCCACGGGCATGAGTATCCAGGCGCTGATCAGATAGCTGATCGTGAATCCAATCAAGGCGATGATGCTGATAACGAGGGTGAAGGGTACGCCGGTGAGGCCAAGGGTGTGCAACAGACCGATGAAGCCCGGCATTTCGGCATCCACCTCCACATCGGCCTCGAACAGATCTTCACCGCCATCGGTGGGGAAGATGTCGATGTCGAACATGCCGAGAATGGCAAACAGCCAAAACACCAGCATGATACCCAGCACCACGGTGAAGACGCTGGTGGGGTAACTGCTGATGACATCTGTAAATTCGGCCACTGACTGCTCCTGTGTCACTATGACTGCTATCGACGCTAAGTCCTGTTTGATCCCGTTGTTACACCTGCACCTGCTTTATTACAAGCGGTGGGGTGAGTCCGGGAAGGGTATGAGTTCTCGTCAACTACATCCCTAAGAGTTGCGAATGCCGAGGGCGAAATCTCTGATCTCTTCAATGATCTTGGCTTTTATCGCCAGCCGCTCCTCGGAGTTGAGTCCGTATTTGTCGGCCAATTCCTGATAGTCCTGTTCCTTCAACGACATGGTCAATCTGGGACGTACACGCTTTGCGGCTACTTCCAGTCCCAGTATCAGACGGATCATGTCGGAGGGTGTGACACCTTCGTGGCAGGCCTGAGTCTTGATCGTATCGATGATCTCGTTTTCCACGTCAAAAGCGACTTGCGTGGCACGAATCGCCTTGTCGGATTCCGACCAGCGTTTCGGCTTGGGCTTCTTTTTTTCAGTCATGATTCGTGTGGAAAGCGGGGCAGGTATCGGCCTGCCCCGTGTCCGATCATCCCTGCTGTTTGGCTTTCAGTCTGGCAAGTACCGCTTTCTGTCGGTCTTCGCTATCACCGACCCCGGCGGCCTTGAGCTTCTCCTCTAGGGTGGCGCCGCTCAATTCGGCTCGCAGTGCCTCGCCCGCACTCATGCGATCCGACGAATCCTGCTGACGCTGTTTGATCCGCTCCAGCGACTCTTTTGCGGCGACCATCTTGGAGGTGCCGCCATCCATGTGCTGACTGATCGACTGGGTTGCCTTCTGCACGTTTTCCGTTGTCTTGACCATGGCAATTTCACGTTCGTGATCGCGGATCTTGGCATGGGTCTGCTGGATCATCTCCTTGACCTTGACGACGTGCTCGGCGAAACGCGATTTGGCCTGCTTCTGGTTCTCCAGCTCGGCTTCGAGTTCGGCGATCTTTCCCGCTACCTCGGTCGCGAGGGCTTCTTCGCCTTTTTCCAATAACTCAAGGGCCTTTTTTTCATAACTGGTGGTCTCGCCCTCGAGGCGTTCGATCTCCCGGCCGGCTTGCATCTCTTTGGCCATGACACCGGTCAGATCCTCTTCCGCCTGCTTAATGGCGTGCTTGGCGTCTTCGATCTCCTGTTCGTAGATCCGGATGCCCTGGCTGTCGATAATCGCCTCCCCGATTTCACGACTTCCTCCGCGAATGGCGGTGATCAATTTCTTGAAGAATTCCATGATGTGACTCCTGTGGGGATGATCGGTTAGTTGAGAAACTCGCTCATGGCATTAACGGCATCCAAAGCGTTATCGCTGAGTACGGTTAATTCCTTGACGATGCTGTCGGCAGACGAGTTCTGATCGAGCGCTCCGAATATGGCGAACCATTCACCAATCCGGCCAAATGAAGAGAGCGGCATGGGGACGTTGACCTCAAGCATGCTCTCGAGCATTTGCTGACGTTTGTCAGGGATGACTTCCTGGTCTTTCCAGAGATAGCAGATGCAGATCATCTGGCTGTCTGACTGGGTGAGATAGATGGGAAACTCCTCGCGGTCTTTGAAAGTGACCTGGACCACTTCCACGTCACCGGGTATGGGGTTGAACTCGTACTCCATGCCGTTCATCGTACCCGCGTCAGGCAATTGTAGAACCTTTTCCAATTTGCTCAGAAGGCTGTTCATCGGATGATCTCCATTCAGACTACGAGAGGAAGATAGCCCGTGTGACATAATATGTCAATGGCGTTTTTTACTTGGGGTTTTGTTTCATCGGTGAGGCCGGTGCATGGAAGAAGGGCATTGGGACTGCAGACCGACAGTAGAGGCAGATAGCGAAAGGCGGCAGGGAATTGTATCAATCCCCAATACCGCCGTGGAAAAAAGTGGATGACAGCGGAGCGATCGGGTCGGCTATGATCAGACAACACACCCAAAAGGGTGTGCTGTCGATCTCTTTCTCCTTTCAGTCCAAAGACTGTTATTTCAAGATAACGCTAATGGGGAAAGTTGCCTGTGCAGAAAGAGATCAGGAAACCACCGGCTCCATGGCGTCTTGAATTTCCGCATGGGTTTTGATGCTGCCATCTTGCCGCAGCGAGTGCTCAATGATGTGTTCGCCAGACATGGCCTTGGCAGAGACCCCGGCCTCCTTGATGGCCTCGTAGCTGTCAAAGAAGCGTTTCCAGGTGATCTTGCGCACCTTGTATTTGGCGCGGATCTCGGGATTGTTGGTCTCCAGAAAGAGGCGGTCGATCTGTTTCCACTCCTGATAGCGTTCCGGATCTTCCATGCCCAGCTTGTCGAGCAGCTTCTGCGAATCCACATGACTCAGACCGCTGACCAGACCTCCCTGCATGAAGAGCAGACCCTGGCGCACCGTGGTGGTCGGTGGGCGATTGTTCCACTCCTCCACCTTCTTCGGATCGTTGAAGAGTTCGCGAATCAGATAGTGCGCCATGGTCTGATTCATCTTGTAGGAGTAGGGGATGTTGAAGTGTTTGAGAATGTCGACCTGGCGACCATCAGGCGGGGTGAAGAGGCCCAGCACGTTCATCGCCTGGCCTTTGGTCAGCTGGCGCTGTAGATAGATACCCCGTTCATCGAGTTCACGCATCTGTACGTCTGTGGCGGGCTCGTTCTGCCAGGCTTTCTCAGACTCGCTTGGCAGGCTGAGCGCCTGTTCGATCTGCTCCTGGAAGTCGTCCACATTAATCTTTCTGTTGGCAGCGGCATCGATCTGTCTGTTTTTGTGGATCAGGAAAAGTGCTGCCAAAACGAGTGCGCTGACAAAAGCAAAGATTTCCATAGGTATCTCCCTATCTATTGTTCTTGAAGCTAGAGTATTGCAGTCGCTGGGCGATTGAATTGGGAACCACTACTCAAAAAGTGGTAATTGTAAGTTATTGAGAATTAAAGGAATTAGAGGAAATAATGGAGTTTTTTACGTGCACTGGTTCGCAAAACGCTGCGATACTCCTAAAGTCGATGTTTTTAACCGGGTGGGCTGAGGCCGAGATGAGTGAGAGGGGGAGAACCTACTGGATACTCCAGTAGGTTCAAACAGCGGGACGCTACGCTACGACGCTCTTTCGCGCTTAGGATTGAGCGGGAAAGTTGTCCGGTTCGAACGTGAGCGTGGCAAAGAGATCGTCCAGCGTCTCTTCACGCCGGATCAACTCAACGCTGCCATCCTCGTGCAGCAACAGCTCCTTCGGTCGCGGCTTGCCGTTGTAGTTGAAACCCATGGAGTGGCCGTGGGCGCCGGTGTCGTGGATATAGAGGATATCCCCGTCCGCAATCTTCGGCAGTGGCCGCTGGATGGCGAACTTGTCGTTGTTCTCGCACAGGGAGCCGGCCACGTCCACTATCTCATCCTCGCCATCTTTGCCAACGACCGAGATATGGTGGTAGGCGCCATACATGCCGGGACGCATCAGCGATGACATGCAGGAGTCGACCCCCACATAGGTGCGGTAGATCTCCTTGCGGTTAATCGCTGAGGTGACCAGTACGCCGAAGGGTCCGGTCATGTAGCGGCCGCTCTCCACAAAGAGCTTTGGCATGTAACCATGCTGTTTTTTGAACAGCTGGAAAAGCTTGCTGATCTCTTGACCCATATTGACGATGTCGAGGGGCTTTTCACCGGGGCGATAGGGGATGCCGAGGCCACCACCGATGTTGATGAACTCGAAGCGGATGTCCAGCTCCTTGGATATCCACTCGACCCGATCCAGCAGCATGCGTGCTGTCTCTACCATGTAGGCGTGGTTGAGCTCGTTTGAGGCAAGCATGGTGTGCAGACCAAAGCGCTTTGCGCCGCGGGCTTTGGCCTGACGGTAGGCCTCCAGCAATTGATCATGAGCGACGCCATATTTCGCTTCCACCGGATTGCCGATGATGCTGTTGCCGGTACGGCGCTCCCCCGGGTTGTAGCGGAAGCAGATCAGCTCCGGCATTTCGGGGACCTTGTCGACCAGCGAGATATCATCCAGGTTGAGTACACAGCCACCGTCCGCCGACGCAGCAGCGAACTCTTTGGCGCTGGTGTTGTTGGAGGTGAACATGATCTCCTCACCATGGGCGCCGATTTGACGGCTGAGCGCGAGTTCGGCGATGGAACTGCAGTCGAAGCCAAAGCCCAGGCTGTGCATGATGCGCATGATCTCCGGGTTGGGCAGTGCCTTGACCGCGAAATATTCACGGAAGGTCTCGACGCCGGAGAAGGCCTCGATCAGGGCATGGCCATTCTCGCGGATACCCTTCTCGTCGTAGAGATGGAAGGGGGTTCCGAAGTGCTCGACAATACCAGGCAGGGTCTGCTCAAGGCGTTGGGCAAAATCGTTGGAGACAGGCACTAGAGAACCTCTTTGATGCGTTGCATGGCCGCTTGTACATTTTCGAAACTGTTAAAGGCGCTGATGCGCACGTAGCCTTCGCCGCACTTGCCGAAGCCGGCGCCGGGGGTGCAGACCACGCCCGCCTCGTTCAGCAGCTTGTCAAAGAAGGCCCAGGAGTCGCCTTTGGCGTCGATCCAGATATAGGGCGAGTTCTCACCGCCGATGCAGTCGTAGCCGAGGGACTCCATCTGCTCACGCACATACTTGGCATTCTTCATATAGTAGTCGATCAGCTCCTTGATCTGTGCCTGACCGGCATCGCTGTAGACCGCCTCGGCCGCCTTCTGCACCGGGTAGGAGACACTGTTGAACTTGGTGGTGTGACGACGGTTCCACAGACCATGAATGGAGATGGCTTCGCCACTGGCGGTGTAGGCGGTACACGCCTTGGGTACCACGGTGTAGGCGCAGCGGGTGCCGGTGAAGCCGGCGTTCTTGGAGAAACTGCGGAACTCCACGGCTACCTCCTGGGCGCCCTCGATCTCGTAGATGGAGCGGGGCAGGTCGGGATCGCGGATGAACGCCTCGTAGGCGGCATCGAACAGAATCAGCGCCTTGTTCGCCTTGGCGTAGTCTACCCAGGCCTTCAGCTGTGCCTTGGTGGCGGTGGCCCCGGTCGGGTTGTTGGGAAAGCAGAGATAGATCAGGTCGACCGGCTCATTCGGCAATTCAGGGATGAAGCCGTTGGCTTTGTTTCCCTCAAGGTAGACCAGACCCGTATAGCGCCCGTCCTCCGCCGCGCCGGTACGCCCGGCCATGACGTTGGTGTCGACGTAGACCGGATAGACCGGATCGGGGATCGCCACCCGGATGTCGCTGGCGAAGATCTCCTGGAAGTTGCCTGAATCGCATTTGGCGCCGTCGCTGACGAAGACCTCCTCGGCCTCTATTGCGCAGCCACGGGACTGGAAGTCGCCCTTGGCGATCGCTTCGCGCAGGAAGTCGTAGCCCTGTTCCGGACCGTAGCCGTGGAAGGTGGCATCACTGGCCATCTCGTCGACAGCAGCATGCAGGGCCTGTACGCAGGCCTCGGGCAACGCACGGGTGACGTCACCAATGCCCAGTTTGATGATCGGTTTGTCGGGGTTGTCCTTCTGAAACTGGGCAACCCGCTTGGCGATGTCGGAGAACAGGTAGGAGGCCTGGAGTTTTTTATAGTTCTCGTTGATCTTGATCATGCTACACCTCAGGAAATCGGAAAGCGGGCCATTATACAGGGAATGGGTGAGAGAAGGAGGACCTTCCTGCTATAAAAACAGGGGGTGCTCAGGTAAAAATCCTGGCGTACTCTTCCGCTTTGAAGCCGACCAGAAGGACCTTGCCATATTCCAGGACCGGACGCTTGATGATCGAAGGGGTCTCCAGCATCACACGGATAGCGCTCGCCTCGTCGATGTTGGCTTTTACTGCATCGTCGAGCTTGCGCCACATCATGCCGCGCCGGTTGAGCAGGGTCTCCCAGCCAGCCTGTTTGACCCATCGACGCAGCAGCTTCTCGTCCACCCCCGCCTTTTTGTAGTCATGAAACGCATACTCGATCCCGTGCTCGGTCAACCACTGACGGGCCTTCTTCATGGTGTCGCAGTTGGGGATGCCGTAGATTTTGACCATTATTCTCAATTGTCCTGATGCTGGGGTGAATGAAAGGGATCTGGGAGCTGAGCGGCGCCGATTCGCCGATCAGCGGTCCCCTGGAGTCCTGTCCGGCAGGCTAGTATAGGTTAAACATCCTGAGAGAACCTATGGGGCGTAAGGGGTTATGAGCAACGAACCGACCTTTGGCACGGCCTGCCCGCTACCCGAGCCGGAGGATCTCAGCGAAATCGAATTGATGCTGCTGGATCCGGAACCTCCGCTTAGTGACTATCACGAGGCCATGACGCTGGCTGGCCAGCAGGCGGATCAGCATCTGGGAGAAAATATGCTGCTCTCCTGGTATGATCGCGATCGGGATTTTGAGTCGCCCCAGCACAGCAGTGAATGTCACCTGGATAGCGCCGTACCAGGCTATGTGGATTACGGTATCCACCATGGGGCGAAACTGAAAATCGATATCCATGGCGGACGTTTCGTCTTTTTCTATCTGCCCCTGGGTGATCTGTGAGCTGGTTCGGTGATATTTTCCGGTTTGCTTCGGGGGCGATGGCGACCAATAGTCCAAGGGACTTGCGTATGTGTCCTATCGAAGAGAACGGTTGGCAGATTCACCGTGATAAAGGGCTGATCAGCCATCAGAGCGGATTCCATGCCGAGTATCGCAACACCTCCATCTATAGCATCAAGCAGTTTCCTTACGAGGCGACCATTCACGATATCCGCAATTGGGTGATGAAGGCCGAGAACCTGCTCTCCCGTATCCGGCAAGGCTCCACCCTATAGCTCAGGCTTATCGGACTTCTGTATCGGTGACTCAGGGCCGTCTGGGCTGCACTCTCGGGAACTCCCCCAAAAAGGTGATATTCCACCATGCACGGTGCTTTTCGCGCTCTTCGGCATGGGTGAACTCATAGCGATAGGCCAGTACCCGCAGATAACTTGGCGGTTGTTCAGGAAAGGGGTTGTCAGCCAGCAGGCCGGTCACGCTTGATGACCCCTGCTGCAGGCGTCGCATGAACTCGCCGAACCAGTACATCTGTATCGGTTGCTGGGTCGGTACGAACCATATCATCCAGTCCAGACGAGGCTGCTGGGGAATGTTGAATGGCGGTCTGCGGGTTGGATCGCCGGGTTTGTATTTGAACGCGTAGCTTCTCCACACCTTGCCATCCATCGATCCTTGAATGATCAGCTCCTGGCGTTGCGTCTGCATGGTGGGATAGACGTGGTAGATGTTGCCGATGCCGAAGCGTCTGACCGAGTCGTAGAGGCTGAGCACGGGTGCCGGTAAGGGTT
>JARRNY010000108.1:0-9259 GCA_037384445.1 Candidatus Thiodiazotropha sp.
TGCGCAGGCAATGGCAGGCCCTTGTCAAGCATTGCAACGCAGGATCCTGGCCTGAGCGGGCTTCCCTTCGGGCGAGACGCTAAGCGGCCATCCGCGTTGCACCCCAGGGGCACTTCCTTCGGGGCGTTACGCTCCTTGGAAAGGGCCTGCCATTCCCTGCGCAGCGCGCCTAGCGGCTAGCCGCTTAGCGCCTCGCTATAATCGTCAAACAATATGAGACACCACACTAGCTACCATGGGTAGTTTCGGGATGCAGAGGTTAACAGAAATCGGCCTGTAGATATCACCACAAGCGGGAACTGATGCTGATACGACGTTGTTTTTGCCGGATTTATGTGGTACCAATGGGATTCGCTTGTCCGGCAATCGATATGCCACGCCCAGCCATATAGCGATCTGTCCGGTTGAGCTGTGTGCTTTGGGGCATTTGGCTGCCCTGGATCGGTTGCGGTTTTCCCTGGGGGATTCCCTCGGCTTGTGAGCCGACTCTTCAGCAAGCAGTGCATGAGGCCCTGACGGCGGCATAACGGATTACTGAATCAATAACACTAACTCAATATTTTGACTGCCTCATTGGCAGTGCTTTAAGCGAGGAGATGAGGATGGATAAACCTGTGGTGGCGGCAAAACAACCTATCGCTGTCGATCTGGTGGCTGGAAAGGAGTACTGGTGGTGCGCCTGTGGCCGCTCTTCGAGTCAGCCGTTCTGCGACGGTTCCCATCGGGGGACGGGTATTGAACCCCTGGGTTTCAAGGCCGAAAAGAGTGGGGAGCACTGGGTCTGTCGCTGTAAGCAGACCAAGAGCGCGCCCTTTTGCGACGGTAGCCACAAACAGGTTGAGGACTGATTCCACCCTGGCAGATAGTGGCGTTGAGCAGGCCCTGTCGGGCTTAGAAGGTAGCCCGGTGGTAAGGGAAAACGGCGGGATCAGGGGGCGGTATTTCGCGTGCTCGGCTTTGCGTCCGGTTTACCGCTTGCGGGAGTCGCATGCTTGAGTGTCTCAATGCGGTTACGACCATTGGCCTTGGCCTGGTAGAGGGCCTGGTCCGCTGAAGCCAGCAGATGCTCCCCCACCTCCTGGTGGCGAGACTTGCCGAGCATGGGCAGGGTTTCACTGACGCCGATGGAGACGGTGAGATCGATGGTCTGCCCATCATCCAGCTGTATCGGGCTCTGAGCCACTTCCTGACGGATGCGTTCGGCCAGCAGCAGGGCTTCATTGAGATTGGTCTGAGGCAGCAGCAGGGCGAACTCCTCGCCGCCGTATCGGGTGGCTACATCACTCGCACGCAACTGGGATCTGATACGGCTGGCCAACTCGCGCAGCACCGTGTCGCCGGCCTGATGGCCGTAGCCGTCGTTGATGCGTTTGAAATGGTCGGCATCGATGAAGAGACAGCCCAGCGGCTGGTGATAGCGGCTGGCGCGGGAGAGTTCTTCATTCAGTCGCCGATCGAGATAGCGGCGGTTGTGGAGTTCCGTCAGCGGGTCGGTCAGGCCGCTGATCAATAACCGCTCCCGGTTGACGGTGTTCTCCAGGCAGACACCGCTGATCTTGCCAAGTCGGGCCAGGAAGTCAGTGGCGTGGTGCCGGGTAAAGCGCATTGCGTCCCGACAACCCAGATTGATGCTGCCGACCAGACGGTTGCGGCAGAAGAGGGGCAGGATGGCGATACTTTTCAGACCCTGGTTGTGCTCGAACAGGGCGTTGTATTCGGGGCTTAGGTAGGGGCCGAGCCAGGGGCTGAAGAGTCGGCTATAACGGGGATTGACCGAATAGAGCTCATCGACGAAACGCAGATAGGCAAAGGCGGCTTCGTTGATGCCGTTGCTGTTCAACAGGTGGCGAATTTCGTGATCGGGATCGGCTATCAGGACCTGGATGGTGTCGACCTTGAACGAAGCCAGCAGACCTTCGGTCATGCTATGCAGCAGTTCCGCCAGGGAGTCGGCGCTCATCAGCTCCAGTTCCCGTGCGTGGAAGCGCTCCCATGTTGCCTGACTGCGCTGCGCCTCCTGGTGGAGGTCGATCAGCTGTTGGCGAAGTTTGCGGTTTTCGTGTTCCAGATCCATGGTGTTTTTTGACAAACAGTTGCTGAAGTTATCGACCCCCCGCGGCCATTCTTGAACCACAGGTACTTGCGACCCTATAATCCCGACATCAACCTGAAAGGGAGTTTAGGTGATGTTTCACAGATTGACTGCTATGGCTGCAACCTGCCTGTTTTTGCTGCTCTCCGTGCTTCTCTGGCGCACCTCTGCGGCGGAGGGCCTGACTCTCTATCGCTGCAACATTGACGGAGAGATCGAGTTTCGTCAGACCGCCTGCAGAGAGGGAGTCGAGACCCGACAGCGTATTATCCATTCTAGCAGTGGGTTGACCCCCTCTGAACCTGGCCTGCGTCTGAAAAAGGCATCAGAAAAAACTGACACGGTTTCGCGGCGAAAAACCAAGCTGGTTAGTGAGAAACGGTGTTGGAACAAGCATCAGCAGCTCGACCGGGTGGAGCGACGGCTGCGTACCGGCTATCGGGCCTCCGAGTATCAGCGTCTGCATGACCGGCAGCAAGAGTACGAAGCGTTCATCCATCGCTTTTGTCGCTGAAATGTGGGGAGCGCTAAGCTGGCTGAAGCGCAAACCAGAGATCTGGACCCTGGCGCGAATGCTACTTGGTTAAGGGATTTAATGGTGGGGCAGGGTCCCACCCTACACTCCGGATCACAGGTAGGGCGGGGCCCTGCCCCACCTTAAGGTGTTGGATATCAGCCCAAACGCCACTAACGTAAGTGGCATTAGACCCTGGCCCGACTAAAAATCGCTATTGAGCCGCCAGCGTTGATAGTTCGGTTCGGTCTGATAACCCCGGCTGGTGATGTAGTTGATCACTTTGCGTAGACGATAGAAACGCACCACCGAATCGACGCGGATGATCTCCTTACCCTGTTCATCGAAGAAGAGCAGGGAGGGGGTGTAAAAAATCCCCAGCTCTTTCGCCCAGTCCCGTGCAGTGGTTCTCTCCCCGCTGGGTGTGATCACCGGTGTTTCACTGTGGATGTCGAGTTGTACATTGTCAAAGCCGCGCATCAGCTTGTTGATCGCCGGGTCACGCAGGGGCTGGCTGTGCAGCACATCACAGGCGTGACAGTTGCCCTGCTCGAAGAAGACCACCAGCGGGCGTTGACCCGGAAAGTGGCTGCGATCCAGATTATGGGGTGGTGGGATGAAGAACTCCTCTTCATTGAGGTCGCCCGGTTCGAAGACGGTCCGCTCGTCGCCACGCGCCAGATAGGCGGGAAATGACTCCTTGAGGTAGAAGCCGTCGACCACATACTCCAGCGCGGCGCGAAACTGATAGGGGGGATAGTAGCCGCGCAGGCGGAGCGCTTCGCGGCCTTCGGCATCGTAGAAGATCAGTGAGGGGGTGAAGTTGGTCTTCTCCTGCAGCGAGAACTCCCGTTGGCTCATCACCTTGCCATCCAGGTTGGTGACCTCTTCAGTACTCCAGATATCGATTGGGATGACGTCGAAATGTTCACGGGTGTAGCTGACGATGTCGTTCAGCCCGAAGTTGGTCTCCAGTAGCATTTTGCAGTAAGCGCAACGCTTTTGGCCGAAGTAGACGATGATGCCGACCTTACCCTTATTCACCGCCTCGTTGAGGTCGTCGGGGAGTTCCAGAAAGCTCTTCTTGAACCAGCTTGGATACTCCAGCAGCTCTTCCAAGGGGAAGTCATCGAAGGCAAACACATCCTCTTGCGCAGCGATAGCACGGCCTGAGAGGCCGCTGAGGATCAGCAGCAGGGCGCAGAGGGCCGGCAGGGCTCTGTTGAACAGGTTGGTCATGGTCGAATGGCTCACCGTTATCTGTGGATGGAGCCCGGAGCATTGGCCGTTCCCAGTGGGATGGCCTTTCTTATGGTTGTAGGGTGCAAGCATAGAACACTTGCCGATAAAGCTGAACTCCCCAGCGCGAAATGAGCGTCTGTCAAAGAGGGATGCAACGCAATGTATCAGCTTTATTGATCTTCTCACCGGGGTTTTTCACCTGAAAGAGAGGCGGCGGCAGGAGTCCTGCCAACCAGTAAACCCAGGCTGCTTGCGCATCCCTATCCCCCTCCGGCATTCAGAGATAGGCCGACCAATCCTCCGACAGGTCGCCGAAGACCAGAAACTGAGGGTTCAGCAGTGAGTCCTTGGTGTTATAGGCCAGCGGTTGCAGGTCGAGGGTGGTGACCCGTCCACCGGCCGCTTCCACTACCGCTTGCGCCGCAGCCGTGTCCCACTCCGAGGTTGGACCCAGGCGGGGATAGATGTCGGCTTTGCCCTCCGCCACCAGGCAGAGTTTGAGGGAGCTGCCCATGCTGACCAGCTCATGATCGCCCAATTTGTCGAGGAAACGTAGTAACGAGTCGCCGGCATGGGAGCGGCTGCCAGCGACCTTGGTCGGCTGACGGTGCTGGGCGACGACCTGGATCGGCGCCGCCGCCTGGTCGCCGCTTTTGAGCCAGGCGCCTTCACCGACTATGCCGTAGTAGAGGCGGTCGAGCACTGGGGCGTAGACCACGCCAAAAGTCGGGCAGTGGTCTTCGATCAGGGCGATGTTGACGGTGAACTCCCCATTACGCTTAACGAACTCGCGGGTGCCATCGAGAGGGTCGATGAGCCAGTAGCGCGACCAGCTGCGACGGGTCTCGAAAGGGATTTTGGCGGACTCCTCTGAGAGCACCGGAATCTCGGGGGTGAGTTGTTCAAGGGCGTTGACAATGGTGTTGTGGGAGGCCAGATCGGCCTCGGTCAGCGGTGAGTTGTCCTGCTTGTGCTCCACCTCGAAGTCGGTGTTGTAGATCGCCAGAATGGCATCACCGGCCTCACGGGCCAGTTGCAGCAGGTCATCGAGAGGTAGCGGTAGCGTCATGCAGAAATTCCCGTGTCATGTAGAGAGCGGCGATGGAGCGAGCCTCGGTCAGGTCGGGCTGCGCCATGAGTGAATGCCAATCGGAGAGTCGCCAGGGTACCACTTCAATCGGTTCAGGTTCATCTCCGGGTTGCTTGTCGGGAAACAGGTCACGGGCCAACACGATATGGGTCTGGTGCTGGATGTAGCCGGGGGCGATGGTCAGGGTTTTGAGCAGACGCAGGTCGCGGGCGCCGTAGCCCACTTCCTCGCGCATCTCCCGGTCGGCGGCCTGCATCGGATCGGCGTCCTCCGCTTCCATGCGGCCTTTGGGCAGGCCGAGCTGGTAGTTATTGCTGCCTGTGGAGTATTCGCGGATCAGCAGCACGGTATCGTCGTCCAGCATCGGTACCACCAGTACCGAGCCCCGTTTGCCGCCCAGCAGCCGTTCATATTGGCGCTGCTCGCCATTGCTGAAGGTGAGGTCGACCTGTTCGACACGAAACAGTCGCGATTGGGCGACCAGTTTGCGGGCGAGAATCTTGGGAAGCACCGGCATGTGAATTTCCGTGGATTTTGTCTGCACGCGAGCGCTGCGCAGCTGTTAAAATGGCGACAATTATAGAGGCAGACGTGAGGCCTGTCTCATCAAAGAGAGCGCAGGGGTAGACGATGATGGATTGGCAAGCGATCGACAGCGTACTGCTCGATATGGACGGCACCCTGTTGGATCTTCACTTCGATAACCACTTCTGGCTCGAATACGTGCCGGAGCAGTTCGCCCTCACCCAAGGCATCAGTGTGGAGGAGGCAAAGCAGGACCTCTATGCCCGCTACCAGAGCCGCGCCGGGACCCTGGAGTGGTACTGTGTCGACCACTGGAGCCGCGAGTTGGGGCTCGACATCGCCCTGCTCAAGGAGGAGGTGGACCACCTGATCGCCGTGCATCCCCATGTCATCGATTTTCTCGACCAGCTGATGTGTGCCGGCAAGATGCGCGTGCTCGTGACCAACGCCCACCAGAAGACCCTGGCCCTGAAAATGGAGAAGACCCGACTGGCCGGTTTTTTCGATCAGATCATCTCTTCCCATCAGCTGGGCCTGCCCAAGGAGCATCCGGAGTTCTGGTCGCGGCTGCAGAACCTCTGTCCCTTCGATAAAGAGCGCACTTTGTTCGTCGATGACAGTCCCGCCGTGCTCGAATCGGCTCGGGGTTATGGCATCCGCTGGCTGCTGGCCGTGCTGCGGCCGGATTCCAAAGGCCCCTTGCGTGAGGCGGGGGACTACCCTGCGATTCATGATTTCAAGGAGCTTGCCAGCGGGTTGCGCTGCGTGCTTTGAGAACGGGGTATGGCAGGAAGAGGTTCCCCTGCTGAGTCTTTGACTTCACTCGCCCACATCAAATTATTTCATCGTGACGATGAAATAATATCCATTTACAGCTGACCGGATTCGGCCGCATGATCGCTCGCCTCCAAGCCGTTCGGCGGCTTCGGGGTAGACAGAATTCCCCCATTTTTTATTGGAGATCGAAGATCATGCGTCGTAAAGTTCAGTCGCTTGTGTTGAGTCTGTTCGCCAGTGCTATCCTGAGTGCGCCACTGTTGGCTGAAGAGGCCGACGAGATCAAATCGCGTTGTGAAGCCGAGGCCACTGAAGCCGGTATCATTGATACCGATGAGAAAGCGGAATACATCAGAGAATGTATTGCCGATCTGTCTCAAGGCCAGCAGGGCGGATCGTCCAACGACTGATTGATTGCCACCGGTGTTCCGCACTCGATGCGGGATACCGGCCGCTCACTCCGGCAAGCCACCGCGCACTGTGTCTTGCCGCTCGGCGCCTGGTTCGGGCTCCGCCTCCTCCGGCAACGGCAAGCGTTGCAATATCGCCTCCATGCGGATCAACCGTTGTTCCATCTCCCGGGTGCGTGCATCGATGGCATGGACCTCGCCTGCTTCACCCTCGCCGCTGTCGCGGGAAAACTGTTCATGCTCCCGCTGCAAGGTCTCCAGTACGATACCGATCATCATGTTGAGAAAGACGAAAGCGACGATAAAGATGAAGGAGAGGTAGAAGGCCCAGCTCAGCGGATGTACCTCCATGGTCTCATACATGACGTCGGTCCAGTCCTCGAAGGTGGCGATGCGGAAGAGGGTCAGCATGGCGATGGAGATATTGCCCCACAGGGTCTCATTGATCTGGCTGAAAAACATGCTGCCTATGGCCGCATAGATGTAAAAGATGATGAACATCAGTAGTGAGACATATCCCATGCGCGGGATAGCCGTGATGAAGGCGTTCATCAGGATGCGCAGCTCGGGGATTATGGAGACCAGTCGCAAGACACGGAATACCCGCAGCAGCCGTCCCAGCAGCGCCGCCTCGCTGTGATCGATAGGAATCAGGCTGGCGGTGACGATGAGGAAGTCGAAGATGTTCCAGCCCTTGGTGAAGAAGCTCTTCAGGTTCTTCTCCGCCGCCATGCGGATGATAATCTCCACCAGGAAGAAGATGGTGATGCCCATATCGAGCAGGCGCAGCACCTGGGCTGCTTCATAGGGGATAGGGTAGGTCTTGGCGCCGATCATCAGGGCCGAGACGACGATGACCAGGATGACGAAGGTCTCGAAGATCTTGTTTGATCTCAATCGTTCGAAGCGATCTCTCAGGTTGCTGGGTGTGATGCTCATAGGCTGATAAAGAGGATTGGTTGTAGTGCCATACAGGTGTTCCGTACCAGATGTGAGTATTCAAATCGACGAATGTTTCCGACAGGATGACTGACGGATGCAAAGACAACCTTTTCGGAGCTCCCATGTCAAGAGGAAATCAGCGCTGGTGCTTTCGTTTGTCTACGCTGTTCGGCCTTGCTGTTTACCAGGTATTTGCCAGTCTGGACCAGTGACTTGAATACAAGCAGTTGATCGGGTGGTGCGGCCGAAGCGGTGGACGTGGCGGAGGGGGAGCTTGAGACAGGGTGAGCAAAGCGCATCCTGACTATTCGGACTAAGAAGTGTCTCCGCGAAGGGAGTGCACCCCCATACTGGCGCGAGCTTCCGCGAAGCCTGCGCCAGTATGGATCTTCTTCAGGTGGAGTTAGAGCCGGATATCCGGAGCTATTTCTTTTTCGTGGCCTGACTGGCAGACGGTTTGCGTGATTGTGTACTGGAGCGCTTGCCTCGCTTTGGCGTCGCCTTGCTGACAGGCGTCATCATCTCAGCTGTTGGTGGCTCAGACCCGGCGGTGGGGGAGCCCCCACTGACGATTTCCGGGAGTTGAGTTGCTGGTGGTGGGGCTGCCTGTCCCAGTTCGGAAAAAGGGTCCGCAGATGATGAATCGTCTGTGAGCGTTGACAGGGGAGGTGGATCGTCAGACCGAGTGCGTCCTGGCGTTGCTAGTTCGGTAGTGGCTGGATGATCTGGCATGTCAGGCGCATGCGGGGGGGCACCATCTAGTGCAAGAGAAAAATCATCAGGCTGGGCTAAAGTGCCGTCATCATTCAATCGGGGAGGGGCTCCTTCGCTGAAGTGGTGGCTGCCGTGCGTAATGGCGTCTGGTCGATCGGGGGACTCGGGGCTTGTTGGCGGTGAGGAGTCTTCCGGGGGGGCGGCCATGTCGGTGTTGCCGAGGTCTGTCTCGATTACGGAGGACGGAGGCATGGCAGAAGCAAGCATGGCTGATCCTGCTCCCAAGTTCTGATAACGATCATATCTGATATCCATAGGAGAGTAGGTGGGAGGTGTCTCCATAGAATAGGTTTTCATGTCTTTGAGTCTCCTTGGCGAGTGTTGGTTGACATGCCCGCCTCCTGAGAGGGCGGTGGTCAGCGAATGAGCTGTTCGATCAGCCAAGGTTGGCGGAGATCTCGGGGGCGAACCTTATATCGCCTCTTGTTTCTGGCACTACTGTGGCAATGCCCATGTACTCTTCACTGCCGGGTTCCTGATTGCCAAAGTCCCAGTTACGCCGAAGCGTAACGGTTCGGCTGGTGGCGCCATCGGGTCTGATCCAGGTGCCGCCAATACGACCGATGAAGTCGTCCAGGTTGCCGACGGACAGCCAATGGATATTGCCGTCTGGCAGCATGTCGAAGAAGTCTCGACCATCGTCGCGTTCCACCACATAGCCGTTTACCAGATAGGCCATGTTCTCCTGACGCTCTCTGGTGGTCCAACTGACACGAACAGTGAGCTCAGCAAATTCTATGGCGCTGGAAACTCTTCCAACACTCAGTCTAACGCTGCTAATCGATGCCATGATTCATCTCCTTTGAAACCAAAGTGCTACATAGCCGGAAGTGAGCCTCCGGTTAGGCTGTGAAGGCAGAGCCAGGAGGCCTGCCGGGTAAGGCGTATCAGTA
>JARRNY010000108.1:9307-10757 GCA_037384445.1 Candidatus Thiodiazotropha sp.
TCAACGTAGACATTGACACGCTTGTCATTCGCTTTAGCAACCTTGAGTATGTCGAGTACATTGGTGACGCCGTCAGGTGAAGAGGGCGATATTCTTATCCACCCGCTCAAGCCTTCGATGATGGCGAAAGCGTACATGCTGGTTACATTGGCGTATACGTATTGGACGAGTTTATTGGTGTGCCACATTGCGCTTCTCCTTTGCTGGCCTTTGTTTAGCGTTATTCCTTTTACTGTTCGAAATGATTCGGCTCGTTGATGGATGTGAGGTTTTATAACATCACGACAGCTGTTATCTGATCGTTGCTGTCAATATAAGTGTTGACGTTACGGTTGTTGGCCTTGGCGACCTTGAGCAGGTCGAGCACGTTGGTAACGCCATCCGTAGAGCTGGGTGCTATTCTCTTCCAGCCGCTCAGGCCGTCAATAATGGCAAGTGCATATTTACTGTTAGTGTGGCTGTATGTGTAGAGAACCTGTTTGTTGTTGATCCAGCCCGAAGTTGCAGCTGAGACAAAGGTCATGGTCGGAGCCGAAGCAGATATTTGAGATATGTTGAGACCGGAATTACTACCATCCCACCACTTGCTAGCAGGGCTGGTTGTGTCTGAAAATGTGTTGTTGCCAGTGGCGTTGAAGCTATCTTCGCTGTCGCCGGGGTTGGCTTTGTGCTCCAGGTCAAATTTGTTGTCGGCCTGTTCAAGCGAGCACTCGTAGTGTTGGCTTGGCGTCATTTGCTCATTGTTGTTGCTGCCGGATTCATCCACATGCCAGATCATGAGGCCATCATCGGGAAGATGGGTGTCGCGACCTGATCGTTGACGATTTTCGATAATAAAATACTCGTCGTTGTTTTTCGTGAATGTGTAAAAATCGTTGTCGGAGGCCGTAAGCGATGCGGTGATGCCAGAGGTGATTTCAGTGACGCTGGTTGACCAGCCGGCTTCGTTCTTAAGATAGGCGCAGACCTGGCAAGGGTTGAGGTCATTGGCACCGAACGCCATGAGGCAGTAGTTACCCGAGCCGTATGATTCATAGCCGTAGTCATAGAGGTCGGGGAAATTACAGATCATGTGCCCGTTCTCGTGACAAAAAGTCCTCAATGCCAAAGAGCTGCCGATGTTCGTTATCTGATAATCGAAAAACTTCTTGCCGCCTCCTGCGTCGTAAGGTGAGGCCAGTGACCATGAGTGTGGCCAGAGTCCCTCCGACCAGTTATTGACCCGGGGGCCGACATAGAACACGTTGAGTGCATAAATGTAGCCTCCGCTGTCGCTGGTCAGGCCGCTGAAATTGAAGCCGTTGGCTTTAAGGTGATTAAGTGCCTCGGTGATGAGTTCCCTGGCCCGGGTGCCATAAGAGACAGAAGGGTCAGTGTAGTAGGAGCGGTTGTGCGCTGCTGTATAGTATTCTGTCACCTGGTTTGTGTAGGTTAATTTTCCTTTTGAATT
>JARRNY010000109.1:0-9231 GCA_037384445.1 Candidatus Thiodiazotropha sp.
TTCGCTCAATGACACCATTGTGGTGTTCGACCGTATTCGGGAGAACTTCCGCAAGATGCGCAAAGACGACGCTATCGAGATCATCAACAGCTCACTCAATCAGACCCTCTCACGCACCCTGGTCACCTCACTGACCACACTGCTGGTATTGCTGGCCCTGTTTATCTTCGGCGGTAAGATCATCCATGGCTTCGCCCTGGCTTTGATCGTCGGTGTGGTGGTGGGTACCTACTCTTCGATCTATGTGGCAAGTAGCGCTATCGTCATGATGGGTATCAGCAAGGCTGACCTGATGCCGGTGAAAAAAGAGGATGAAGCACTGGACGACATGCCCTGAGTCGTCTTTAACGCAGTGCGGCAACGTACTGCGTTGATGTTCAGATGATCCTTATCTGCTGAGTTCTGACTGATCGTTATGTTCGTCTTGCGTGGCTTCGCCTTTGTTGATCTCCTGTTGCGCTCGCTCTGCTGAGATCTGCCAACCACCGCTGAGTACATCACGCATCACGCGCTCAAGGGCGAGGTCGCTAAGGAGTTTTGGAGGCTTGTTGTTTTCGTTCATGGGGCGTCTGCCGTTCACAGATAACCTGCTTCAGTTATCTTCGGTAACGGTTACCCCGAGCGTTTCTTGAGCGACTTTGCCGGGCTTGAGCCCGTTCTGTGAACCTTATTCTCCGCTATGGGAATTAAGCGGTAAGTTTGCTATCGAGGTGGGGACGAATGCGCCGCAACATGGCGTTATGGACTTTGAGGCCGCCGGCGATCACATTGCCGGTTTCCAGGAAGCGTTCACCACCGGCAATATCTGTCACCATGCCGCCGGCTTCACGTACCAGAAGAGCGCCTGCCGCGAAATCCCACTCTTTGAGGCCCAGTTCCCAGAAGCCGTCGGTGCGCCCGCAGGCCACATAGGCGAAGTCGAGTGCGGCTGAACCGGGGCGGCGTATGCCGGCAGTATCCTGTGCCAGGTCTTTCAGCATCCCCAGATAGTTATCCATGAAGCGAAAGTCGCGATAGGGCAGACCGGTGCCGAGCAGCGCGCCGTCGAGGTTCTTGCGGTTGCCGACACGGATTTTGTGGTCGTTCAGCAGGGCGCCTTCACCACGGCTGGCGGTGAACATCTCTTCACTGATCGGGTCGTAGACCACCGCAATCTCGAGGCGGCCTTTGATCTTGAGGGCAATGGAGACGGCAAACTGTGGCAGACCGTGCAGGAAATTGGTGGTGCCGTCGAGCGGATCGATGACCCATTCGAACTCGTTGCCCGTGTGCGCGCCACTCTCCTCGGCAAGGATGGCGTGGTGTGGATATTTATCACGCAGCACTTCAATGATGGCGGCTTCGGCGTTGCGATCCACTTCGGTGACGAAGTCGTTGCGTCCCTTGTCCGCAATGGTCAGGCGGTCGACCCGGTTGAAGTTTCTCGTGATGACACGACCCGCCTCGCGGGCGGCCCGTACAGCTATGGTTACCATCGGATTCATGGGCCGCGAGGATACAGCATGTGAGGATGGTGATAAACTTTTTTCCTCCTTTCCGGGTGAATAACTCTCAACAAGCCAATGCAATTACGGTAGGCTTGCGCGCCATGCTGAACAACATCCGTATCGTTTTGATCGAAACCAGCCATCCGGGCAATATCGGTGCGGCTGCCAGAGCCATGAAGAACATGTGCCTGAGTCGGCTTGATCTGGTCGCTCCCCAGTGGTTTCCCAGCGAGGAGGCCACTTCCCGGGCGTCCGGCGCCGATGATCTGCTGGCCAGGGCTCAGGTTCACGCAGACCTCGATCAGGCGCTTGAGGGGTGCCGTCTGGTGGTAGGTACCAGTGCCCGCCCCAGAACCGTCTCCTGGCCGGTGCTGGCGCCCCACGAGGCGGCGCAACGGCTGGTCGAGGCATCACATCAGGGCGACGTGGCGCTGCTCTTCGGGCGGGAGCGATCTGGCCTCAGCAACAGTGAGCTCGATCGCTGCAATTTTCTCGTCCATATCCCCACCAACTCCGACTACAGCTCCCTGAATCTGGGGGCGGCGGTACAGGTGCTGAGCTATGAGATCTATCTGGCCTCGCTCGGTGGCCGGCTGACAAGCCAGGAGCCAGAGCGCGATCTGGCGACGGCGGATATGATGCAGGGTTTCCACGAACATCTGGTGCAGGCGCTGGACGACGTCGGCTTCACCGACCCCGAGCAGTCCAAGAAACTGTTGCGCCGGCTTCGCCGGCTGTTCCAGCGGGCGCGTCCCGATAAGGACGAGATCAATATTCTGCGTGGCATTCTGAGCGCCATGCAGGGGCGTAAATCGGCTCGCAGATAGCCAAACTGCCATCCAGGCCGTGGTTTGTCGCCTGCTCGGGGTTCAGATGGCCGCTTCGGACAGGCTTGGTGAGGCAGTCCCCACCCAGCGATTCTTTGCCAAGAGATTGTAGGGGGGAGCACAAGAGTGAGTGCCTGAGCCAGCCTCTTAGGCACGCCATTCGTCTTTCGAGTGGGAATGTCGGAAATACCCTAGTAATTTATGCGGGATTGTGGATAATTTGCCACCCTCGTGTCACGATTGTTGATTGAACTAGTCGGATTATCACTCAGGTCAGGTATGTCGTTGGAAACACCATCAGAGAAGAAGATCTCGCACTGGAAAGAGGATATCCAGAGTGTGTTCGAGCGCGATCCTGCTGCGCGCAACACTTTTGAGATCCTGACTGCTTACCCGGGCATTCATGCCATCATTTTTCATCGCCTCTCTCACCGTCTCTGGAACCTGGGCTTCAAGTGGTTGGCACGTATTCTGTCCAATATCGTGCGCTGGTTTACCGGTATTGAGATCCATCCCGGCGCTGTCATCGGGCGGCGCTTTTTCATCGACCATGGTATGGGCGTGGTGATCGGCGAGACTGCTATCATCGGCGATGATTGTACCCTCTATCACGGTGTGACCCTGGGTGGTACCAGCTGGGAGAAGGGGAAGCGTCATCCAACGCTCTCGAATAACGTCGTGGTCGGTGCCGGTGCCAAGGTTTTAGGGCCGATCATGATCGGCGAGGGCGCCCGAATCGGCTCCAACTCCGTGGTGGTGAAAGATGTTCCTGCGGGCGCCACTGTGGTCGGCGTGCCGGGTAAGCTGATTACCCCCAGAGAACCGGAGCAGGGTGGTCATCGGGAGGCGCTGGCCAAAAAGATCGGTTTCGACGCCTACGGTGCTACCAAGGATGCCCCCGATCCAGTGGCTCAGGCGATCAATTGCATGCTCGACCACATGCACGTCATGGACAAGAAGATGCAGTCGATGTGCGAAGCCATGAAGCGCATGGGGATCGATGAGGGAGCCGAGGATATGCCGCCCCTCGATTCCTGTGAAATCATCTCCACGGCTGAGGAGCTACAGAAACTCGATGAAGAGTTGCCTGTGAAGGACAATACCGCTGAATAAAAGGGGTGTCGAAATCTTGACTATTTTAGTTGGGAATGTATATTAGCGACAGGAAATATTCATGGAGCAGATGACGTGAAACTTACCACAAAAGGCCGATATGCTGTGACTGCCATGCTTGACCTGGCGATCCATTATGGTGAAGGCCCTATCACTCTGGCAGATATCGCCCAACGACAGGGTATCTCCCTCTCCTATCTCGAACAGCTCTTCTCGCGGCTGCGCAAGCGCTCACTGGTGGCCAGTGTCCGTGGGCCGGGCGGCGGCTATAGCCTGGGCAAAGAGGCGCGTGAGATCTTCGTTGGTGAAGTTATCTCCGCCGTCGATGAGAATATGGACACCACCCGTTGCCACGGTGCCCACAACTGCCAAAACAATGAACGTTGTCTGACGCATGATCTGTGGTCTGATCTGAGCAGCCAAATCTACGACTACCTCAACAACATCAGCCTGCAGGACCTGATGGATCGTCAGGCTGTACGCGAAGTGGCGAATCGTCAGGAGAGTGGTGATGCGGACGACGGCCTGTTGGGACAGACCGGTACCCGTCTCAGTGTCTGATTCGAGTATTGTTCGGAGTTAGTGATGAAGTTACCCATCTACATGGACTATTCGGCGACAACGCCGGTGGATCCCCGTGTCGCTGAATTGATGTGCAGCCATCTCACACCGGATGGTGATTTCGGCAATCCGGCATCCCGCTCCCACGCTTTCGGCTGGAAGGCCGACGAGGCCGTCGCACAGGCGCGCAAGCAGGTGGCCGCGTTGGTCAATGCCGATCCCAAAGAGATTGTCTGGACCTCCGGTGCTACCGAATCGGACAATCTGGCGATCAAAGGCGTGGCCGAGTTCTATGCCAAGAAAGGCAAACACATCGTCACCTGCAAGACTGAACACAAGGCTGTCCTCGATACCTGCCGTCATCTCGAGCGAGACGGCTACGAGATCACCTATCTGGACCCGGAACCCAATGGCCTGATCGATCTGAAGAAGCTCGAATCGGCCTTGCGCGACGACACCATTCTGGTCTCCATCATGCATGTGAACAATGAGATCGGCGTGATTCAGGACATCGAAGCCATTGGCGAGATGACCCGCGAGCGCAAGATCCTGCTGCATGTGGATGCAGCCCAAAGCGCCGGTAAGGTGCCGATCGACCTGGAGAAGCTGAAGGTCGATCTGATGTCGTTCTCTGCGCATAAAATCTACGGTCCCAAGGGTATTGGCGCCCTCTATGTGCAACGCAAGCCCCGGGTACGGCTCGAGGCGCAGATGCACGGTGGCGGCCATGAGCGCGGCATGCGTTCCGGCACCCTGGCGACTCACCAGATCGTTGGTATGGGCGAAGCCTTCCGTCTCGCCTCCGAGGAGATGGCAGCGGAAAATGAGCGGGTGCTTGGCTTGCGCAAGCGCCTTTGGGATGGCCTCAAGGATATGGAAGAGGTCTATCTCAATGGTGACGAGAACATGCGGGTGGCCGGCAACCTGAACATCAGCTTCGCCTTCGTCGAGGGCGAGTCCCTGATCATGGCGCTGAAGGACCTGGCAGTCTCCTCCGGTTCAGCCTGTACTTCCGCCAGCCTGGAGCCCAGCTATGTGCTGCGCGCCCTGGGTCGCGAGGACGAACTGGCCCACAGCTCCATCCGCTTTACCCTGGGCCGCTTCTCGACCTCCGAGGAGGTGGATTACGCCATCGACAAGATTCGCTCCGAGGTGGAACGGCTGCGCGAGCTGTCTCCCCTCTGGGAAATGTTCAAAGACGGTATCGACCTGAAGTCGATCCAATGGGCAGCGCACTGAGCGCTTCTGTTTCATACTGAGGTTAAGGTTATGGCATACAGCGACAAGGTCCTGGACCATTATGAAAATCCCCGTAACGTCGGCGCCTTCGACAAAGAGGATGTGAGCGTGGGCACCGGCATGGTCGGCGCTCCCGCTTGTGGCGACGTGATGCGCCTGCAGATTAAGGTCAACGAGGAGGGTGTCATCGAAGACGCCCGCTTTAAGACCTACGGCTGCGGTTCGGCCATCGCTTCCAGCAGCCTGCTCACCGAGTGGGTCAAGGGCAAGACCCTGGAAGAGGCCCAGCAGATCAAGAACTCCGAGATCGCCGAAGAGCTGGCGTTGCCGCCGGTCAAGGTCCACTGCTCGGTCCTGGCCGAGGACGCCATCAAGGCAGCGATCAAGGACTATTCCGAAAAGAAGCCCAAATAGCTAAACTGTCCTATTGGAATCAGCAACGACAGAGAGACGACATGGGAATCACCATCACCGAAGCGGCTGCCAAGCATGTACGGACCTATCTCGACAACCGGGGTAAGGGGCTGGGCATTCGGCTGGCCGTGCGTACCTCGGGATGTTCCGGCATGGCCTATGAGATGGAGTTCGTCGATGAGTTGACCGAGGAGGACCAGGTATTCGAGGATCATGGGGTGAAAGTCGTGATCGATCCCAAGAGCCTGGTCTATCTGGACGGCACTGAAGTCGACTATGCCCGGGAAGGTCTGAACGAGGGTTTCAAATTCAACAACCCCAATGCCAAGAGCGAGTGCGGCTGCGGCGAAAGCTTTGGGGTCTAAGCCGCTGTTCATATCCCCTAACACGCAATGAGAGACGGCTGCCGCCAGGCGGCCGTTTTTTCTAGGGCGTATCGGATGAGTTTTAACAGACCCTAAATGCTGGATTTTTCGAAAAACTACTTTGAACTCTTCGGTTTGCCGGTTGGCTATATCGTGGATGCGAACGCCCTGTCTGATCGCTACCGCGAACTGCAGCGCATCGTTCATCCCGATCGCTTTGCCAATGCTTCCGACCAGGAGCGTCGTCTCTCCGTACAGGGCGCCGCGCTGATAAACGAGGCCTATGACACGCTCAAGGACCCGGTCGCCCGTGGCAGCTACCTGCTGAATCTGCATGGTATCGAGATGGATGCTCACAACGAATCGACCCAGGATATGGAATTTCTCATGCAGCAGATGGAGCTGCGCGAGGAGCTAGAAGGGGTGCGCAATCAACCGGACCCCTATGCAGCGGTCGACGATATCAGCACTCGGGTGAACCAACAGATCACCAGTCTGGTGGGGCAGATGGCGGTGCAGTTCGAGAGCTCTACCCAGGAACAGCTGGAGGAGGCTCGCGAGATCCTGCGCAAGATGCGCTTTTTGCAGAAGCTGCGTAGCGAGGCTGAAAGCGTCGCTGCGGATCTGGAGGATGAGCTGCATTGATCGCAATGACGATCAGTGTCAGGCCGCCGAAACGAAGATGATACGACGAGAACGATGGCACTTTTACAGATAGCAGAACCGGGTCAGGCACAGGCTCCCCATCAACATCGGCTGGCTGCCGGCATCGATCTGGGCACCACCAACTCGCTGGTGGCCAGCGTGCGCAGCGGTCAGGCGGAAACCCTGCCGGATGGGGAGGGACGCCATCTGCTTCCCTCCGTAGTGCGCTACACCCCTGACGGTATCCATGTCGGCCATGACGCCAAGGCGGGCGAGGCGGAGGATCCGCTGAATACCATCTCCTCCGCCAAGCGTCTCATTGGCCGTGGGGTGAGTGATATCAAGACTCTGGGCAGCCGCCTGCCTTACCGTTTTATTCAGGAACACACCACGGTACCGCGTATCCAGACCGTAGCCGGCGATATCAGCCCTATCGAAGTCTCCTCCGAGGTGCTCAAAGTGCTGTCGCAGCGGGCTGAGGATAGCCTGGGTGGTGAACTGGCAGGGGTGGTCATCACGGTGCCGGCCTACTTTGACGAGGCGCAGCGCCAGGCCACCAAAGACGCAGCAAAGCTGGCAGGGCTACACGTCTTCCGCCTGCTCAACGAACCCACTGCCGCCGCTGTTGCCTACGGGCTTGATAAAGGGGCGGAAGGGGTGCATGCCATCTACGACCTGGGTGGCGGTACCTTCGATGTCTCCATCCTGCGCCTCAACAAAGGGGTCTTCGAGGTGATGGCCACCGGTGGCGACTCTGCTCTGGGTGGCGACGACTTCGACCGTGCCGTGGCTCACTGGATCATGCAGCAGGCAGGTATTGCCGAAGATGCCGACCATGCTCAGATCAAACGCCTGCTGAATGCCGGCTGTGCCGCCAAGGAGGCTCTCAGCCAGGCCGATGAGACGGCCGTGCAGGTCACCCTGGCTGACGGAAGCGCCTGGCAAGGCACGCTGACGCGGGAGCAGTTCAACGAACTGATCGACCCCCTGATCAAGAAGACCCTCATGGCCTGTCGCCGCGCCCTGCGCGATGCCGGTGTCTCCACCGAAGAGGTGAATGAGGTGGTGATGGTGGGTGGTTCCACCCGCGTGCCGAGGGTGCGTGAAAAGGTGGGCGAACTGTTCGCCAGCGAACCCCTGGTCGATATCGATCCGGACCGGGTGGTCGCTGTGGGTGCAGCCATTCAGGCTGATATCCTGGCCGGCAACAAGCCGGATGACGAGATGTTGCTACTCGACGTGATCCCGCTCTCGCTGGGTATCGAGACCATGGGTGGTCTGAGCGAGAAGCTGATCAGCCGCAACACCACCATCCCCGTTGCCCGGGCACAAGAGTTCACCACCTTCAAGGATGGCCAGAGCGCCATCGCTATCCATGTGGTGCAGGGCGAGCGAGAATTGGTCTCTGACTGCCGCTCGCTGGCCCGCTTCGAGCTGCGTGGTATCCCACCCATGGTGGCCGGTGCTGCGCGTATCCGGGTCACCTTTGCCGTCGACGCGGATGGCCTGCTCAGCGTCAGCGCGCGTGAGATGTCGAGCGGTGTAGAGTCGAGTATCGAGGTCAAACCCTCCTACGGCCTCACCGACAACGAGATCGAGAAGATGCTGAAGGACTCCATCGCCTTCGCCGGTGAGGATAAACTGGCGCGCAGCCTGCGTGAACAGCAGGTGGAAGCGACGCGCACCATCGAGGCACTGGAGGCCGCTCTGGCCAGCGATGGTGATCGTCTGTTGAATGCAGATGAACGACGCCTGGTGGAGGCGGCTCTCGAGGAGCTGCGCTCCCTGGCTCAATCAGATGACCAGAAGGTGATCAAAAGCGGTATCGAAAAGCTTGAGCAGGTCTGTGGCTTCTACGTCGAGCGGCGTATGAATCAGAGCATTCAGCAGGCTATGTCCGGCCACAAGGTGGACGAGTTCGAATAAATTCGGAGTTAATAATAAGCCGCGAATGAACGCGAATCACCGCAAATTGACGCTGGTTGATTTATGCGTTCATTCGCGGTGAATACTAAAGCGCTATTCAATCCAGAGAAGTCAGTCATGCCACAAATTATCGTCCTCCCGCACGAAGAGATCTGCCCCGAAGGCGCCGCATTCGAAGTGGAGCCGGGCATCACCATCTGTGACGCGGCCCTGCAGCACGGCATCGAGATCGAGCATGCCTGTGAGAAATCCTGTGCCTGTACCACCTGTCATGTCATTATCCGCGAGGGTTTCGACACCCTGGAAGAGGCGGAGGAGACCGAAGAGGATATGCTCGACAAGGCCTGGGGTCTGGAGCCTGAATCCCGTCTTAGCTGCCAGGCGGTGGTCGGTGACAGGGACCTGGTGATCGAAATCCCCAAATACACCATCAACATGGTGTCCGAACACCACTGATCAGGAGCGCATTATGGGACTGAAATGGGTTGATACCCTGGAGATTGCCATCGCCCTCGATGAAGCCCACGAGGATGTGGATCCAACGACCATCAACTTCGTCGACCTGCGCAACTGGGTACTCGCACTGGAGGAGTTCGATGACGACCCTGACCACTCGGGTGAGAAAATCCTCGAAGCAATCCAAGCGGCGTGGAT
>JARRNY010000110.1:0-14812 GCA_037384445.1 Candidatus Thiodiazotropha sp.
AGAACAGGTCGAGGCGCCGGTACGACTGTCCAGTGCCTCCGAATGCCTGCAATTCGAACAGGAGTCCTTTGGCGCCCTGCATCAGATGCTCGGGGGACTGTCGGACATCGAGAAGGATGCGGCCTGGGAGGAGATTGAGCAGGCACTCAAGCAGTTCGAGAAAGGTCAGCAATTTGAGGGTCCCTGCGAGATGTTGATCGCGGTCGGTACCCGTTGAGTGGAGGTCACTATGACGAAAATCGCCATCATCCAGCATGCGCCTATTGTGCTCAATCGGGAGGCTACACTCGGGAAGGCGTGTCGTCTCATTGCGGAATCGGCAGCCTCGGGCGCTCAGTTGATCGTTTTTCCTGAGGCCTTTGTGCCTGGATACCCGGCCTGGGTTTGGCGATTGCGTCCCGGTAGCGATTGGGGGGTGAGTGAAACCCTCCATCAGCGTCTGCTCGAGAATGCGGTCGACCTGGCTGGAGGCGACCTGCAGTCAGTACAGATGGCCGCCCGCGAGGCCAATGTCAGCGTGGTCATGGGTATCAATGAGCGGGACGGTGAGCTCGGCAGAACCACACTCTACAACAGCGCCGTGGTGATCGGTCCCGATGGCGAGTTGCTCAATCATCACCGCAAGCTGATGCCCACCAACCCGGAACGGATGGTGTGGGGGTTTGGCGATGCTTCGGGATTGAAGGTCGTCGATACGCCGGTAGGGCGGATCGGTGTCCTGTTGTGCTGGGAAAACTATATGCCGCTGGCTCGTTTTGCCCTCTATGCTCAGGGTATCGATATCCATATTGCCCCCACCTACGACAGCGGAGAGGGGTGGATAGGTACCCTGCAGCATATTGCCCGTGAAGGTGGCTGCTGGGTGATCGGCGCCGGTGTCTCTCTGCACAGGCGGGACCTGCCAGATGATTTCCCTGAACGGGATGCACTCTATCCGGCCGAAGAGGAGTGGATCAATCCAGGTGATTCGGTGGTTGTCGCTCCGGGTGGAGAGCTGAAGGCTGGACCACTACACGAGCAGCAAGAGATCCTCTATGCCGAGATAGATCCGGCCCGTGCAGCGATTGCTCGGCGCACCTTCGATGTGGCTGGACACTACTCCCGGCCGGATATATTTACCCTCAAGGTCAATCGACAACAACAATCACCTATCGAGTTCGAGACGTGAAAGTGCGTGAGACAGTGGTCGCTGACTATCCATTTGACTCAGCAAAAGGATGACGCGCCTGCAACCGTTTTGAGTAAAGGTGCTCGCTTTGCTCACCGGTTATATATCTAATCCCTCTCCCTGGCCCTGTCCCGCCAGAGGAGAGGGGGGCTGAATAACATCCTGCACAAGACGAATGCCACAACTCAACACATAACACCATTCAAGCCATTACCCAATTCCCGCCTCAATCGTCGTATGGCCGACTTTGCTGGGTAATTAACTTTTTTGTGAATGTTTACATACCCCGGCTTTTCTGCGTTGAACAACACCTTGTGGTGGGGCTCAGCCCCACCAATCGCGAGCAGGATTCAGTGTCACCATTCGACATGGATTGATGACAGCCAACAACAGGCAAAACCCACTCATATTCGTGTGTATCGATTCGATAGTTGAAGCTGAGGGGGGATTTTGTCACTGGATTAGATGAAAAAGATGCAGTAAAAGGACAGAAGTCGCACGGGAGGGAGATGTAATGAAAAGGAGTGAATCAGTACTGTTAGGTTTGTTTATCTACCTTGGCATGGTGATGGTCTGTGAGGCAGCAAGCCTGGCTACCGGCCATGGTAAAAGCGGGAAGCATGATCTGATGCACGATGGAATTCGTAGAACATATTCGATCTACATACCCCGAGGCATAAAAAAATCTTACGACATCCCCCTGCTCCTCGCCCTTCATGGCGGTGGTGGTTCCGCAGAAAAATGGGCGAAATACACGAATTATGGCTTCGAGCGTCTTGCAGACAAAGAGCGTTTTATCCTCGTCTATGCAAATGGATTGGAAGGCCATTGGAATGATGGGAGGGAGGTGGACCGGTTCTATTCGCATCATAATAAAATTGATGATGCGGGTTTTCTGGCTCGACTCATCGACGAGTTGAAGCACTCTTTTCCGATCGATGCGAGCCGTATCTATGTGGCAGGCGCTTCCAACGGCGGCATGATGGCGCATAGGTTCGCAGCGGAATATTCGGATAGGGTGACGGCTATTGCCAGCGTGATTTCATCGATTCCCACAAAACTTCAAGGCAGTTTGCACCCGGCTTCCCCGGTTTCCGTTTTGATGATGAACGGTACGGAGGATCCATTAGTGCCATGGGAGGGAGGAGAGGTTAGGTTTGGCAGGAAGAGGAATGGCACTGTCATCTCAACGGATCAGAGTATCGAATTCTGGGTCGACAACAATCACTGCACATCCTTGCCGACTGCCATCGAGCTGCCTGACTTGGCGCCGGATGATGGAACCCGGGTCGAGCGTACGAGCTATGACAACTGCAACTCAGAATCAGAGGTTGTGCTCTATAAAATTAATGGCGGTGGACATACCTGGCCGGCTTACCAGGATAGGCGTGGGGTCATCGGGAAGAGGCTGATAGAAGGACTGGTGGGGAGAAAAAGCAGAGATATCGATGCTTGCAAAGTCATCTGGGAGTTTTTTAAGGGGCAGCGAAAGCGGCTTGAGTCCGGGCATCGGGCGGGAAACTAGCAGGCTGTTGAAAAACCCTCTGGCGGCGCCATGCGGCGTTGGAAATGGGCTCAAAATGCTCATGTACACGCCAGTACACTGCGCTTTTTCGCCTATTTCCGCCTTGTCTGGCATCCACCAGAAACTTTTTCAACAGCCTGCTAGCCCGGATATTTCACCCGGCCGCTTAAACTAACCAGGCCATAGATATTAATACATTCAGCCGTCCAGTGTTTGTTCACGGCAATGCAATGAATGTTACGCCTTCAATAGCTGTTCGCCTGCGTCACCCTGATAGTGTATGAGGTGTGGTTTGGGAGTGTGGTACTACTGCAACCGCATTTGACTTGGAAGTTCTCCTTTTCGCCAGATTTGATTTTGTGGCTGATGTACTCAGTGCACTCATAAACCATTTCCTGGTTATCATCCATGAGCTCGACTTCTAGTTGGACAGAGTTTACGGTTTTTTTGCCATTGTTGATGAGGCTGCCGAGTATGAGTAATTGACCACTCAACGGCTGCTCTCGGTGCGAAAGAATTTCAATGTCCCGTGACTTGTCCATGTTATCCATGAAATCGTTCATGTATTCCCCATTCTCATCCACCACTTCGATGTTTTGGCCTGAATTTAAAAACTCAGGAATACCTTTGATCAGTACAAAGGAGCCCAGTAGGTAGGTGATCAGGGATGGAATAATGAAGCCGATACCGATCAGGAATCCAATCCTTATCCAATGAGATGGGGCTTGCTTGTCCATGCTTTGTTACGTCCTCTATGGCTGATTCCGGGGTTAGGAAAGTTGATGACTTTTCTGACGATAGGTAGATGAGGGTATCAATAGGCGATTGCCTGGTACGATATGCATCCCGCATCACTCCAATCAGTGTGTTGGTTTATTGGAAAGAGGTTTGATGACAGGCGAGTATCGTTGGATCAGCATCCTGCCAGGTGAGACAAACTTCCGTTCGAAGAATGCTAGCAGAACTTGAATATCATCAGTAGCGTGAACCCGTTTTCGCCCTATGATTTACGTCAGTTATCGGGGATGTGAGGATTTTAATTCAGCTGAAGTGCCTTTTTTGACGAGTCAATCAGCAAAGTCGCCCCACAGGGCCTGGATGGCCGCTATGGCCGCCAATGGTGCGGTCTCGGTACGCATCACACGGGGGCCGAGGCGGATGCCGGGCAACAGGGCGGTGCCGCTGTTGTGGGTCAGAACGGCGCTTCCCACTTCGAGTGGGGCATCAAGCTGGGGCAGGCGGCAGCGGCCGGACTGTTCGCAGGCGTTGATGATGATTTTGCGCCAGTGGGCCATGCGGCTGGCCTGCTTCTTTTCGTTGAGCTTGACCACACAGCGTTTGGTAAAGACCGGGGTGATGCAGGTGGCGCCCAGCTCGGTGGCCTTTTGTAATGCGAAATCCATGCGCTCGCCACGGGAGATGCCGATCAGCAGGTGAATCTCCAGGGTAGGCTCAGGCTCTTCAAAGACCAGTTTACGCAACACGGCGGTAGTGCCGTTCTTGCCGATCGGGCCGAGGGTGGCGGCGTATTCGTCACCATTGTTGAAAATATTGACACTGTCGCCGGCCTGCATGCGCAGGACATGATGGAGATGGTGGGAGGAGTCCTCTTCGAGGGTGATTTCAGCGCCGCTTTCTAGCGGCTGCTCGGTGTAGACACGCTGGATTCTCATAGTCAGGTGGCGACGCCTTCAACTCCTTCGTTGGTTTTGGTTTTGACTGCCGCACGTGCGGCAACCTGCTTATCGATGAGGTTTTTTACCATGATCAGCAGGCCAAGACCAATAAAGGCGCCTGGGGGCAGGATGGCGATGAGCATGCCGGGGAAGTCTTCGATCTTCAATGTCATGCTCTGGGCTGCCGGGCCGAACATCAAATGGGCCTGATCGAACAGGGTGCCCTGACCGATTAGCTCCCGCATGCTGCCGAGGGTGAAGAGCACCAGGGTGAAGCCGATGCCGATGCTGAAACCATCGAGCAGTGAGCGCGAGAGGTTGTTTTTTGAGGCAAAAGCCTCGGCGCGGCCGATGATGGCGCAATTGGTGACGATCAGCGGGATGAAGATGCCAAGGATCTTGTGCAACTCGTGAAAGTAGGCGTTCATGCCCAGCTCGATGGCGGTGACGAAGGAGGCGATGACCATGACGAAGACCGGCAAGCGTACCTCAGAGCGCACAAAATTGCGGATCAGGGAGACAGTGCCGTTGGAGGCGGTAAGCACAGCGGTGGTGGCCAGTCCCAGGCCCAGCCCGTTGATGGCTGTGTTGGTGA
The DNA here is from genome assembly GCA_037384445.1 of Candidatus Thiodiazotropha sp. GTDB lineage: Bacteria > Pseudomonadota > Gammaproteobacteria > Chromatiales > Chromatiaceae > Thiodiazotropha. Next base: position 4,965 of record JARRNY010000110.1, read on the forward strand.
CCGCCAGCAGGGGGCAGAGGCCGAGCAGGGCGACCAGCGCCTGATTGTTGTTCCAGAGGCCGTCGGTGACGATGGTGCGGTAGTTGTTGTCTGCCATGGGGTTATTTCCGGTGGTGAGCGCTCAGTGCGGATTGTCCACGAAGGCGTTTTCCTGTGTGCGGTAGGTGAGTGGTCACTTTCACGGAGGTCTCAGTGATTATACGACTCATGGATCAACCCTCTGCCGCGACGCCGGTAGAGACGCTCTTCTTGTCATAGAGGGCATCCTGGTGATCTTTGACATAGATCAGCGTCTTCTTCACCGCCTTAACAATGGAACGGGGGGTGATGGTGGCGCCGGTAAATTGATCGAAGATGCCGCCGTCACGTTTTACCTTCCACTTCTCTAGCGGTGGATTGCCCAGGGATTTGCCGGTGAAGCTGTAGATCCAGTCGGAGCGGCGCTCCTCCACCTTATCGCCGAGTCCCGGGGTCTCCTTGTGGCTGATAACCCGCACCCCGCCCAGGGTGCCGTCGTAGCGGACTGCCACCAGTAGTTTGATCGGACCACTGTAGCCGTTGGGGACCCGGGTGGTCAGCACGGCAGCCACCGGATCGCCCTGCATGCGGCCGCGATAGACGGTGGTTGTGGGGGCGCCGAGTTGTTCGGGCTCGCTGATCTCCAGGGTGTCGAGGGCCATGTCGTTATCGATGGTGGCCATAGACCCGCGGACGGGTGTAGTAGTCGATGGTGGGGGCGGCCATGTTCATCAGCAGTACGGCGAAGGCTACCGCGTCGGGATAGCCGCCCCAGGTGCGGATGATATAGACCAAAACACCGATTGCGACGCCGTAGATCAGCTGGCCCAGGCGGGTGGTGCTGGCGGTGACCGGGTCGGTGGCGATGAAGAAAGCGCCGAGAATGGCCCCGCCGCTGAAGACATGAAACAGCGGGAAGGGGTAGCTCTCGGGGTCGAAAAGCCAGAACAGGGTGGCCATGCCCACCAGGCCGGCGAGGAAAGCCAGGGGTATCTGCCAGGTGATGGTGCGCTTGTAGACCATCCAGATCCCGCCCATCAGGAACCAGTTGCCGACCCACTCCCAGCCCTGGCCACCAAAGTCGCCCCAAAGGGGGCTCTGGCGGATCTCGCTGATCATCTGATTGAGGTCGAGCTTGGTGCGCATCTCATCCAGTGGTGTGGCCATGGTGATGGCGTCGAGGGTGAGGCCATCCGGCATCACTCCGGCAAACTTGATACTGATGATCTGGCTCAGATTGAGGCTTTGCTCGGCCAGCAAGCCGGGGGGCAGCCAACTGGTCATGTGGACGGGGTAGGAGATCAGCAGCAGCACATAGGCCGCCATCGCCGGGTTGAAGGGGTTGTAGCCGAGGCCGCCGTACATCTGCTTGACCATGATGATGGCGAACGCCATACCCAGCACTACCAGCCACCAGGGGAGCAACGGCGGCACCGCAATGGCGAAGAGCAGGGCGGTGACGATGGCGCTGAGGTCGAGCAGTGGCGGCAGTAGCGGACGTTTACGCAGTTTCATCACCAGCGCTTCGAAGGCGAGAGCGGAGGCGATCGCCAGCACGATGTTGAAGAGTACGCCCCAGCCAAAGTAGAAGATCAGGGCGGCGCTGCCGGGGATCAGGGCCAGCACCACCTGCAGCATCACCTTGTCGACCCGGTTGGGACGGCTGGTATGGGGCGAGGTGTGGGTCTGGAATTCCATCAGGGCTGCCGCTCCGTGTCGTTTTCTGTCTCAGTCTGCTCCGCCTTGCGGCGTTGCTCGACGGCGTCGATCTTGGCCTGCTGGGCTGGGGTCAGGTTGTCGGTATTCTTCGGTTCGGCCTGTTGTTTGGCCTTCTTCTCCGCAGCCCGCTTCATGGCTGCCTCGATGAGGGCCTGCTTGCTTGCCTTGTCGTCTGCGTCCGGTTTCGCTGCCTGTTTGGCCGCGGGCTTGTTGCTCAGGGCCTCTTTTTTCTTACGCAGTTTGGCCTTGCGCTCCGCCTCCAGCCGCTCCAGGCGGGCGATACGGGCGTCGTGACGCTGCTTGGCATGATCCGCCTCACGTCGCTCCTGCTCCTGAGCCCAGCTCTCGTGCTTGGCGTAACGGAAGTAGTGTACCAGCGGGATGTGTGAGGGGCAGACATGGGAGCAGCAGCCGCACTCGATGCAGTCAAAGAGGTTGTAGTCCTGCACCTTCTCCAGATCTTTTGCACGACTGTACCAATACATCTGTTGCGGCAGCAGGTTGGCCGGGCAGACGTCGGCGCAGCGTCCACAGCGGATGCAGGCCTGGGCCGGCTCGGGGCGTGGGGCCTCCTCCGGGGTGGGGCAGAGCAGGCAGTTGGCCCCCTTGGTGAGGGGGATGGCGTCGCTCGTCAGGTCGAAGCCCATCATCGGGCCGCCCAGGATCAACTGCTGGGGGTTGCCCTGGTAGCCGCCAGCCTGGGCGATCAGGTCGCTGGCCAGGGTGCCGATCAGGGCTTGGAAGTTGCCTGGCTGCTTGATACCCAGTCCGGTGAGGGTGACCAGGCGCGAGATCAGGGGTTTGCCCTCCAACACTGCGTCGGCGATTGCAGCGGCGGTGGCCACGTTGTGGCAGATCACGCCGAGCTGGGCCGGCAGGCCCGAGCTGGGCACCTCACGGCCGGTGAGGATGCGGATCAGCTGCTTCTCGCCGCCGCTGGGGTAGAGGGTGGGGATGCGGATCACCTCGATGGGTTCGTCGTCCCGCAGCAGATCGTGCATGGCCAGGATCGCCTCGGGTTTGTTGTCCTCGATGGCGATCAGGCACTCCTCGCTCTGCAGCATGTGCTGCAGTATGCGTACCCCCTCGATGACCCGCTCGGGATGGTCCTGCATCAGGCGGTCATCGCAGGTGATATAGGGCTCGCACTCGGCGCCGTTGATGATCAGGGTCTTGATCGGCTTGCCGGGATTGAGTTTCACCGCCGAAGGGAAAGTGGCGCCGCCCATGCCGACGATACCCGCCTCGCGGATACGCTGGCGCAGGGTCTGGGCCTCAGTCTGCAGGTAGTCAGTGATGGGTGCAGGTAGCTGGCCCCATTCGTCCTTGCCGTCCGGCTCGATAACGATACAGGGGCCGGGTAGCCCGGAGGGGTGGGGGATGGGGTACTCGCCGATCTCGACCACGGTACCTGAAGTGGGTGCATGCAGTGGCGCGGTCACCGGGGCAGAGGCGTCAGCAATCTTCTCTCCCTTGAGCACCCGCTGGCCTGCCTCCACCAAGGGTTGTGTCTGGGCGCCGATATGTTGTTGCAAGGGCAGCACGAGCCGCTGGGGGAGCTCGGCCAGCCGGGTCGGCTGATGCTGAGAGAGCTCCTTGTGATCGGGTAGATGCAGGCCGCCGTGGAAATGCCACAGTTCTCTGGAGCCGCCTTTTTTTGCTTCAACAAACATAGCTTAATTCGGATGGCTGGCGATCGGTTCCTGACCGCTTGTGGGGAAGGGCCAGCGCCAGTTGTCAGTGCTTTCGGCGATCGGCCGCATATCGATACAGTCGACAGGGCAGGGTGACAGGCAGCGCTCACAGCCGGTGCACTCCGCTTCGATGACCACATGCATCTGCTTGGCGGCGCCGATGATGGCATCGACGGGACAGGCTTGCAGGCAGAGGGTGCAGCCGATGCACTCCTGTTCCCGGATCAGCGCTACCGACTTGGGCTTGCTTTCGGCGGTCTCGGCATCCAGTGGCACCGGATCGCGTCCCAGCAGGTCGGCCAGGGCCACCATGGTGGCTTCGCCCCCGGGTGGGCAGCGGTTGATCTCAGCCTCACCCGTGGCTATCGCTTCGGCGTAGGGGCGGCAGCCGGCAAAACCGCACTGCCCGCACTGGGTCTGCGGCAGGATCTTCTCGATCTGGTCGGCAATCGGATCGCCATCCACGTGAAAGCGGATATTGGCATAGCCCAGCAGCAGGCCGAAAGCGGCCGCGAGGGCGGTGATGGCGAGGATGGCGATCAGCATGGTGTTTGCATCCTCAGCTCGATACCAGGCCGGCAAAACCCATGAAGGCCATCGACATCAGACCTGCTGTGATCAGGGCGATAGCGTTGCCCTGCAGGGGCTCAGGCACGTCGGCCACGGCGACCCGTTCGCGCACCGCAGCAAACAGCACCAGGACCAGGGAGAAGCCGGCAGCGGCGCCAAAGCCATACAGCCCCGATTCGACGAAACCGTGCTGCTCCTGGGTGTTGAGCAGGGCCACGCCAAGCACCGCGCAGTTGGTGGTGATCAGCGGCAGGAAGATGCCCAGCACCTGGTAGAGCATGGGGCTGGTCTTGTGCATCACCATCTCGGTGAACTGCACCACCACGGCGATGACCAGGATGAAAGCGATGGTGCGCAGATACTCGATGCCCAGTGGTACCAGCATGTACTCGTTCACCAGATAGGAGCAGAGTGAGGAGAGGGTGAGCACGAAGGTGGTGGCCAGGCCCATGCCCGTCGCCGTCTCCAGCTTGCGCGAGACGCCCATGAAGGGACACAGGCCGAGGAACTTCACCAGCACGAAGTTGTTCACCAGCACAGTGCTGATCAGGATGAGGGCGTACTCTTGCATGGAAAACCAGTTGAATAGTTGAATCCGTTAAGGATAAGCGGCCATCCGATCGCTTACAACTTGTCTCTGGGGGAGAATAGTGCCTGCTAAAAGGGGTTTCAGGCATTGACAAGCCGCAAGCCCGCCTCCTCAGGCTATCCCTCCCTGTTATTTAACATGATAGTCTTTGCTTTCGCACAACGAGAGAGCGATGCCGATTTTCCTGGCAATGGACGGTCTCCGCGTCTGTGGCTTCCGATCGATAATAAAAGACAACTTGGGGCGCTTTCCCATTGGGTTATCTGCCCGAAAAAGACACCAAAGAAAAAGAGGATAAACGATGAAACTAGAGTCTCTCGCCTTGCATGCAGGCTACAGCTCCGAGCCTACCACCAAAGCAGCGGCAGTGCCGATCTACCAGACCACCTCCTACACCTTCGATAATACCCAGCACGGTGCTGACCTGTTTGATCTGAAGGTCGCAGGCAATATCTATACCCGTATCATGAACCCCACCACAGCGGTGCTGGAGCAGCGCCTGACCGAAATGGAGGGGGGCATAGGCGCATTGGCGGTGGCCTCCGGCATGTCGGCCATTACCTATGCGATCCAGTGCATCGCCATGACCGGTGACAACATCGTCAGCACCAGCCAGCTCTACGGTGGCACCTACAACCTGTTTGCCCACACCTTCCCGCGACAGGGTATCGATGTGCGCATGGCCTCCTTCGACGACTACGAAAAGATGGAGAGTCTGATCGATGACAAGACCAGAGCGGTTTTTTGCGAGTCCATCGGCAACCCGGCCGGCAATGTGGTGGATCTGGAAAGGCTGGCTGAGATCGCCCATCGCCATGGGGTGCCGCTGATTGTCGATAACACGGTAGCGACCCCTTACCTCTGCCGCGCATTCGATCACGGCGCCGATATCGTGATCCACTCCCTGACCAAATACATCGGCGGCCACGGTACCTCCGTCGGCGGCATCATTGTCGATTCGGGCAAGTTCGATTGGGTCGCCAACAAAGCACGCTTTCCCATGCTCAACGAGCCCGATCCCTCCTACCATGGAGTGGTCTACACCGAAGCCCTGGGCCCGGCGGCCTATATCGCCCGCTGCCGAGTGGTTCCCTTGCGCAATACCGGTTCAGCCATATCGCCACTCAACGCCTTTCTCATCATGCAGGGCCTGGAGACACTTGGCCTGCGCATGGAGCGCCACTGTGAGAACAGCCTCAAGGTGGCTGAATTTCTCAAGGGTCGGCCCGAGGTGAAGTGGGTCAACTACGCGGCGCTACCGGAGAGCCCCCACTACGAGCGTTGCCAGAAGATCACCAAGGGACAGGCGTCAGGCATTCTCAGCTTTGGCATCGAGGGAGGTATCGAAGCGGGTGCCCGTTTTATCGACGCCCTGCAGATGATCCTGCGACTGGTCAATATCGGTGATGCCAAATCCCTGGCTTGTCATCCGGCCTCTACCACCCATCGACAGCTCAATGAAGAGGAGTTGAAGACCGCCGGTGTCAGCGCTGATATGGTGCGCCTCTCCATCGGCATCGAGCATGTGGATGACATTATTGCGGATATCAGCCAGGCGTTGGATGCGGCAAAGGGCTAGGGCCTGATAATGCTTATCCAAGTGCCGCTGTAATAAGGTGGCCTTAATGAGTAATAGAAAACTCTCTGGCTTTGTGTATATAAAGCCCAAGTTATATGCGAGAACGCATTGATAATGTGGAGGGTGACGGGGGTGGCCATTAGTCGACTCCTGTCAGTGGCATGATAAGAATTAATGGCTGACCCTAATGGTACTGACTTAAGCGAAATGTGCCGGGTTGGTAAAGCATAGCGGTGCGGCAAGCCGCACCCTACGGCTTAATGACGGGTAGGGTGCGGTTCACTGGCAATGGCCAGCCCTTGTCAAGAGCTGCAACACCGAGCTGAGTCACGCTTGTAGCCCCTATCCTTATGATATTTTATCGACAGGCCGTCGTGTATTAATGGCTATGGCTTGGTTAGTAATTCAGGAGATTGTCTTTGTTTCTACGATTGCCGCCGAGTTTGCAGCAAACTGTTGGGTTATTGGAGGCAAAGGAATATGAAGTACTACAGAATGAAATATAAAATGGACTGGACTAACTGGCAAGGTGGCGAGCCCATGGTTTTGTTCCGTCGTAGCCATGACTTTGTGGAGACGAAAACAGGCAGATTTCTTGTGGATTACTCGAACAGTGAAAATGGTGAACCTCTAAAAGGCCCCTTTATCTGTGATCTTGATGACGAAGATCAAACAAATCAGTTTCCAACCTTTTTTACATCGCCCGCTTTAATCGCGACAAAACAATTCTATAAGGATCTGACAGAGGCAGGAGTTGGTAATCTTGAGGTTTTTCCCGTGAGCATCAGGGATAGAGTTAACAATAGAGAAATTACCGAATACGTTCTGATAAATATCATCGGTCTAGTGTCGTGTGCGGTTTTGGAAGAAAGCGGTGTTGAGCGACTGAATGAAGAAGCAGACGTCAACGATTACTCTGGTTCAATGTGCGTTATTGATAAGCTTGTAATCGATACTTCGAAGACGCATGGGATGGATGTCTTCTTGCTGAGTGAGGATACGGATAACATCATTGTTAGCGATAAGATAGTAAAGAAATTAGCATCAAATAATTACAAAGATGTTGAATTTGAGGAGTTGCGATCAATCTAGCAGGCTATAAATAACGGGCATATCGGTCCGACTTTTCCGTGGGTTAAAGGGGTAAAGGGGTGGATATGTATTTGAACCGAACACTAATCATATTGCTGGCGAGCTATTGGTAGACTCTTCACCGGGTAAAGGCGGCGCCTTCATCATTCGTTCACCGCTTGCGATCCAGTCCTGGTAACTAAAGATTGATCAGTGAATCCCTCTGCGAGCGTTATCTGAAGCTCACTAAGAGCTTCGCATGAAGTCGCCGAGAAAATACCTTTTGCCTCTCTCTATGCAAAAAAACTATTGGCCGGATTGGATAGGGTTGGCATGTTGAAGATAGACAAGATAGGCGTCGAACACCCAGCCTTCCACGTCAGCTAAAGCCTGTTCCCGCTAGGGTCAAACTTCTGTGGACTTTAAGCGCATTTATATCCTCTTTATGTGTGCACAGTCATAGGCGACTCTTTGCGATGCTCTTATTGATGGGGGTAGATACTCTGTAGAGAAATTTCAGTTGACTGGTATAGAGGCGAACTTGCCATACTGAGAACTACGTAAATATTGAATCTCATTGCACAGGCAGTATCTGGTTCTACAATAGTAAGGGGGGCAGTTTCTCTGTTTATTGGTCCTGCTGGTGTGGCCAGGCATGCTCCCTTGAGAACACCCCCCGTGGGGTGTGAATCTTGTAGATATCTTTAAGGAATTAGTTCGACAAACAAGGAGTAACGTCATGCCTGCTCAGTCACAGATTGAACGTAGCCTTAGCGAAATCGACTTTTCCCAGCTTACCCGAAATCGCAGCTACCACCCCTCTCCCTTTGCCTGGGAGGATGAACTGCTCTACTTCCTGTTTGTGGATCGCTTCTCCGACGAACGCGAGGCTGGCGGCTTTGCGGACCTGGAGGGTAACCCGATAGTGCAAAGTCCTGCGAGACCGACTCCGCTGTTTGAATTTCCCGCTGATGCAAATACCGCTGATTGGGAGTCCTGGTTCCAGGCCGGACGGGACTGGTGTGGTGGGACGCTATCTGGATTGCAGGACAAGTTGGGCTACCTCAAACGACTCGGTGTGACTGCGGTTTGGCTGAGTCCTGTGTTTCGACAGGTCAGCGGCAGCGCAGACTACCACGGCTACGGCATCCAGCATTTCCTCGATGTTGATCCCCATTTCGGTACCCGCGAGCAGTTGAAAACGTTTGTCGCCGCAGCCCACGACGTCGGAATCAGGGTAATCCTGGATGTCATCCTGAACCATGCAGGCGATGTGTATACCTATCGAGACAACCAGCCCTATTTCTATAGTCACGGCGAACAGTGGCCGGTGCAGGGCTACCGTAAACACGCCGATGATGCGGGGAGTCTGCCCTTTCAGAATCTGACCAGCAACCCACAGGCGAGCGCTACAAGCGCTGTATGGCCAAGTGAATTCCAGGCGCCGGATAACTGGGGCCGCCAGGGGCAGATTCGCGGCTGGGATGCTTACCCGGAATTCCTGGACGGTGATTTCTTTTCATTGAAGGATCTGAAGCACGGAGACGCCAACTCCGACCCGGCGATCTCTTGGGATATTCTGCGCCGTATTCATGAATTCCGATCGTCAGCAACCCTGGAGCATCTGTGTCGCGTCTACCAGTTCTGGATCGCCTATGCCGACATCGATGGCTATCGGGTGGATACCGTCAAACACATGGAACCCGGAGCGGTACGACGCTTTGCCAATGAGATTCACGAATTCGCTCAGTCTCTGGGTAAGGAGAATTTTTACCTCATTGGCGAGATAACCGGTGGGCGCGCCCACGCGGTGAACCTGGTTAACACGACAGGTATCAATGCCGCCCTTGGGATTAACGACATTCCTGACAAACTGGAGTATCTGGCTAAGGGGTACCGCAGCCCAGGCAATCCCGAGACGGCTGAACAGGAGGGCTATTTCGATCTGTTTCGCAATAGTCTGCTGGACAACAAGCACACTCATCAGTGGTACGCCCGTCATATTGTCACCATGTTCGACGATCATGATCAGGTCGGCGCCCAGTACAAATACCGCTTTTGTGGTGATAAAGCCGACAGCTATAACCACCTATGCGCGGCCCTCGGGCTCAACCTCACCACTGCGGGTATCCCATGCATCTACTACGGCACTGAACAGGGTTTCAACGGCGCTGATAAGCGACGCTTTGAAGAGAACGCCCCCACTGATTTTAGCGATGCTTTTCTGCGCGAATGCATGTTCGGCGGTCCGTTCGGCTCACTGCAGAGTAGCGGCCGGCACTTTTTCAACGAGCAACACGATGTTTATCGTTTTATCCACCGTTTAGCGGAGTTACGCAGGAATCACATCGCGCTTCGTCGGGGCCGTCAATACCTGCGCCAGATATCCGCAGACGGTATCTCGTTTTATTATCCCCAACCCCTGGGGGGTGAACTACGCTGGGTGGTAGCCTGGTCACGACTGTTTCTGGATCACGAGATAGTGTGCGCGATGAGCACGAGCGATCACGATCTGGAAGCCTGGATTACCCTGGATCATAAAATTCACAACGGCAAAGGCACTCTAACCTGCCTGCTATCCACTGATAGCACCCAGGAGGGGAGCACA
>JARRNY010000111.1:0-9165 GCA_037384445.1 Candidatus Thiodiazotropha sp.
AGTTATGCTTGCTCTTTGAATATCAATCCGAGAGCAGCGCCTGTCAAAGTGAATTGCACAGCCTGGAAGAGTGTGTGAAACATCAGAAAATGCGAGACCGGTTCGATGTCAAATTTTGCGGCGGTGGCAAATCCCATGGCCGTATAGGTCATCAGTCCAATGATAAGGTTGAATTTGATTCCCTGGAGAATGGGCGAACCCCCCTTGTAATAGAAAGGGTAGAGATAGCCGATGACGGCTCCCTGTATCAGAATGGCGACAATACCGAGAGAGATAATCGGGTCTGCACGTTGCATAGCGCCCCAGGAAACATAGAGGTCATGAAACCAGATCAAATGCCAGGGGTAAGCCCAGGACATGGTAATGGCGAAGTAGACAACGACAAACAGTCCAATTTTCTTCATGTAATTGGCTCCTGGTAAGAATTTGGTTTGCCACCTTCTCCTTCAAGGTAACGTTTCAGACTGCCGGGGATGTAGTGGTCCCAGCCGGCTTTGCAGATTTCGTAACACTGCAGCTCCGGGTTTAAGCCGCAATGGGTAAAAATGATGGAGGTCCTGGCGTCCTGTTCGGTGAGCGCAAATCGCAGTTTGGTACCCAGCCACTCGTGGGGATCATCCAGTGAATCTGTAACCATATGAGATTCACAGCAGATCAGTTCGATAAAATCCGGCTTGCTCAGAATCGTCGCTTCGAACACCCAGAAAGAAGGTCCGCCAAAGTTCGTTTTGGCTCTGTCGCCGACAGTGACAAATGGGGCGCTCATGGGTGTCCACCAAGCAAACATCTCTTGCGTAATTGCCTGATATGCGCGGACGATAGGGATCGTACAGATGATAGCGGTTTGATAGTCGGTCATTGTCTCGCTTGGCGTAAACTGTGCTGTTTTTTTGCCTGCTTCGGTGCCAGTGTGCCGACGAATTGCTCGGCAAATGTCAGCCACTCTTTGAGCGCGGCTCCTTTACAAGCCTCTTTGGCGACATGCACAAAGCCGCCCAGAGGTCTGCCTGTCGTCAACATGGGAGAGGCCCCGGGTTTTTTGAGTGCTATTGCTTCCTGTTCCTTACCCACGCGGAACATGTAGCGCCCAACCTCAACGCCACACAGCATGTTACCGTTGAGAAAAAAACAGACGCCACCAAACATCTTCTTTTCGGTGACTTCCGCTCTGCCGGATGTCAGCTTCCTAATGCGTTGCGCCAGTTCGTCGTCGTAGGGCATCGGTTTGCCATGCTCGATAATAATTCTATAATAGAAGTATTCTAGTAAAACAATTCTATTATGCAAGTATTAAATTATGGTTGCCAAACTCGAACATAAAGATCGTTCAGGCTGTCCTATCGCCTGTGCCTTGGATGTCTTAGGGGATCACTGGACACTGCTGGTTATTCGTAACCTGATGTTCCTGGGTCTGCATGAATACAAGGACATGCTGAAAACTGAGGAGCAGATATCGAGCGGTATATTGACGGACCGGCTGAAGAAATTGGAGAGAGACGGGTTGGTCGCTTCACTGCCACATCCGGATAGTCAGCGCCGAAAGCTGTACTACCTCACGCCGATCGGCAAGGACCTGATCTCAATGATGATCGAGTTGGTGGTCTGGTCGAACAAACATTTGGGAAGCTCGGTGAGAATCCCAAAGCAGAAAAAAACCCTCATTGAGAAAGACCCGGCGAAGCTCATTCAGCTGACCCTGCAAGAGTTGGAAGCGTGGGAACAGCAGTACCTGCCGTCACAGCGCAAGCGCTGAATCAGGTTCGCTTGGTTACTCCATTCTCCAGCACCATCTCGTCCATCAGATCGATGAACTTCTGCTGATAGCGCCGCAGGTATTTGTCCTTGTGATAGGCCACCCAGGTGGTCTCCCAGGGCAGCATGTGGCTGAGGTCGCGCATCTCCAGGTCGCTGTCCTGCTCAGGCGAGTAGGCCATGCTGGCAATCAGGCCTATGCCCATGCCTTCCCTTACATAGGTTTTGATGACGTCGGTATCGGCGGCGGAGAGTACTACGTCGGGCTTCAGGCCGGCCCGCGCAAAGGTGGTCTGCATGTGGCTGGCGCCGGTGAAGCCGAAGGTGTAGGTGATCAGGGGATAGCTGCAGATGCTCTCCAATGAGAGTGGTTTATGTGCGAAAACGGGGTGCCCGACGGGGGCGATGAGACCCCGGTTCCAGCGATAGCAGGGAATGGCATTGAGAGAGGAGTGCTCACCCAGCTCTTCGGTGCAGATGGAGAAGTCGACCCGGTCCTTGATGGCCATCTCGACGATCTCCTGCGGCGTGCCCTGGTGAATCTGCAGGCTGACCGCGGGGAAGATAGCGCGGAAGGCGCGGATCACCGCCGGCAGTACATAACGCGCCTGGGTATGGGTGGTACCGATACGCAGCACGCCGCTGCCCTCTTCGACATGATCGCGGCCGATGGCGAGGATGTTTTCACGAATAGCCAGCGCCTGGCGTGCGTAGTTGAGCACCCCTTCGCCTGCCGCAGTGAGGGCGATCAGACGTTTGCCCTTGCGCACGAAGAGCTGGGTCCCCAGCTCCTGTTCCAAACGGGCCAGATGTTGGGAGACGGCTGACTGCACGACACAGAGTTGTTCCGCTGCCTGGGTGACGTTGAAGCCAGACTCCGCCAGGGCGACCAGTGAGTTGAGTTGTCGTAGTTCCATATCTCGCTTTCAGATAGATAATTAAAATATATAACTTCACAAGATATACAACGGCAACCAAGATTACTACCCAATCGATCATCAAAATTTCAAATCGAGGTAGTGTCAGCATGCAGAATAGAGCAAGGAGTGCCGTTGGTTTTCCACCACATCCACTTGATGGATTGCAGTTCTCACGCCTGCAACAGGCAGTGCAAGGGTTGAATCATGAACAGCTGGCCTGGGCCAGTGGCTATCTCGCCGGGCTTGGGGCGTTAGAGCCCACCTCCGCCAGAGCGGCCAATGAGTCGCCGGCGATGACCATCCTCTACGCCACCCAGGGGGGGAATGCCCGCAGCGTTGCGGAAGCGCTGGCCGATAGCGCCACGGCTCGCGGTTACGCGCCGCGGCTGATCGCGGCCGATCAGTACCGGCCGCGTGACCTCGCCAAGGAGCGGCTGCTGGTGGCGGTGATCAGTACCCAGGGTGAGGGGGAGCCGCCAGAGAGCGCCCATGAGCTGTTCAAGTTTCTCAAGAGTAGAAAGACGCCGCGGCTCGACGGTCTTCACTATGCGGTGTTCGGTCTCGGCGACTCCAGTTATGAGTTTTTCAATCGGGCGGCCAAGGAGTTGGATGCCCTGCTGCAGGCTACCGGGGCAGAGGCCCTGCTGGCGCGTATCGATGCCGATGTGGATTTCCAACCGTTGTCGGCGCAGTGGCAGACCCAGCTGTTGCGGGAGGTGGAGAAGGTTCAACCTGAGCAGTCGCGAGTGATCCCATTGCAGCCGGCGCCGTCCGCCAGCAGAAATGACCGCAACCACCCCTATCAGGCTGAGTTGCTTGAGCGCCGCCGGATTACCACGGCAGACGCTGTAGCCGAGGTGCACCACCTCGCGCTGGAGATCGACGCCGAGGCAATTCGCTATCGCCCCGGCGACGCACTGGGCCTCTTCTTCCGCAACGATCCGACGCTGGTCGAGGAGATCCTCTCATTGACCGGGCTCGCGGGTGAGACGCCGGTTTCGCGGGGTGAAACCCCGCTCAGCCTGGAGCAGGCGCTGAGTGAGCGTCTGGAGCTGACGCAGCTCCATCCCAGTGTCGCCAAAGCCTGGGCCGGGGTTGCCGGTGACGCGAAATTGTCTGCTCTGAGTGAAGATGCCGGGAGGCTTCGCCGGTTTGCCGGCGAGCGGCAGTTCATCGATCTACTGCAGGCTTATCCGGCGCAAGTGGATGCCGATCGTCTGGTCGCTCTGCTCCATTCGCAGCAGCCCCGGCTCTACTCCATTGCTTCCAGCCAGGCGGCTTACGAGGATGAGATCCATCTCACCGTCTCCACCCTGCGCTACCAGGCCCATGCGCGTGATCATCTTGGCGGCGCTTCCGGATTCCTCACCCGGCGCATTGCCGAAGGCGACAAGCTGGGGGTCTATGTGGCGGAGAACCCGGGCTTCCGGCTGCCGCAGACTAACGATACGCCCATCATCATGGTCGGTGCCGGTACCGGCGTCGCCCCCTATCGTGCCTTCCTGCAGGAACGCGAGGCGGCAGGCGCCAGCGGCGCCAACTGGCTGGTGTTTGGTAACCGCCACTTCCACCGCGACTTTCTCTACCAGAGCGACTGGCTCAACTACCGCAAACAGGGGTTGCTGAATCGGATCAGTCTCGCCTTCTCCCGAGATGAGGGCGACCGCACCTACGTGCAGGCCCGCCTCTATGAAGAGGGCGCCGAGCTCTACCGCTGGTTACAGGAAGGGGCCCATCTCTACGTCTGCGGCGGCATCGCCATGGAGCGGGCGGTGCGTCAATCCCTGCAGGGGATTGCCCAGGCCCAGGGCGGTCTCGATGAAGAGGCGGCTGACGAATACATCGAGTCCCTGCGCGAGCAGGGCCGCTACCAGAGAGATGTCTACTGATGGATACTCCGATCAACCCCAACGAACTGATCAAGGCCAATAGCCGTTATCTGCGCGGCACCCTGAAGCAGAGCGTGGCCGATGCGGCAACCGGTGCACTCTCTGCCGACGATGCGCAGATCAGCAAATTTCACGGCTTCTATGAACAGGACGACCGCGACCAGCGAGTGGAGCGCCAGTCCCAGTTCCTGGAGCCCTACTACAGTTTCATGCTGCGCGCCCGTTTACCCGGCGGCGTCTGCACACCCAAACAGTGGCTGGCGATCGATGCGGTGGGCAGGGAGCTGGGTAACGGCACCATCCGCCTCACCACGCGGCAGACGTTTCAATACCACGGCATTCTGAAACGCAACCTCAAGCCCCTGATCCAGCGCATCAATCAGGCCATGATCGACTCCATCGGCGGCTGCGGCGACGTCAATCGCAATGTGCTCTGCAACTCCAATCCGGAGCACTCCGCGCTGCATGCCGAGGTCTACCAATGGGCGCAACGTATCAGCGAACATCTGCTGCCGAAGACCCGCGCCTATCATGAGATCTGGCTCGATGGCGAGCCGGTGGCCGGGGGCGAGTCGGAACCGCTCTATGGCGAGACCTACCTGCCGCGTAAGTTCAAGACCGCAGTCGCGGTGCCACCGCACAACGATGTGGACGTCTATACCAATGATCTGGGATTCGTCGCCATCGCCGATGGTGAGAAGCTGTTGGGATTCAATGTGCTGGTCGGTGGCGGCATGGGCGCCACTCATGACGATGCCACGACATTCCCGCGACTGGCCGACGAGTTGGGTTTTATTCCGCCGGAGCAGACCCTGGCGGTAGCCGCAGCAGTGGTCAGCGTACAGCGGGATCATGGCGATCGGGTCAGCCGCCGACATGCCCGGCTCAAGTACACCATTGAACGCATGGGCCTGGATGCCTTCGTGGCCGAGGTCGAGCAACGCGCCGGCCTGCGTTTTGCCCCTTCCCGTCATGTCCAATTCACCAGCCAGGGCGACCGCTATGGCTGGGTAGAGGACGGGGAGGGTCGCTGGCATCTGACCCTCTTTATCGAAAACGGCCGGGTGGCCGATCTACCCGGCGCCAGTCTGATGAGCGGGCTGCGGGAGATCGCCGAAATCCATCAGGGCGACTTTCGCATTACCGCCAATCAGAATCTGATCGTGGCCGGCGTGCCGGCTGAGCAGAAGGCAGCGGTGACGGAACTGGCCCGTCATCACGGTCTGCTGCCGGACACGCAGAGTCCAACCCGTCTGGCCAGCATTGCCTGCGTGGCGCTGCCGACCTGCCCCCAGGCGATGGCCGAGGCCGAGCGCTATTTTCCTGAACTGTTGGAAAAGATCGAGGCGTTGGCGATGCGTCACGGTATCGTCCGGCAAGCCATTGTTATGCGCATGACCGGCTGCCCCAACGGCTGCGCCCGTCCCTATGTGGCAGAGGTCGGGCTGATTGGCAAAGGCCCGGGTCGTTACAACCTGCAGCTGGGAGGCGATGGCACCGGTCTGCGGCTCAACCGGCTCTATCGCAGGAATCTCAACGAGAAAGAATTGCTGGAGACGCTCGATAGCCTGTTCTCTCTCTATGTTGCCAACCGTCTTTCAAACGAACGCTTCGGTGACTTCGTCATCCGTCGTGAGATGGTGAAGCCGGTGATCAATCCTGCGGAGGACTACCATGAGACCGCTTGAACAACTCTCGCCGTCGGAGCTGGAAGCCGCCGGGAACCTCGATCGTGTGAACCGCAAACTCGAAGGGCTGAGTGCCGAACAGCGGGTTGAATGGGCGCTGCACTATCTGCCAGGAAATCATGTGATGACCTCCAGCTTTGGTATCCAGGGCGCACTGATGCTGCATCTGGTAACCCGTATCCAAGCCGATATCCCGGTGGTGCTGGTGGATACCGGTTATCTGTTTCCGGAGACCTATGACTTCATCGATCAATTGGCGGATCGGCTAGGGCTCAATCTACAGGTCTTTCGCCCTCAGCAGTCGCCGGCCTGGCAGGAGCGTCGATACGGCCGACTGTGGGAGCAGGGGCTGAGCGGCATCGAACTCTACAACCGCATCAACAAGGTCGAGCCGTTGCAGCATGCTCTGAAGAGCCACAACGTCGGCACCTGGTTTGCCGGGCTGCGCCGTCAGCAATCAGAGAGTCGTGCCGAGCTGCCGGTGGTGCGACTTCAGGAAGGGCGTTTCAAGATCCACCCAATCATCGATTGGCACAACCGGGATGTTCACCGCTACCTGCAGAAGCACGGACTGCCCTACCACCCGCTATGGGAGAAGGGCTACGTCTCCGTCGGCGATAGTCATACCAGCCGCCCGCTGCAACTGGGTATGCGGGAGGAGGAGACGCGCTTCTTTGGACTGAAGCGGGAGTGTGGGATACACGAATAGTTTTTGTATAACGCAAAGCACGTTATGAAGCGCCAAGTGCGCAAAGGCTTTTTCATACGCCCTGAAGCGAGCGTTTTGAGTTGGGGGTTTCGCTGCGCTTACGGCTTATATCTCTCCCCCTCTCCCTGGCCCTCTCCCGCGAGGGGAGAGGGGACGTACTTTTCGAGTGCATCGCAAATGTCCAGTCTGGTCGCAAGTACAAGCTATCCGGTTAGCTCTGTTCCTGATCTGTGGATTCCCTCTCCCCTCGCGGGAGAGGGCCAGGGAGAGGGGGCAGCGAGAAGCGTAATAGGCAATCCAAGAGCGAGGCGAATCCACCCACTCAGGATTCACATAGCAAGGAGTCGGAGTCGACAAAGTCGACTCCGACTCCTGAGATGCAGAAGGGACTTTCTCTGCGCACTTTGCGTTATAGCGAACGATTCAGAAGCGATTTCCATTTACCAATTATTTTTATAGGAGCAATTCACATGAGCAAGAGCAATATCGTCTGGCACTCCCACCCGGTGGACCAGGAGTCACGTGCCGAACAGAAATTTCAGAAACCGCTGGTGATCTGGTTTACCGGCTTGAGCGCTTCCGGTAAGTCGACCATCGCCGGCGCCCTGGAGCAGATTCTGACAGTGCAGGGCTATCACACCTATCTGCTCGATGGTGACAACGTTCGTCACGGACTATGCCGGGACCTGGGCTTCAGCGACGATGATCGACAGGAGAACATCCGCCGTGTCGGTGAGGTGGCAAAGCTGATGGCCGACGCGGGCCTGATTACGCTGGCCGCTTTCATCTCTCCCTTTCGCGCAGATCGCCGGATTGTCAGGGAGATCATGCCCGAGGGTCAGTTCGTCGAAGTCTTTGTGGATGCCGAGATCTCGGTCTGTCAGGAGCGCGATCCCAAGGGGCTCTATGCGAAAGCGGCACGGGGCGAGATCAAACAGTTCACTGGCATCGACAGTCCCTATGAGGTGCCGGAAGCGCCGGAGGTGCATATCAATGCCGGTGAGATCTCAGTGGCAGAGGCAGTCAACCAGCTTCTCGCCTACCTGCACAAGATCGGTTCGTTGCAGGCCGGTTACCAGCCGGTTGTCCTTGAAGCCTGAACAGGAAGCGCAAACATGCTCATCTCCTTTGCTGATAAGAACGCAGACGAAATTTCGCAATCGGCAGTCGCCTCGGAACGCCCTATCCGCAGTCTGGTGAAGGCCCTCTCCTGGCGTGTGACCGGGTCGATCGACACCCTGTTGCTCTCCTGGTTCTTTACCGGAGATCTGACCATCGCCGCCGCCATCGGCTCGACCGAGATCGTGACCAAAATGGTGCTCTACTATCTTCACGAGCGGATATGGAACCGTATCCCGCTGGGTCGGGCAGAGTGCGGGAAGCGTAATCAGGGAGAGCTGTCGCCAGGTCGGCATGGGGTGGCTACTCTCTTGCGGCCGGTGGCTGAAAGTAAATAGACAAACTACCTGATTCCCCGTCAGGTTCAGATATCACCGCCAATGGCGAATGCAAACATTGAATTTCGGCCGTGATTGGTGGGGCTGGGCCCCACCCTACGCTCTGATCAAATGGGTAGGGTGGGGCCCAGCCCCACCATAAGGCGTTGGGAAACACAGGAAACAGTTAATTAAACCGTAGGGTGCGGCAAGCCGCACCGCTCTTGTTTGACTAACTCGGCAGGTTTCACTCGCTCTGATCAAATGGGTAGGGTGGGGCCCAGCCCCACCATAAGGCGTTGGGAAACGCAGAAAACAGTTAATTAAGCCGTAAGGCGGCGGCTTGCCGCACCGCTCTTGTTTGACTCACTCGGCAGGTTTCACTTAGGTCAGTGCTATTCAGGGCAGTAACGAAATGGCTTTCAGCGGAGCGCATAATTGACTGGAACAGTAAATTTCCACTGCGATCGCGGCAGCTCTTCGGGAAACGGGAATTGGCCGTTGATCCGTTCTACGGCGTTACGCGTCGCTTTGTCCAATAGATTGCTGCCCGAGCTATGGATGATCCGCACATCTTCAATGCTACCGTCCCTGAGAATGGTGAATCCGATTTTGACCTCGCCCTGCTGGCGCAGACGCACGGCGCGGCGCGGGTAGATCTTGTTGGCTTCGATCGCCTGACGCAGGGTGGCTTTGTACTCCTCCTCAAGGCGACGGATCAGACCGGTCTCAACGGCGGGTGTCACCGCAGAGGGTGTTAACGCCGGCTCA
>JARRNY010000112.1:0-22882 GCA_037384445.1 Candidatus Thiodiazotropha sp.
AGTCCCGCCCTACGCACCATCGATGCCGACTTCGCATAGTGGTCTATTGCAGTCGCCTTGTAAGCGACCTTTTCGTCGGTTCGACTCCGACAGTCGGCTGAAGACGACATATTGAGTTGCCGGGTTAATATTATCCCTGTAGATCAACTGGTGAGATCGTTGGTGTGCGATACCAGAGGTTGGCAGTTCGAGTCTGCCCAGAGATGCCAATAAGGGTTTCAGTATTTCGAATTGTTGAAGATCACGTAATGGATCAACCTACAACTAAGGAGATTTAGACATGCTGGGGCTCCAAACCAAAACAGCGGTTCTGGCTTTGGATAGGGCCGGGAACCCGAGATCATGGATGACAGTAGAAACGGCTATTCACCTATTGGCGACCGATCGCGTCATCGCGCCGCTGGGTGAAGAGTCCCGCGTGTTCTATGGCGGGACGAACCGTGTATCCGGTCTACGTTCGAGCGTCGAAGTCTCTTCGATCCTGTTGACTAAGGCAAAGGTGGTACCACGCCTCTGGTCCGATGGCTATGTCCCACCATTGACCAACCGGGCCTTGTTCGAACGCGACTCGAATACCTGCCAGTACTGCGGGGAATCGTCTTCTCCCAGACACCTGACGAGAGACCATGTTATCCCGCGTAGTCGAGGTGGTAAGGATGTGTGGACTAACGTTGTCGCTGCATGTTTCGTTTGCAACAGTATCCGCAAGCGGAACAAGACGCCGCAGGAGTGGGGCGTAGAGCTGCTGTCGGTCCCCTACGCACCTTGTTACGCTGAGCACCTGCTGCTGCAGGGCCGGAACATCCTGGCCGATCAAGCCGCATTCATCCTGGCTCGAGTTCGACGCAGGCAGTAAGTCCCTCCGTATCGAAATCCGCATCTGAACAACGATCCCGGCGCGATCATCGCGCTCCCGGGTGAAACATTTGTGCTCGATGGAGTAGCGGTGGTTGACATTGACGTTAACGTCAACTAGATTACCACTGCGTCACATAGATGCATATTTCATCTTGAGGAACCGCCGCATGCCACTCTACCGAGCGCCAATTCGCGACATGCTGTTTGCCTACTATGAACTCCACCAGGGTGAGGCCCTGCGGGCGCTGCCGGGTTTCGAGGAGATGGATCGGGAGACCCTGGAATCGATCCTGGATGAGGCGGGCAAGTTCGTCAGCGAGCGTCTGTTGCCCATCAATCGCAGCGGCGACGAGGAGGGCTGCCACTGGCAAGACGGCAAGGTGACCACTCCCGAGGGTTTCAAGGCAGCCTACCGGGACTTCGTGGAGGCAGGTTGGAACAGCATCGCCTTCGATGCCGAGTATGGCGGTCAGGGTCTGCCCAAATCCCTGCACATGCTGGTCGACGAGATGATCTGTGGCTGCAACCTCTCTTTCAGTCTATACCCCGGCCTTACCCACGGTGCCTGGGGCGCGCTTGAAAGCTATGCCGACCCGGCATTGAAAGATCTCTATTTTCCCCGCATGGCATCAGGCGAGTGGAGTGGCTGCATGTGCCTCACCGAAGCGCACTGTGGTACCGATCTCGGCCTGCTGCGTACCCGTGCGGTGTCGCAGACGGACGGCAGCTACCGCATCACCGGCAGCAAGATTTTCATCACCGCAGGCGAGCACGACCTCAGTGAAAACATCGTTCATCTGGTACTCGCACGCACACCGGACGCACCCGCAGGGATCAAAGGCGTCAGTCTCTTTCTGGTGCCGAAGATAGTGCCTGATAGCGAGGGCGGTCTGGGTGAGCCCAACAACGTCACCTGCGGTGCCATCGAACACAAGATGGGAATCAAGGCTTCGGCCACCTGTGTCATAAATTTTGATGACGCCAAAGGCTGGCTGGTTGGTGAACCGAACAAAGGCATGCGTGCGATGTTCAAGATGATGAACACCGAGCGGCTGGCAGTCGGCATGCAGGGCCTGGGGATTGCTGAGGTGGCGTACCAGAATGCCGTGGCCTATGCCCAGGAGCGCCTGCAGGGACGCGCACCGGGCGGAGCAAAACAGACCGATGCCGCAGCTGATCCGCTAACCGTTCACCCTGATATCCGCCGCATGCTGCTTACCATGCGTGCCTTGACCGAAGGCTGCCGCGCGCTCTCCGTCTGGGTGGCGCAACAGCTCGACTTCGCCAATCACGCCAGCGATCCGCAAGCGCGTCAACAGGCCGACCAACTGGTGGCCTTGCTCACGCCGGTGGTCAAGGCCTACTTCACCGATGCTGCCTTCGAGGTGGCCAATCTGGGTGTGCAGATCTATGGCGGTCACGGCTATGTGCGTGAGCACGGCATGGAGCAACTGGTGCGCGATGCCCGTATCGGTCAGCTCTACGAA
Source organism: Candidatus Thiodiazotropha sp. (assembly GCA_037384445.1). Classification (GTDB taxonomy): domain Bacteria; phylum Pseudomonadota; class Gammaproteobacteria; order Chromatiales; family Chromatiaceae; genus Thiodiazotropha. Next base: position 2,346 of record JARRNY010000112.1, read on the forward strand.
GGCACCAACGGCGTGCAGGCGATGGATCTGGTGGGACGAAAACTGCCAATGGCGGATGGAGCGCTGATCGAGCGGTTCCTGATCCCTGTGCGGGACTATCTGAAAGAGAGAGAGGGCGATGCCGCTCTGGCGGAATTTACCGCGCCATTGGCTGAGGTTGCGCAGCAGCTGGAAAGCGCGACAGAAACCCTGCTGCGAAATGCCGCCACGAATCCAGCCGAGATAGGTGCCGGGGCAGTGGATTTTCTGCAGCTGTTTGGACTTGCCGCGCTCGCATTTATGTGGGTGCGGATGGCGGAGATCGGACTGAACCTGCGGGATGGGGATGAAGCCCTGTTCTACCAGGCGAAGGTAAAAACCGCCCGCTTTTTTATACGGCGTATTCTGCCCCGTGCAGAGGCCCACTACCGGGCCATCGAAGCGGGTGGCGCTTGCATGATGGATTTTGATGACAGGGCCTGGTGAGCAGGTTCCGATGCACAGGAGCGATGAATGAAGATTCTTGTTTGCGTAAAACGCGTGGTCGACGCCAACGTGAAGATCAGCGTCAAGGCTGACGGCAGCGGTGTCGATCTGGCCAATCTGAAGATGGCGATGAACCCCTTTGACGAGATCGCCGTGGAAGAGGCGGTGCGTCTACGTGAGTCGGGCAAGGCCGACGAGGGCGTGGCGGTCTCTCTGGGCAAGAGCGCCTGTCAGGAGACCTTGCGCACCGCGCTGGCGATGGGTCTGGACCGGGCGATTCTGGTAGAGAGCGGTGAAGAGTTGCAGCCGCTGGCGGTGGCGAAACTACTGGCTGAGGTAGTCAAGCAAGAGAAGCCTGACCTGATCATTATGGGCAAGCAGGCGATCGATGATGACAACAACCAGACCGGCCAGATGCTGGCTGCGTTGCTGGGCTGGGGGCAGGGAACCTTTGTTTCCCAGGTGGTGTTGAACGAAGGCGAAGTGGAAGTGACCCGGGAGATCGATGGCGGGCTTGAGACCCTTGCCCTGCCGCTGCCTGCGGTAGTTACCGCCGACCTGCGTCTCAACGAGCCGCGCTACGTCAAGCTGCCCAATATCATGAAGGCCAAGAAGAAACCTTTGGAGGTCATCACTCCCGCCGATCTGGGGGTCGATATCCGCCCGCGATTGGAAATATTGAAGGTGGAAGAGCCACCCAAACGCAGTGGCGGAATCAAGGTGGCCGATGTGGCTGAACTGGTGGACAAACTGCGTAACGAAGCGAGGGTACTCTGATGAGCGTTCTGGTCATTGCTGAACACAATAATGGGGCGCTGAGCCCGGCAACGCGTAATGCGGTCACTGCGGGAGCCCAACTGGGCGAGGTAACGCTACTGGTAGCCGGTGAAGGCTGCCAGGGTGTGGCCGATGAGGCCGCTGCCCTGAATGGCGTTGCCAAGGTGCTGTTGTGTGACGACGCCAACTATGGTCAGGGTCTGGCCGAACCGCTGGCCGCTCTGCTCGCCAGCATCGGCAGCGCCTACAGTCATCTGCTGGCTTCCGCCACCACCTTCGGTAAAAACCTGATGCCACGGGTTGCGGCCCTGCTTGATGTGGCCCAGCTCTCTGAAGTGATCGAAGTGGTCGATGCCGACACCTTTAAGCGTCCCATCTATGCGGGTAACGCCATTGCCACCGTGCGTAGCGCTGATGCGATCAAGGTGCTCACGATACGCGGCACTGCTTTCGCGCCAGCCGAGGCGGCTGGCGATGCAGCACCGGTCGAGCCCCTCTCTCCAGTCAACGGTGATCCCGTTTCCCGGTTTGTTTCGCGCAATCTCACCGCGTCTGACCGTCCCGATCTCACCACCGCGCGGGTGGTTGTCTCCGGCGGCCGCGGTGTGGGCAGCCAGGAGAACTTCGCCCTTCTTGAGCAACTGGCCGACAAGCTGGGAGGGGCAGTAGGCGCTTCCCGCGCAGCGGTTGACGCCAAGTTCATCTCCAACGACTACCAGGTGGGTCAGACCGGCAAGATCGTGGCGCCGGATATCTACATCGCGGTCGGTATCTCCGGTGCGATCCAACACCTGGCGGGCATGAAGGAGAGCAAGGTGATCGTTGCCATCAATAAGGATGAAGACGCGCCCATCTTCGAAGTGGCCGACTATGGATTGGTGAGCGATCTATTCGAGGTGCTACCGGAATTGACCGCCAGCCTGGACTGATTCGAGCAACGTTTTAGCGAGAGGATGACCTGATGGAACGCGAAATCATGGAATTCGACGTGGTGATCGTCGGCGCTGGACCTGCCGGACTCTCCGCCGCGATCCGTTTGCGCCAACTGGCGCAGCAACAGAACCACGAACTCTCCGTCTGCGTACTGGAGAAAGGCTCGGAGATTGGGGCCCATATCCTCTCCGGAGCGGTGTTCGAAAGCCGTGCGTTGGATGAACTGCTGCCCGAGTGGCAGAGCCAGGGTGCGCCGCTGGATACCCCGGTGAGCGAAGACAAGGTGATGCTCTTTACCGGTCCCGAGAGCGCACTGCGCATGCCCAGCATGCTGGCCCCCAGAACCATGCATAACGAGGGTAATTACATCGTTAGCCTCGGCAACCTCTGCCGTTGGCTGGGCGAAAAGGCGGAGCAGGCCGGTGTCGATATCTTTGCCGGTTATCCAGCGGCAGAACTGCTGATTAACGATGCGGGTCAGGTCGAAGGGGTCATCACCGGTGACATGGGGCGGGGCAAGGACGGGGAAGAGAAAGCGGGCTTCGAACCCGGCATCGAACTGCGCGGGCGCTACACGCTGTTTGCCGAAGGCTGCCGTGGTCATCTGGGCAGGCAACTTATCGAGCGCTACCAACTGGATGCAGATTGCGATCCTCAGCACTATGGGCTGGGCATCAAGGAGCTGTGGCAGGTGGAACCGGACAAGCACCAGCCAGGGCTGGTGGTTCACGGCGCGGGTTGGCCACTCTCCGAGAGCGGCGCCAGCGGCGGCTCCTTTCTCTACCATGCCGCCGACGGTCAGGTGGCACTCGGGCTGATCGTCGATCTCAACTATGCCAACCCCTATCTCTCCCCGTTTGAAGAGTTTCAGCGTTTCAAGCAACACCCGGAGATCCGCCGTGTGCTGGAGAGGGGAAAGCGCCTGAGTTACGGCGCGCGGGCCATCGCCAAGGGTGGGCTCAACGCGCTGCCCAGGCAGCATTTCCCCGGCGGCCTGCTGCTGGGCTGCGATGCGGGCACGCTTAACTTCGCCAAGATCAAGGGCGCTCATACCGCCATGAAGTCAGGCATGCTGGCCGCGGAAACGGTGTTCGAAGCCCTGAGCGGCAATGAGCCCGCAGATCGCGATCTCAAGCGCTATGCCGATGCGGTAGGCAACTCCTGGCTCTACGACGAACTCTACCGCGGCCGCAATTTTGGTCCGGCGCTGCACCGCTTCGGCATCATGGCCGGCGGCAGCTTCAATTTCATCGACCAGAACCTGTTCCGCGGCAAGCTGCCGTTGACTCTGCACGACAGAACGGCGGATTACACCACCCTCAAGCCTATCGACCAGTGCAGACCGATCGAGTATCCCAAGCCCGATGGCGTTATCAGTTTCGATCGCCTCTCCTCCGTGTTCATTGCCAATGTCAGCCATGAGGAGGACCAGCCCTGTCACCTGACCCTGAACAACCCGGAGTTGGCGATCACGGTCAATCTGGCCGACTACGACGCGCCGGAACAGCGCTACTGCCCAGCAGGGGTCTACGAGATCCTGCATGACGGCGCAGAGGGCAAGCCCCGATTGCAGATCAATGCGGCCAACTGTCTGCACTGCAAAACCTGCGACATCAAGGATCCTTCCCGAAACATCGTCTGGCGCACCCCTGAAGGGGGCGGTGGACCCAGCTATCCCAACATGTAGGTGAGTGAAGCATGAGTGAAACCCCGTCGCGTAGAGCCATGCATCATCGCTCCATCGAGCACCAAAGCTGGTTGCACGTGGATGGTTGCCTGGAGATAGAGAGCCGCTTGATCGACACCAAGGCCTACGACACCCGGGTCGGCTTTGATCGCGAGTTGCCGGCGGGGCAGGCGCTGCATGATATGTCCATCCGCATTCTGCTTGGCACCGATGGCTTGGTCCGGGAAATCCAGCTGCGTATGGATAGCGCCCCTTTTGAGATCTGTAGCGAAATTACCCGGCGCTTCGAATCGCTGCGTGGCAGCAGTATGGGTAAAGGGTGGAATGCGCTGCTGAGTCAGCATTTCGCGGGTGCCGATGGTTGCCGTCACCTGATCGATCTGCTGCGCGGCATGGGCACGGTGGTCTTTCAGAGTCTGCCTGGGGAGTGGACACAGGAGTCAGTGGAGCGCTTCAGCGACAGTTGTTACGCATTTCGTCAGAATGGGCCGGTGGTGGATCGTTTACGTGCAGAAACGGCCGTAAACTCCCATGAAATAACCAATAGGGATGAAAGTTGACGTAAACGTCAACCACAACTATAGTGAGACCCGTATGACATCCACATCCACAGATCTTTTGAGCGTGACTGAACTGGCAAACGAGTTGGGGATCACCCCACGCGCTATCCGTTTCTACGAAACCAAGGGGCTGATCAAACCCCAACGGGCCGGTACTACCCGGGTCTACACCTATCGAGATCGCGCCCGCATGCAGTTGATCCTGCGCGGCAAGCGTCTGGGTTTCACCCTGGCTGATATCAGGGAGTATCTCGATATCTATGACGTCGATCCCTCCAAGGTACAGCAGGTAAAGCTGCTGCTGGAGAAGGTCGAGCGCCGCATCAATGAACTGGAACAGCAGCGCGAGGATCTGGAAACCACCCTGATCGAGCTGGAAGAGATGCGGCAGGAGTGTGTCACCACTATCGAGGGGCGTGCCAAATGAAGCGTCCCCGTTTCGTTTAACTATCAACAAAATCATCCGGAGAGAGGCAATGAAGCGTGTCGTGATTGCTGAGTATGTACGTTCACCCTTTACCTTTGCGGGCAAAGGCGAAATGGTGAAGGTACGCCCTGACGATATGGCTGCCCAGGTGGTCAAGGCTCTGGTCGCCAGGAGCGGAATAGCAGTGGAAGATATCGAGGATCTGATTCTCGGTTGCGCCTTCCCTGAGGCCGAGCAGGGCTTCAACATGGCACGCCTGGTCGGCTTCCTTGCCGGTCTGCCGCAGTCAGTGGCAGGCACCACGGTTAACCGTTTCTGTGGTTCCTCAATGCAGTCCATCCACATGGCGGCCGGCGCCATCATGATGGGTGCCGGTGATGCCTTTATCGCTGCCGGTGTCGAGTCGATGACCCGCGTACCCATGACCGGCTTCAATCCGATGCCGAATCCGGTGCTCTACAAGAGACTGCCCGCCGCCTACATGGGTATGGGTGAGACCGCCGAGAACGTGGCGAAAAAGTATGAACTCTCCCGCGCTGAGCAGGAGGCGTTCGCGGTCCTCAGTCACCAGAAAGCCGCCGCCGCACGTGCCGCGGGCAAGCTGAATGATGAGATCGTCGCCATCGATACCGGCAAGGGTCTGGTGGAGCAGGACGGTTGTATCCGTCCCGAAACCACCGTGGAAGGACTGGCCGGTCTCAAGCCGGCCTTCTCTCAGGACGGTTCGGTGACAGCGGGTACCTCATCACCACTGACCGATGGCGCCAGTGCCGCCCTGGTTTGCAGCGAAGAGTATGCAAAAGCCCATGGGTTGAAGCCTGTTGCCGCGATCAAGAGCATCGCCGTAGCCGGTTGTGCACCGGAGATCATGGGCATAGGTCCGGTCGCCGCCACGCGCAAGGCGCTGCAGCGGGCCGGTCTCGAGGTGGCCGATCTGGACATCATCGAACTCAATGAAGCCTTTGCCAGCCAGTCCCTAGCCTGTATCCGCGACCTGGGTCTGGATATGGACAAGATCAACCTGGACGGCGGCGCCATTGCGCTGGGCCATCCCCTGGGTGCCAGCGGCGCGCGCATCACCGCCAAGGCGGCCACCCTGTTGCAGCGTGAGGGCAAGCAGTTCGCACTCTCCACCCAGTGCATCGGCGGAGGTCAGGGCATCGCAACCATTCTGGAGGCGCTGTAATGGAGATCAACAAGGTTGCCGTTATCGGCGCCGGCGTCATGGGGGCGGGCATAGCCGCGCACATGGCCAATGCCGGGGTGCCGGTGGTGTTGCTCGATATCGTGCCGGAAGGGGCGAAGCAGCGTAATGTCATCGCCGACAGCGCAGTAAAGAAACTTCTCAAGGCCGAACCGGCGGCGTTTATGCACAAGCGTAACGCCAAGCTGGTGACCACCGGCAATATCGAAGACCACATGGAGTTGCTGGCCGATTGCGACTGGATCATCGAAGCGGTGATCGAGCGTCTCGACATCAAGCAGTCCCTCTATCGCAAGATCGATGCGGTGCGTAAACCGGGTGCGCTGGTCTCTTCCAATACCTCCAGCATACCGCTGGATCATCTGGTGGCGGATATGCCGGCGGGCTTCGCCGAAGATTTCCTCATCACCCACTTCTTCAATCCGCCGCGCTATATGCGTCTGTTGGAGATTGTTAAGGGTAGCAAAACCCAAGACGAAGCCATCTCACGCGTACAGGCCTTCTGCGACCAGCGCCTGGGTAAGGGCGTCGTCGACTGCAAGGACACCCCAGGATTTATCGCCAACCGTATCGGTATCTACTGGATTCAGACCGCCATACTGGAGGCCTTCCGGATGGGGATTTCCGTCGAGGTGGCCGACGCCGTGCTCGGCAAACCGGCTGGCATTCCCAAGACCGGCGTGTTCGGCCTCTCCGATCTGGTCGGTCTCGATCTCATGCCGCATCTGATGCAGAGGCTGAGATCCCGCCGCTGCTGGAGCAGATGATCGCCGACGGCTATACCGGACGTAAGGGCAAGGGCGGCTTCTATCGCATCAACCGCGAGGGGGGTGGCAAGGTCAAGGAGAGTATCAATCTCAAGACCGGTGAGTATTCGGTCTCGCTCAAACCGAGCCTGGAGAGTGTCGACGCCGCCAAGCTGGGTCTGCGGGCCATGCTGCAACACAGCGATGAAGGCGGCCAATACGCCTGGCGTGTGCTCTCCAAGGTGTTGAGCTACGCCGCCAGCCTGGTGCCTGAGATCCACGATCAGATCCATGCTGTGGACGAGGCGATGCGTCTCGGTTACGCGTGGAAATACGGCCCGTTTGAATTGATCGATCGCATCGGCGGCGCCTGGTTCGCCGAGCGCCTGCGCACCGAGGGTATGGCAGTACCGCCGCTGCTCGAAGCCGCCGGTGATGAGCCCTTCTATCGCACCGAAAACGGCCTGCTGCAGTACCGCACCACCGAGGGTGAATACCTCGATCTGCCGCGTCCCGAAGGTGTTCTGCTGCTGGCTGACATCAAGCGTCGCAGCAAGCCACTGGCGAAGAACTCCTCCGCCTGCCTGTGGGATATCGGCGACGGCGTGGTCTGTCTGGAGTTCACCTCCAAGATGAACACCATGGACCCGATGATCATGGGCATGATCCGCAAGGCGGTCGAACTGATACCGGCCATGGGTTTCAAGGCGATGGTTATCTACAACGAAGGGACCAACTTCTCCGCCGGCGCCAACCTGGGTCTGCTGGTCTATGCCGCCAATCTGGCCATGTGGGAAGAGTCGAAGCAACTGGTGAAAGAGGGGCAGGACACCTACATGGCCCTCAAGTACGCCCCCTTCCCGGTAGTCGGCGCGCCTTCCGGCCTGGCCCTGGGCGGCGGCTGTGAAATTCTGCTCCACTGCGATGCGTTGCAGGCTCATGCCGAGACCTATGTGGGTCTGGTGGAAGTGGGTGTCGGCGTTATTCCTGGCTGGGGCGGCTGCAAAGAGCTGCTGACCCGCTGGACAGTGAACAAGCGTCGCCCCGGCGGCCCCATGCCTCCGGTGATCAAATCCTTCGAAACCATCAGTGTGGCCACCGTGGCCAAGAGCGCTGCCGAGGCGGGTGACTACATGTTCCTGCGCGAAGGGGACGGTATCACCATGAACCGGGATCGCCTGCTGGCCGACGCCAAGGCGAAGGTGCTGTCGATGGTCGACGGTTACGCCCCGCCCGAACCGGTCGAGGTCAAGCTGCCCGGTCCCACCGCACGCGTGGCAATGGAGATGGGCGTGGACAGCTTCGTCAAACTGGGCAAGGTGACCCCGCATGACCAGGTTGTGGCCAATGGCCTGATCGAGGTTCTCAGCGGCGGTGATACCGATATGACCGAATCTCTGTCCGAACAGGCGTTACTGGATCTGGAACTGGATCAATTCATGCGCCTGGCCCGTCACCCGGACACCCTGGCGCGCATGGAACACATCCTGGAAACCGGCAAACCCCTGAGGAACTAAGACATGGCCGAGTATCAACCCCCCTTGAGGGAATACCAGTTTATCTATCACGAGCTGTTCGACCCGGCGCGCACCCAGGCTCTGCCGGGATGCGAGGAGTTCGACGGCGACCTGGTCAACGCCGTGTTGGAAGAGGCGGGCAAGCTATACACCGAGGTACTGCTGCCTTTGAACCGCAGTGGCGATGAAGAAGGCTGCCATTTCGAAGACGGCGAGGTTCGCACCCCCGCCGGTTTCAAACAGGCTTACCAGCAATACGTCGAAGCGGGCTGGACGGGTTTTGCCTGCGATCCCGAATATGGCGGCCAGGGCCTGCCCAATGCCGTCACCCTGCTGGTGCAGGAGATGCTCTGTGCCTGCAACCTCTCGTTCGGCATGTACCCCGGTCTCTCCCATGGCGCCTATGACGCCATCGAGGCACATGGCGACGATGAGTTGAAAGCGCTCTATCTGCCGAAGCTCGTCGACGGTAGCTGGTCCGGCACCATGTGCCTTACCGAACCTCAGAGCGGTACCGACCTGGGTCTGGTCAGGACCAAAGCAGTGCCCCAGGAAGGCGGCAGTTACAAACTGACCGGTACCAAGATCTTCATCAGTGCCGGCGAGCACGACCTGACCGAGAACATCGTCCACCTGGTGCTGGCGCGCCTGCCCGATGCCCCGGCAGGGATCAAAGGCATCAGCCTGTTTGTTGTGCCCAAGTTCCTGCCGGACGCCAATGGTGAGGCAGGCGAGGGTAACGGGGTTAGCTGCGGCGCCATCGAACACAAGATGGGGATCAAGGCCTCCTCCACCTGTGTGATGAACTTCGACGACGCCACCGGCTGGTTGATCGGTCAACCCAACAAAGGTATGCGGGCGATGTTCACCTTTATGAACACCGCGCGTCTCGGTGTCGGGGTGCAGGGGATCGGGATCGGCGATGCCGCCTATCAGGGTGCGGTGGCCTATGCCCGCGATCGCCTGCAAGGGCGTGCCTTGAAGGGCCCCAAGTCACCTGATAAACCGGCCGATTCGTTGCTGGTTCATCCGGACGTACGCCGCATGCTGCTGACCCAACGCGCCTACGTGGAAGGCATCCGCGCCCTGGGCAGCTGGATTGCCCGCGAAATCGACGTCTATGAACGTTCGACCGACAAAGCCGAGGCCCAGGCGGCAGAGGATCTGGCGGCACTGTTGATTCCGGTCTTCAAGGCCTTCGGTACCGATGTCGGTTTCGATTGCGCCAATCTTGGCGTGCAGGTCTTCGGGGGTCACGGCTACATCCGTGAACACGGCATGGAGCAGTACGTTCGTGATGCACGAATCACCCAGCTTTACGAAGGTACCAACGGCATCCAGGCACTCGATCTGGTAGGTCGCAAAATGTCTGCCCATTTCGGACGTTACATGCGTCGTTTCTTCCAGCCTGTAGCGGCCTATATCGAGGAGCGCCAGGATAACGAACAGCTCGCCGAATTCATTCAACCGCTGGCCAAGGCCTTCGGTCGCCTGCAACGGGCGAGCGCCTGGATTGCTCAGAACGGCATGGGTAATCCCGATGAAGCCGCTGCGGCTTCGAGCGACTATCTGCGCCTGTTCGGCTTAACCGCGCTGGCCTACCTGTGGACACGCATGGCGGAGGTATCACTGGACAAGCTGGATGGGGAAGAGCGTCGCTTCTATCAGGCCAAGCTCGATACGGCCCGTTTCTTCATGCAGCGCCTGCTGCCACAGAACAGCGGACTGTTCAGCGCCATCCTGGCTGGTAGCAAGTCGATGATGGCCTTTGAAGACGAGGCGTTTTGAGTCATGCAGCGAGGGTTGGTTGCCCCGGGGCGGAGAGTGACTGAGTGAATCTGCTGTTTCGCTTGCTGCGGGTCATTGTGGCAGCCCTGTTCAGGTCACGCATTGGCTTGCTCGACAGCTCCGAGTTGAGGTTCCGGGTCCTGCCGCTGGATCTGGATATCAACATACATATGACCAATGCCCGTTACCTCAGCTTTATGGATTTGGGGCGCACTGATCTGTTGCTTCGTGCCGGCATGCTGAAGATGGTGCGGCGGGAGAAGTGGATGCCGGTGGTGGGGCACATCGATATCAAGTTCCGTCGTCCCTTATCCCCGTTTCAGCGCTTCAGCCTGAAGAGCCGGCTGCTCTACTGGGATAAGAAGTGGCTCTATCTGGAACAGAAGTTGGAAAGTGCCAGGGGTGTGCACTCCGTCGCTATCGTTCGCGGCCTGTTTATCGACCGCAAAGGGGTCGCGGTGCCCTCGCAGAAATTACTCGACCAGATGGGATATCAGGGGGATTCCCCACCCATACCGGAGGAAGTACAGCGCAGGTTCGCCTGAGGGGGCGGGAAGCGACTGGGTAGTCAGAGTGCCAGTCAGAAATAAATAAAAAAATAACAGCAAGCAAATCGGTGTGGCTGTTTGGCTAAAACGGTGAGTTTTGAGCGGTCAATGAAAAAGGCTGCGTAAATACGCTGAATCCTTAAGGAGGATAGAGTTAATGAGCACCCTAAGGGGAAAAAACCTCTTCATCACCGGGGGAACCCGGGGTATCGGTCTGGCGATCGCTTTACGCGCCGCGCAGGATGGCGCCAATGTCGCTATTGCCGCCAAGACCGACACACCTCATCCGAGCCTGCCGGGAACACTGGATACAGCGGTTGCCGAGATCGAACAGGCGGGCGGCAAGGCGATTGGAATCAAGACCGACATCCGTGACGATGCGCAGATCGCCGCAGCGGTGCAACAGACGGTGGAGCGCTTCGGTGGCATCGACATTCTGGTAAACAACGCCAGTGCCATCAACCTCACCGGCACCCTGGAAACGCCGATGAAACGCTACGACCTGATGGCCTGCCTGCCGCATCTGCTCAAAGCTGACAATCCCCATATCCTCAACCTTTCGCCACCGCTCTCCATGGATCCAAAGTGGTTCAAGAACCACGTCGCATACACCATGGCCAAGTACGGCATGAGTCTTTGCGTACTGGGTATGGCGGCAGAGTTCCGCGATCGGGGTGTGGCGATCAATGCACTATGGCCGAAGACCGTGATCTACACCGCGGCTATCGCCATGCTGGAGGGGTTAGTCAAAGCGGAAAACTGCCGTACTGCAGATATTGTCGCCGATGCCGCCCATGCCATTGTGACGCGTGACAGTCGCTCCTGTAGCGGCAATTTCTTCATTGACGAAGAGGTGTTAAGGGAAGAGGGCGTTAGTGACTTCAAGCCATACGCCATCGATCCCAACGGGCAATTGTTACCGGACTTCTTTCTAGATTGATGATGGGGTTATCCAATGCTGAGCCATGAACCAATGCGAGCGCAGGATGGCCGTCCTGAGACAAGCGGCATCAAGCCACATATCATTTCAACTGACGAAGCCGTCACCTTGAGCGGGCTGTTTCGGCGTAGGGTGGAGCGCTCTCCCGATGCCGTGGGCTTTCGCTACTTCGATAACGGTGCGCAATGCTGGCAGGATCTTACCTGGTCACAAATGGCAGGCCAGGTGGCACGTTGGCAGGATGCCATGCTGCAGGAGGGATTGTCCGCAGGCGACCGTGTCGCAGTGATGATGCGCAACTGTGCCAAATGGGTCATGTTCGATCAGGCCGCCCTGGCGCTGGGTCTGGTTACCGTACCCATCTATGCGGATGATCGCGGAGGTAACGTCTCCTACATCCTGCGTGATTCAGGAAGCCGCCTGCTGGTTATCGGCGATAAGGAGGAGTGGACGCGCATTGAACCGGAATTACAGGCAATGCCTGATGTTCAGCGCATTGTCCTGGGGAACCCGGTAGCGTGTTCAATCAGCGACCCACGAGTGATTGAACTTGAGAAATGGCTGCCAGAGAAGGGTGGGGAATTACGCACTTCCAGTGCGCAAACCGACGATCTGGCATCCATTGTCTATACCTCGGGCACCACCGGTTTTCCTAAGGGCGTTATGCTTAGCCACAATAATATGCTGAGCAATGCAGAAGCGGGAGCACGGGTGGTTGACCTCGGCGAATCCGATCTCTGTCTCTCGTTCCTGCCTCTATCCCATACCCTTGAACGCACTCTCGGTTACTACTTTGCCGTGATGATCGGTATGACCATCGCTTATGCACGTTCAATCGCCCAATTGGCAGAAGACCTGCAAACTATTCGCCCCACAGTGCTGATCAGCGTGCCGCGTATTTATGAACGCGTCTATGCAAAAATGCTGGCCGGTCTGGAAGAGAAAGGGTCGAGCGCAAAGCGGTTATTTGCGCTTGCCGTCAAAGTTGGGTGGCAACGTTTCCTTTACTTGCAGGGACGTGCGAAATGGAAGCCCTCGCAGCTGTTGTGGCCGCTCTTGGAACGAGTGGTCGCGCGCAAGCTGACCGATAAACTGGGTGGGCGCTTGCGCATTGCTGTGAGTGGTGGTGCGGCCCTGGTGCCACAAATATCGCAGGCCTTTGTCGGGCTTGGTGTGCCAATTCTGCAGGGATACGGACTGACAGAGAGTTCACCGGTAATTAGCTGCAACCGACCAGACGACAATGTACCTGAAAGCGTGGGACAGGTGCTGGATGGGGTGGAGGTGAAGATCGGTGCTAACGATGAGCTGTTGGCTCGTGGGCCGAACATCATGCTGGGATACTGGAATGACCAGGATGCCAACGGTCGAGTTCTCACTACCGATGGCTGGCTTCATACCGGCGATAAGGCCCGCATAGACGAAGAGGGGCATCTCTATATCACCGGACGCATCAAAGAGATCATCGTTCTCAGTAACGGAGAAAAAGTCTCACCTGTCGATATGGAGTTGGCTATTACCATGGATCCGTTGATCGAACAGGTGATGGTGATAGGTGAACAAAGACCCTATCTCTCTGCTATCTGCATTCTGGATCCTGAGTATTGGAAGGGGTTGGCGCCGACCATTGGTGTCGAAGCCGATCTCCCCGGCGTGCTGGAGCTGCCCGAGGTGGAGAATGCAGTACTGGCCCGGATCGCTGAACAGATCAAGATGTTCCCCGGTTATGCGCGGATACTGCGTGTCCATCTCAGCTTCGAACCCTGGTCGATCGAGAACGGCCTGATGACCCCAACCCACAAATTAAGACGCGCCAAGGTCATGAAAACACTGGAAACCCCAGTGGAAAAACTTTACTCAGGGCATTGAGAAAAACGCATTCACGCAGGAAAGCGGGTTTTCGGCCAAGCATTTTCTGGCTGGGGCGAACGATGGATTGAGCCGTACGCAAAGGGAGGGAGTAGTTGCGTTGTCTGTTGGTGGTAAGTGGTCGTCTGCTTTTCGACGGCTGAATCAATCGTCATTTTATAAGGTTGCAATATATGAGTATGAACAGAACACTTCCGGCGATATCGTCGTTGGTTATTCCGGTGATGCAACAACCGTTTTTGGTACCTCCATAGGTGGTGGCAATGGCATAGATGCGGGCGGCGGAGTACTTGTTCCCTCTCTTTTCTACGCCAAAAAAATCGATGATCAACTGATGATTGGCCTTGGCGTCAGCGTACCGTTCGGGCTGAAAACCGAATATGACGATGGCTGGGAAGGACGCTACCATGCAATCGAATCGGAAGTTAATACCGCTAACATCAATCCCTCTATCGCCTATAAAGTGAATAACCAGCTATCTTTGGGTGCAGGCATTAACTTCATGCGAGCGAGTGCCACACTCTCCAATGCGGTGGACTACAGTACTGCCTGTATCGGCGGAGCGCTAAGTGCCGGAGCACCTAGTGTGGCGGCCGCGATGTCAGCATGTTCGCCCTACGGCCTGGCGACTCCCGGAAATCCATCGTCAGATGGCAGTGTCACGATCAAAGGCGACAGTTGGGCTTACGGATACAACCTGGGGCTTCTCTATGAACTGAATCCGGATACGCGCTTCGGGGTTGCCTATCGATCCTCTGTCAAACAGAAGCTGACCGGCACAGCGAATTTCACCGCGCCAAATGCAACGGCAGATGCGGTTCTGGGAGCGGTATTGGCCGATACCGACGCGACAGCGACGGTAACCTTACCGGCAAGTCTCTCTCTGAGTATGACTACCCTGGTAGCACCGCAATGGGAAGTCATGGCCGACGTAACCTGGACGGGCTGGAGCAGCTTCGATGAACTGCGGGTCAAATTCGATAACCCGCTGAAAGAAGACTCAGTGCAGAAAGAAAACTGGAGGGATACCTACAAGGCTTCAGTTGGCTTCAACTATCACTACAACACTCAGTGGACCTGGCGCGGTGGCGTTGCCTATGACCGGACACCGATTCGCAATGCCGAAGATCGGACACCAAGAATACCCGGTAACAGTAGAACCTGGCTTGCGTTGGGTACGTCCTACCGGGCATCCCCGGATATAACGCTTGATTTCGCGCTGGCGCACCTTTCCGTGGCCAAGACGGACATCAATGCGACCGACTCCAGCTTCGGGCATGTCCTGTCCGGCTCCTACGATTCGAGTGTGAATATCCTTTCCGCCGGACTCGTCTGGCAGTTCTAAACTAAACAGGCAGGATGCAGTTCCTCTGCATCCTGCCTGTGTATTCAAAATCTGGATTGGAGGTCATCTGTGTCGCAATCTTTGCAGCCAACAAAAGTCGTTATCAGTGGAACCGGCCTGTTCAGTCCCGGGGAAAGCATCAGTAACACCGAGTTGGTTGAGTCCTTCAATCACTATGTGGATGAATTCAACAAGAAGAATGCACTGGCAATTGAAGCCGGGGAAGTGGATCCCCTGACGCACTCCAGCGAGGAATTCATTCTTAAGGCGTCGGGTATCGAAAATCGCTATGTGGTGAACAAGTCCGGCGTGCTGGATCCTTCCCGTTTATGTCCATCAATCCCTGAACGCGATGATGAAGAACCCTCCATTCAGTGCGAGATGGCGGTAAGCGCGGCTACCGAGGCACTGGCTCAAGCCAACAAAAGTGCCGCCGACATCGATGCTGTGATCGTGGCCTGTTCCAATTTGCAACGGGCCTATCCGGCCATTGCCATCGAAGTCCAGAATGCCCTGGGCATTCAGGGGTTCGGCTTTGATATGAATGTGGCCTGTTCTTCAGCCACCTTTGCCCTGCAAACCGCCAGAGACGCCGTGCTGTCGGGCTCTGCCAACGCGGTATTGGTGGTTAATCCGGAGATCTGTTCCGGTCACGTGGCATGGCAGGATCGTGACTGCCATTTTATATTCGGCGACGTTTGCACAGCCATGGTGGTGGAAGCCGCGGACACCAGCAAAGGCGAAGACAAATGGGAAATCGTCAGTACCCGGCTGCAAACCCGATTCTCCAACAATATTCGCAATAATTTCGGTTTTCTCAACCGTTGCGATGAGAGTGGCGTGGATGCCAGGGACAAACTGTTCCGCCAGAACGGCCGCAAGGTTTTCAAGGAAGTGGTACCCATGGTAGCGGAGATGATCACTACCCACCTCTCCGAGCAAGCCATTGAGTTGACCCGTTTGAAACGCCTGTGGCTTCACCAGGCAAATCTCAGCATGAATCTTTTGATTGCGAAAAAAGTATTGGGTCACGATGCCACCGAGGAAGAGGCACCAGTGGTACTCAACGAATACGCGAATACCAGTTCTGCGGGTTCTGTCATTGCTTTCCACAAGCACAGGAAAGATATGGCGGCGAACGATATTGGCGTGATCTGCTCGTTTGGTGCCGGTTATTCGGCTGGCAGCGTCATTGTTAAGCGTCTTTAGAGGAATAAACCCGGGGGATAACCATGTATAAAATTCTGTTGTTTGTGACAATGTCTATTATTACCTTTTCAGCTGTTGAGGCCGGACAATTGGCCGGCATTGAGGTGGAGGATCAAATAACCAATAGCAATGGTGCGGTCCTGAAGTTAAATGGGATGGGACTGCGTGAAAAGCTGTGGATTGATGTCTATGTAGGATCCCTCTATCTGCCGAGCCCCAGCCACGAATCGAGCGATGTGATCGAGGGGGCAGAACCGTTTCGCGTCAGAATGGATATTCTCTATAGCGAGATCACCGCTAAAAAACTGGTGGCCGCCTGGCAGGAGGGTTTTGAAAAGAACCAGTCGCAAGCGGTGCTGGCGAAACTTGCGGCACGCATTGAGCAGTTTAACGCCCTGTTTTCCGACAGTGCGCGAAAAGGCGATCGTATCCTGATCGACTACGTTCCCTCTGAAGGAACCCGTGTGATAAAAAACGACAAACTGCTTGGCACCATTGAAGGGGAAGATTTCAGAAAGGCTGTGCTGGCGATCTGGTTGGGTGAGGCACCCGCGGATAAAGCGCTAAAAGCAGGCATGCTGGGCGAGTAGTGTAGTCTCCGATCAGACTGGAATGGCGCTTACTGAAACGAAATGTGCCTGGTTGGTCAAAGAATATCAGTGCGGCAAGCCGCACCGAATACTTGCATAAGTAAGCGCCATTCGGATCAGACTAAAAAATAATCAGCTTGCCCAAGTTGATGCAACTGCGGTATTGACTCAATCGCCAATCCGCATCTGAACAGCTATCCCGGCACGATCACGCGTTACCGGGTGAAAGATCCGGGTTAACGCTCAGAGGTCAGCCAGGTCAATATTTCACCCATCACCCTGTGGATCACTGCATAGCTTTCGGGGGATGCCGACAGGATTTCCATTTCGCTCTGCACGAAACGCGCGGGGATCAGCTCATCACGGCAATGGGTGACAATCTGTTGTGCTGATTCCGCTGTGGTCTCCAGGTGAAACTGTAGTCCCATCACTTTCTGGCCGAGCATATACGCCTGGTGTTCACACCCTTCGCTACGAGCCAGGTGAGTCGCTCCGGGCGGCAGATCGAAGGTCTCGCCGTGCCAGTGAAATACCGACAATGAACTGGGGAAGCTGTAACCGGCTTCGTCGGCTTTCAACGGCAGACCTTCGATGGGAAACCAGCCAATCTCCTTGAGCGGATTCGCATAGACCCTTGCACCCAATGCACTGGCGATCAACTGGGCGCCGAGGCAGATACCAAGCACCGGTGAACCGCTGTCGATGACCTCGCGGATAAAGCGTTTCTCATTGGCCAGCCAGGGGAAGTCCGCTTCATCATTGACGCTCATGGGTCCGCCCATGACGATCAACAGATCGAATTCATCGGGGGAGGGCAGCGCTACGGATTCGTAGAGTCGGGAGCAGCCAATCTCATAGCCCGCACCAGTGAGCCAGGACTCTATGCTGCCGAGGCCTTCGAATGGGACATGCTGGAGGTAGTGCGCACGCTTCACTGATCGTCTCCTTTCTGCAAAGCCCTCATCTTATTAGAACGCCGCTGGGATCAGAAGGAGTGCTCCGAACTCAGCCCCGTCTTCTGATGCGGGACCTCGTCGGAGTGCTTGGTCATGGCATAGGGTAAGGCTCACAGCCGCCATGCCAGTCATTTGATCCTGGGTGAAATGTTATCCGGATGAACGACTTTGCACCGTTCGGGTGCTTACTGGAACCGCTTTCGCACGCTTCAGGCCCCAAGATGGGGCGTTGTAAAAAAAGCCAATTTCTGACGATTAGATAAAAAAGTCCATAAAAACAAAAAGAATCTCTCTTTTTTGTACTCTGGCACATGGGTTGCAATAGCAGTAATACAAATATTGTAAATAGTATTACTAGAGGACTCCTCCATGATGAAACGCCTGAGTAAGTTTTTCTCCGCCCTGGCCGGTGTTGCCATGTTGGGAATGTCGGCTACCGCATTAGCCGAGCCGTTGAAGATCGGCTATTCCGACTGGCCGGGCTGGGTAGCCTGGGAAGTGGCCATCGAGAAGCAGTGGTTCAAGGAGGAAGGTGTCGATGTGCAGTTTGAATGGTTCGACTATGTGGCATCGATGGATGCCTTTGCTGCCGGCAAACTCGATGCAGTCACCATGACCAACGGTGATGCCCTGGTCACCGGTGCTACCGGTGCCAAGAGCGTGATGATCGTCATCAACGACTACTCCAACGGCAACGACATGATCGTCGGCAAGCCCGGCATCGAATCGCTGAAGGATCTCAAGGGTAAGAAGGTCGGTGTCGAAATCGGTTTCGTCGATCATCTGCTGCTGCTCAATGGTCTGGAGAAGAACGGTATGACCGAGAGCGATGTGGAACTGGTCAACGTGCCGACCAACGAGACGCCTCAGGTGCTCGCCTCCGGTGATGTGGACGCTATCGGCGCCTGGCAGCCGAACTCCGGCATCGCCCTCAATCTGGTACCCGGTTCCAAGCCCATCTACACCAGCGCCGACGAACCCGGCCTGATCTACGATGTGTTGGCGGTCTCTCCCTCCAGCCTGGCCTCGCGCAAAGCCGAATGGGCCAAGGTGGTGAAGGTCTGGTATCGCGTGGTCAACTACATCAAGGACCCGGCGACCTATGACGACGCAGTGCGCATCATGGCTTCCCGCGTCGGTGTCGACCCGGAAGAGTACAAGTCCTTCATCAACGGCACCAAGATCCTGACCCTGGATGAGGCGAAGAAGTTCTTCGTCAAAGGCGATGGTTTCACTTCGCTCTACGGCTCTTCGAAGATCTCGGACGACTTCAACCTGGCCAATGACGTCTACAAAGAGGCGCAGGACATCGACGCCTATATCGATCCTTCCCTCACCGAAGCGATGTAAGCCTAACCCCTCACTTAACTGACGCGAGAGCTCGGGCCCTGCGCTACCTGCCGGGTCTGCAGGGCCCGTTGATCTCGCAGAAATCGAAGATCTGACTGAATTGAACGGGGTATGTGATGGCCAGTGGTTGGTTCACCGTACGAAAAGAGCTCGATAGTCGCAGTCGCCTGTTTCTCGGCGTTCTGAGCTTTCTGATTCCTATCCTGCTGTGGTGTCTGGTGAGTTACTCGCCCTATGTCTGGCACCCGCAGATGGAGATCACCACGCCTGGCGACGTGAGCTATTTCAAGCAGGGGATGCAGGTGGATCGGGCGGTCTTCGATCGTGAGTCGAACAAGGCGCAATCGGCCGGTAAGAGACCGCCTCAGGGCGAGCCCGCCAATCCGGTCTATCTGCCCGCACCCCATGAGGTGGCGACGGCCTTCTACACAGCTTTCACCGCTGAACCCCAACGACGCAATGAAAAGTGGCTGCACGAGAGCTTGTGGCAGAGCATCCAGGTGATTTTCTGGGGCTTCTTTCTCTCTTCACTGTTCGGCGTGCCCTTGGGTATTCTGGCCGGGACCTATGATGCTGTCTCGCGTCTGAGCGAACCCTTTATCGAATTCTTCCGCTATCTGCCGGCACCCGCTTTCGGCGCCCTGGCGGTAGCCATCCTCGGTATCCACGAGGCACCGAAGGTCGCGATTATCTTTATTGGCACCTTCTTCCAGCAGGTGCTGGTTATCTCCAACACCACACGCAAGCTTGATCCCTCTCTGTTGGAGGCGGCGATGACGTTGGGGGCGAAACGCCTCTCTCTGCTGTTCCGGGTAGTCATCCCCGGCATCGTTACCGATCTCTACAAGGATATGCGCATCCTGCTCGGCTGGGCCTGGACCTACCTGATCGTGGCGGAACTCATCGGCACCAGCTCAGGCATCACCTGGTTCATCACCCAGCAGGCGCGCTACAAGAACTTCGAGAACGTCTACGCCGCCATCATCATGATCGGCATCATCGGTCTCAGCACCGATCTGCTTCTGGCCTGGCTCGGCCGGCGGATGTTTCCCTGGCAACGTGTGGCCAAGGCCTGAGGAGGCGTGTTATGACCCATCTGCAACTGCCCAGCTATCTTGACCAGTCCCCCGAGGTTGCGGAGCGCTTCGAGCGACTCAAGCAACGGCCGGTGATCCTCGAAGTGGAGGGACTCGGCAAGGTCTTCAACTCTGCCCAGGGAAAGGTCACAGCACTCAATAACATCAACTTCAAGACCCACCGGCGTGAGTTCGTTTGTGTCATCGGCCCCTCCGGCTGTGGCAAGTCGACCCTGATCCGCATTCTGGCGGGCCTCGATGAACAGACCAGCGGCGAGGTGCTGCTCGACGGTAAATCGGTCCGCGGACCGGGCTCCGACCGGGGCATGGTGTTTCAGGGCTATACCCTGTTCCCCTGGTTGACGGTGAAGAAGAACGTCATGTTCGGTCTTGAACGCAGTGGTAAGGACCGTAATACAGCAGAGGAAGAGGCCCGCAGCTGGATCGATCTGGTGGGCCTGTCGAAATTCGAGAAGAGCTATCCCCACCAGCTCTCCGGCGGCATGAAGCAGCGCGTGGCCATCGCTCGTGCACTGGCCAATCAGCCGCG
>JARRNY010000113.1:0-8879 GCA_037384445.1 Candidatus Thiodiazotropha sp.
GCGATCATGCATTTCGCCGTACCCAATGAGAAACCCGAAGCCAGCGATGAGAAGGTAGAGATGCTACGCGGGGGGCGCCGCATCATCGGTCTCTTTCTCGCCACTATCGCGACCGCTGTGAGCTTCCATAATTTTCTCCATATGCCGCCGGTGATCGGCATGCTGACCGGTCTCGGTTTTCTGCAGCTGTTCGGTTTCTACCTGAAAAAGACGGTGCATTTGGAACACCACGGCCGGCCCGACAACATGGATCACGACGCACAGCTGGGAACCCCGATGGCGTTCGATGTCTTCTCGCCGGTAGCGCGAGCAGAGTGGGATACGCTGCTCTTTTTCTATGGCGTGGTGCTCTGTGTTGGCGGCTTGGGTTTCATCGGCTATCTGGGGTTGGCCTCGGAGCTGATGTATACCGATTTTGGTGCCACCAACGCCAACGTGATGGTGGGGTTGATGTCGGCCGTGGTGGATAACATCCCGGTAATGTTTGCTGTGCTGACCATGAATCCGGAGATGTCGACCGGACAGTGGCTGCTGGTGACGCTGACCGCAGGCGTCGGTGGCTCCTTGCTCTCCATCGGCTCTGCTGCCGGTGTGGCGTTGATGGGGCAGGCGCGAGGCAAATATACCTTCTTTGGACACCTCAAATGGACGCCGGTCATCGCGCTCGGATACGCCGCCAGTATCCTGGCGCATCTCTACGTGAACAGCGCCTACTTCACCGGCGGCTGATCCGGCTCGGGATTCGCCCCGTTCTGTCGGCGAGGGTTGCCTCCTCCGGTTGGAATGCGGCTTGGTTAAGCGGATTCACGGTGGGGCAGGGCCCCACCCTACACTTCGAATCAAGGTAGGGTAGGGGCTCTGCCCCAGCAAAAAGCGCTGAATATCATCCTGAAACGCTTTTGTCGAAGTGGATCTCTCTTGGTTCGTGGCCCCTACTCGGTCTGTGCCGCGAAGGTGAGCCGGCTCTCCCTGCCCTGGGCCGGGTCCTCCGGGATCAGCAGGGAGAAAATGAGCGAGATGCCTGCCATCACAGCGCCGAGCAGGAACACCGATGCCGGCGAGCTTAGCCAGATGATGCCGAAGAGTGCCGGTATCACCACCGCCGCGATATGGTTGATGGAGAAGCTGACCCCGGAGGTGGAGGCGATATCCTCCGGCGCTGCGATTTTCTGGAAGTAGGTCTTCAGCGCGATCGCCATAGCAAAGAATAGGTGGTCCACCACATAGAGCCCCGCCGCCATGGTGGCGTTCTCTACCAGGGCATAGCCGACAAAGACCAGGATCAGTCCCGAATACTCCAACAGCAGTGCCCGTCGCTCACCAATGCGGCCGATCAGCCTGCCGATACGCGGCGCCAGAAAGGTATTGAGCGTGGCGTTGATCAGGAACAGCAGCGCAATCTGCGAAACGCTGTAGCCGAACTTCTCCACCATCAGGAAACCCGCAAAGACCACGAAGATCTGGCGTCGGGCGCCGGAGAGAAAAGTCAGTGCGTAATAGAGCCAGTAGCGGCTGCGCAGCACCATGTGCTTGTGCTGTTCTGTCGGCTGCGGGAAGAGGGGGAAGGCGAGCCAGGCGATCAGCGTGACGATCAGGGTCAAGCCCCCCATCACCAGATAGATCCACCGATAGTCGAGGGCGAGCAGGTCGTCGGCAAGCCAGATCAGGACGAAGGTGACGATGGAGGCGAAGGAACCTGCGGCAATCAAGCGGCCAAAGGTTTCGGCGGCGTGTGATTTGTCGATCCACTGAAGAGCCAGGGAGGTCTGCAGGGTTTCGTAATAGTGGAAGCCGATCGACATGATCACGGTGGTGACATAGAGGCCGATCACCGAGGGAAAGAAGCCGGTCAGGGCGGTGCCAATGCCCAGCAGTCCCAACGAGACAACCGCAAGACGTTGTTCGCGCATGATCAGTAGCAGGAAGACCACGCCGAAGGCCAGAAAGCCGGGAATCTCGCGCAGGCTTTGCAGGATGCCCATCTCCTGGCCGGTGAAGGCCACCCGTTCGATGGCGAAGTTGTTGAGCAGGGTGCGCCAGGCGGCAAAGCTCAGCGGCACTGCCACCGCCATCAGCAGCAGCAATACCTCGGGACGATGCAGAAGGTTTCGTATTTTGTGGCTCATCGGCGGATTATGCCTCAGTCGGAGACCGTAAAGCATGCGGAAAATGTGTGTGATGAATCAACCGATGGGCGGGCACTGCGTAGGGTGCGGCTTGCCGCACCGATGTTTTTAGGCGGTGGCGTGGGAGGGGCATGACTGGTGCGGCAAGCCGCACCCTACGCCAGCCCTGACGGAATTGATTTGTCCAACCCCCCCTCCTTAGTTTATGATTTGTCCCCTTTTCCGGCCGCCTGGCCGAATGTTAGATGATGTGGAGACGACCCAATGGCGCGCGTGACAGTTGAAGATTGCATGGACTATGTGGACAACCGATTCGATTTGGTGCTGCTGGCCACCAAGCGGGCGCGCCAGCTGGTAAACGGTGTCGAGCCGTTGCTGCCCTGGGAGAATGACAAGCCGACAGTGATGGCCTTGCGCGAGATCGCCGAAGGCCTGATCGCCCACAGTGACGTGGACGAGAAACCGGCTGACGAAGAGATTGTGGTTGACGAAGCCCTGCTCAATCTCGATGTCTCCCCTGCTGGCGACGACGCACTCTGATAACCACTTTTGCGGCCGGTAACACACCGGCTGCCGGTCCCCTCCCACCCCGGCTTGCAACGCGGGGCACAATAGGCTCAGAATCCATTGTCATGTGGCAGTGGAGAGATTGATGAGCAACCCCTTAGGTGTACTGGAGAAGAATCAGGAGACCCCGCGGTTCCTGATCAGTGACCTGTGCGCCTATCTCGAGGTCTATCTCACCCCGGAGCATATCCGCGAGGTCTACCGTGCCTACCTTTTTGGCGCCGAGGCGCATGTCGGGCAGCACCGCAAGACCGGCGAGCCCTACATCTATCATCCGGTCGCGGTGGCACGCATCCTGGCCGAGATGCGCATGGACCACAAATGCCTGATGGCGGCCATTCTGCACGACGTCATCGAAGACACCCCCACCGCCAAGGAGCAACTGGCTGACACCTTCGACAGTGAGATCGCCGAACTGGTCGATGGGGTGAGCAAACTCTCCAAGATCGACTTCAATTCCCAGGCCGAGGCCCAGGCTGCCAGCCTGCGCAAGATGCTGCTGGCGATGACCAAGGACATCCGCGTCATCCTGATCAAACTGGCAGACCGTCTGCACAACATGCGCACCCTGGGCGTGATGCGACCCGAGAAGTCGCGCCGCATCGCTAAAGAGACCCTCGATATCTTCGCCCCCATCGCCAACCGGCTCGGTATCAACAGCATGCGTCTGGAGCTGGAGGAGCTGGGTTTCGCGGCCTACTGGCCAATGCGCTATCGGGCCCTGAAGAGTGCCGTGGCCGATGCCCGCGGCCACCATCGGGAGCTGGTGGAGAATGTGGAGACGGCGCTGCACAACCGACTCGAGCAAGAGGGGTTCGAGTGCCAGGTTAACGGTCGCCAGAAACATCTCTACAGTATCTACAACAAGATGGTTGGCAAGAAGCTCAGCTTCTCCGAGGTAGTCGATGTCTTTGCCTTCCGTATCGTGGTGGATAAGGTCGATACCTGTTACCGGGCGCTCGGGGTCGTGCACAATCTCTACAAGCCGATGCCAGGGCGCTTTAAAGACTACATCGCGATCCCCAAAGCCAACGGCTACCAGTCGCTGCATACTGTCCTGTTTGGCCCCCAGGGCATCCCCATCGAGATTCAGATCCGTACCGAGGAGATGGACAAGCTGGCCGAGTCAGGCATTGCTGCCCACTGGATGTATAAAACCGGCGAGGAGAGCGGCCAGTGGGTCAAGTCCCGCGCCTCCGACTGGTTGCAGAATCTGCTGGAGATGCAGCAGGGGGTGGGGGATTCGGTGGAGTTCCTTGAGCACGTCAAGGTCGATCTCTTTCCCGACGAGGTCTATGTATTCACCCCGCGCGGGCGCATCATGGTGCTGCCGAAAGGGGCTACAGTGGTCGACTTCGCCTATAGCGTGCATACCGATGTTGGCAACACCTGTGTGGCTGCGCGGGTTGATCGCCGGCTGGTGCCGCTGCGTACCCGATTGCACAATGGCCAGACGGTGGAGATCATCAACTCCGAGACCGCCGGGCCGAGTCCGGCCTGGCTCAATTTTGTGGTCACGGGTAAAGCGCGAGCCAATATCCGTTCCTATCTGAAGAATCTGCAGACCAAGGAGGCGGTCAGTCTCGGTCGCCGGCTGCTGGAGCGGGAGCTCAATCTGCTCACCCTCAAGCTCGATGATATTCCCCAGGAGCAGATAGAGCGTGCGGTACAGGAGTTCCGCATGGAATCGCTGGAGATGCTGCTGGCCGACATCGCTCTGGGCAACCATATGCCCCTGCTGGTGGCTCGACGTCTGGCAGGTGAAGAACTTCAGCCAACCAGTGAAGGCACTGCGCCCGACGAGCCGCCTTCTGCGTTGCTCTCCATCAAGGGCACCGAAGGTATGGTGGTTAATTTTGCCAACTGCTGCCGGCCGATTCCCGGTGACGCCATCGTTGGTGTCTTCAACCCCGGTAAGGGCATCGTTATACACCGCCAGGGGTGTCGCAATCTGGGTGACTACAAGAAACACGGGCACAAGTGGATCGAGGCCGAATGGGAGGCCGACGTACAGGGCGAATTTCCTACCAAGGTTCGGGTGGAGTCGAACAATCAGCGGGGTGTACTCGCCTCGGTGGCATCGGTTATCTCACAGCAGGGTTCAAACATTGAGCATGTGGGCTCTGAGGAACGCGACGGTCTCTCTTCCACGATGGTGTTTGTCATTACGGTGAAAAACCGGCTGCACCTGGCCCGCATCATGCGCCATGTAAGAGCGCTGCCCACTGTGATGAGAATTTCCCGCGTCCGCTCCTAAAGTCTGAATTTTGCACGGTGAACTGATGATCCCAGGTTGGGATTGTTGTGTTCAGCAAAGGGTCGAGGGAAGCGAACGCAACAAGCCAGACATCATTCCAAACCAATAAAGGAGTTTTCATGAGTCGAGAAATCATTCGCACCGATCAGGCGCCGCAGGCCATCGGTACCTACTCCCAGGCCGTCAAAGTCGGTCAGACCGTCTATCTTTCCGGTCAGATACCACTAGTCCCTGAAAGCATGGTCATGGTGGAGGGCGATATGGAGGCGCAGATACGGCGGGTTTTCGACAATCTGCAGGCAGTGGCGCGGGCCGCCGGCGGCAGTCTGGCCGATGTGGTGAAACTCAACGTTTTTCTCACGGATCTGGGCCACTTTCCCCTGGTCAACCAGGTGATGGCGGAGTATTTCACTGAGCCCTATCCCGCCCGCGCAGCCATCGGTGTAGCGGCCCTGCCAAAGGATGCGGGAGTCGAAATGGATGCGGTGATGCAGCTGGAATAGCCCGCCGAGAGGGGTTTTTTTCGCCTTCTGCCGCAATCCCGTTAAAGAAAATCCAGCAAAATCCGATAGATATAGAACCTGCGTTTCGACTATCTTTGTAGAGTAATGGTCGTGCGCTGTTGACCTTTCCGCAGTGGAGGAGGTCGGCAATTCGTCTGACCGGGAATGCCTGGCCCAAAAAGCTCAGGCTTTGCACGAAACGACGAGTAAAAAATAAGCATCCATACAAAGTGATGCAGTCTTGAGGATTACGAGGATATCGGCGGCAATGGACAAAGATTTCGAAAGACTGATCAAGGTGAATGTCCAGGGGCGGGTATTCGTGACCTGTCAGTCCCATGGCGTCACCGATCCCGCTATCATTGGCTACTACGTGGAGGTTCTGGAGCAGGCGATCGGCGCCTTGCTGACCGATGAGAGCACGGCGGCCGACTTTCAACAGATTCTGGAAGATCAATTAGTCTGGCTCGAGGGTGAATTGAATCAGACTGGTGGGAAAGAAACCGCAGCGGCTGCCCCTCTGGAACCGGAGCCTGCGGAAGCTGAGGAGGTCGAGGTCGAATCCCCGCAGGCGGCAAAAGAGGAAAAACGCTCCTCCGGCTATGTCCCCGAGGCGAAGGCGATGCCGGAGCGCCTCAAGGACCAGCGTTCCATTATGGAATATCTGCTGGACAACGACTGCATCACCCTAAAGCTGGTCACCCCTAATGAGGCCAAGGCCTTCAAACACGGTCTCTTGGGCAAGGACCCGGCGAAGGCCGAAGAGGAACTGGTCACCGCTTTACGCAATGTGCTGCACTCCCAAGTGCGAAAATTCATCCGCAAACACAATGGTGGTCCCTGGGCCAGCGCATCGCTGCAACATGAATTACGTATGGATATCACCAAGACCCGCCACCTGCGCTCCCTGGTTACCCTGGCACGCGAACTGCTCAGTGAACGCGAAGAGTGGCTGGAGAAGACCAAAGGCAGTCTGACCGGGCGCTTCTTCGGCGGGCGGGTCAAGGTGAACAAGTAACGGGTCTGCGTGCCCGTGAGATGAGGAGGAATGATGGGCAAAGAGTACGACCGAATCACTGACAAACATGCCGAGTTCATCATCCGGCAACAGCTCTTCTTCACGGCTACCGCCACCGCTGACAGCCGGATCAATCTCTCGCCCAAAGGGCTCGATAGTCTGCGTATCATCAACCCCAATCAGGTAGTTTGGCTCAACCTGACCGGCAGCGGTAATGAAACGGCTGCCCATCTGCTGGAAGACGGGCGCATTACCCTGATGTTCTGCGCCTTTGAGGGTGAACCCAAGATTCTACGTCTCTACGGTCATGCCACCGCGCATCACGAAGGTAGCGAGGCGTGGGAGGCGCACATCGGCCGTTTTCCCAGGCTGCCAGGTGCACGCCAGATCATCGTCATGGAGGTGGAGCAGGTGGGGAGTTCCTGCGGCTTCGGTGTGCCGCTGTTCGACTATGTGGGGCAGCGCGATATGTTGAGCGACTGGGCAGAGAAAAAGTCGGAGATGGACATCAAGGAGTATTGGGCTACCCGGAACAATCTCAGCATCGACGGCAAGCCAACCGATTTCGCCTGAGTCTCTATCTCTAGTGTGTGCGTTGGCTGTTTGATTACAAGCCCGGGTCTCCCTTGAGCACCTGTTCAGACTTTGAAACGGGCAACGAATTGATGCAGAGTCACCGCCTGGCTGTTGAGGTTTTCGCTGGCGTGATTTGTCTTCTGTGCAGCGCTTGCCGTCTGTTCCGAGACCTGTCGAATACCCTCAATGTTCCGGTTGATCTCATTCGCCGTCGCACCCTGTTGTTCCGCTGCGGTGGCAATCTGTAGACTCATCTCGTTAATGAGACTCACGGACTTGCGGATCTCAGACAGTGAATGGCCGGCATCCGATGCCAATTGGGCGGTTCTGTCGGCTTGCTCATGGCTGTGGTTCATGACGTCAGCGGCTTCCGCCGAACCCGCCTGTAAGCGTTCGATCATGTTCTGTATCTCTTTCGTCGAGTCCTGAGTCTTGGAGGCGAGTGCCCGTACCTCGTCGGCAACGACGGCAAAACCCCGTCCCTGTTCACCCGCACGAGCGGCTTCGATGGCCGCATTCAACGCCAGCAAATTGGTCTGTTCGGCAATACCACGGATAACCACAAGTACCTTATCGATGCTTTCGCTTTCGTTCTGCACGCGACCGACCATGCTGGCGCCATGGGAGACCCTTTGCGCTAAATCGCGGGTGGCAGCTACAGCCTCTTCCACGACCTGGCCGCCTTTGGTTACTGCGTCGTTGGCCTGATTCGCTGATTCAGCGGCAGCTGCCGTGCTATGGCTGATCTCGAGTACGGTGGATGCCATCTGGTTGATGGCGGTGGCAATCTGTTCAATCTGCTGGTTTTGAGAAGAGACTCCCTGGTGCGTCTCATCGGCCACTTTAGACATCTCTTGGGTGGTGTGGTTAACAGTATTGGCGACATCGCTGATCTCGCTAATAGCGTGTTTGAGGTTATCCTTCATCTGTACGAATGAGGTGGAAAGGATAGCGACTTCGTGTTTGCCCCTGGTCGGTTTGATATCGAAGGTCAGGTCGTTGGCAGCGAGTCTTACAGTCGCCTCTCGGATCTGGGTAAGGGGTTTCAGCAAGTTAATCAGATAGAGTAGTCCGCCAACCAGCATGACCATGACGGTTAGTGATATGACCAGATTGACTACGGTTGCCGTTGATGAGGTCTGTTGTATTTCGCCAAGCCGGGTTGAGGCGCCCTTAGCGGCGCGTTGCATGACCGTATTTAGTGACTCAGACATGGAGCCGGCAGCCTCATCAAAGGTATTCATGAAGGGGTTTCCGCCTGCCGGACCTTGTTCGACATAGAGTTGCGCCATCTTTTTTCCGGTCGCGTAATAGCGATCGAAGGTGTGGCGCATGTCTTGGTAGAAACCGTCATTACCACTATCCAGCGCACTTGCTTCGTCGATGAGTTTGATAACCAGATCGGCATGGGTTTGTGCTTCGGCATAACCATCGTCAAGACCATCCAAGCCTCGCGTGGCACTGATGTCAGTGAGCCATTGCTGGACTTGCACAATGTGGTAACGCAGTTCGAGTACCTTGAGCTGAAAGGCGTAATCCTGAGAGACCAGGGTTTCGGTGGTGTTGTGTACCGAACGATTGACCGACCATGTTGAAATGATGCCGATACCCAGGGCGATGACAATGGTGATCAGAAGATACCAGGCCCGTGAAACAATGCAGTTATTAGCGTTTGACATATACCCACCCTCACTTGTCCGTAGTGATGTCCATGATTATGGGTCGGGTTGTTATCATCCAGTCCGTCGGAGAGGAGGATGGAATAGCAGGTTTTCCGACCTGTTGGAGGTCTCTGACTGCGATGGTCCTGTGGTGGGCCCTGCCTCCTGTCT
>JARRNY010000114.1:0-8796 GCA_037384445.1 Candidatus Thiodiazotropha sp.
AGCGCGGGGTCATCCTCTCCAGCCATATCCTGCCCGAAATCCAGGCCACCTGTAACCGGGTGGCGATTCTGCGCGAGGGCCGCATCGTCTACCAGGGCGATCTCGAGCCGCCGCAGGAGCTGAACTACAGGATCGGGCTGGAGCAGGATCCGGACACCGGGCTGATCGCCGCGCTCGCCCCGGTAGAGAGCGTGGAGAGGCTGCACACCGACTACTTTCGCCTCACCCTGCGTCCAGGCTCCCGTGCTAGCGAACTGGCCGCTGAAATCCTCGCACGCGGATGGGGACTGACCGAACTCACCCCCGAACAGCTCAGCCTGGAACAGCGCTACCTCGAAGCGACAACCGGAGGTGACCTGTGATGCTGCGACTGGCCTGGATCGAATGGCGGCGGCTGATGCGCACCCCGCTGGCCTGGGTCACCCGCTGGCCTGGGTCATGCTGGCGCTGGGACTCTGCCTGCTGAGCTGGCAGTTCCTCGGCACCCTGGAGGCCTTCATCGGCATGCAGCCCGAAACACGCATCCTCGGTCTGAGCCACCACCTGGGCCTACAGCTCTTCGGACTTGCCGCTGTTGTCCTGTTGATCATCACCCCGGTTCTCACCATGCGCAGCTTCAGCGAGCTCTTCCGTAGTGGCGCTTACAGCTTGTTGAGCAGCGCACCGATCGGTGTCAGCACCATCCTGCTGGGGAAATTTCTCGGCCTGTTGTTGTTCCTGCTGCTGTTCACCCTGATGCCCGCCGGCCTCAGCCTCTGCCTCCTCGCTGGCACCCCCATCGACCTGGGAATGGTGGCCGCTGCTGCGCTGGGGCTGTTGCTGCTAACGGCACTGTTTGCCGCCATCGGCCTCTATACCTCGGTGCTGACCGAGAACCCGGGGGTCGCCGCAGCCGGGGCTTACGGCCTGCTGCTGCTCATCTCTCTGCTCGACCAGCACACGCAGGACGGTAGCTTTCTGCACTGGCTGGCCTGGCCCAGCCACTACCTGAACCTGCAGATCGGACTGGTGCGCAGCAACGACCTGAGCTATTTCCTGATTCTCACGGGACTCTTCCTGGGGCTCGCGCTCTACCGGCTCGACCGGCGCAGGAGTGGCTGAATGCAGATACGCATCCACGATTGGCTGTTCCATCTGTTGATGCTCATCCTGGTCGTACTCATGGCTTGGCTGAGCAATCGCTACTCAGTCCAGTGGGACTGGACCCGACACGGCAGCAACAGCCTTAACCCGGTCAGCCTGGGTATCCTGCAACGGGTTCCCGGGCCGCTTAGCGTGACCGCCTATACGCCGGAGCACGCTACCCTGCGCGACCGGATACGACGCTTCGTGGCCCGCTATCAGCAGGCCAAGCCGGACATCAGCCTGCGCTTTGTCGATCCGCTGCGCAATCCTGATGCCGCCCGGCACCAGGGCATCAGCCTCTCGGGGGAGATCCAACTGCGCTACGGCGATCGGGAAGAGCGTTTGCAGCAACTCAACGAAGAGCGCTTCTCCAACGCCATTCTGCGCCTGGCCCGGAACGACGAACACTGGGTCGCCAGTCTCAGCGGGCATGGCGAGCGTGATCTGCTCGGGAAAGCCAACCCGGACCTGGGAGATTTCGGCCTCTCCCTCAGCCAGAAGGGCTACCAGGTGGTCGGCATCGATCTGGCGACCTCGCCCACGCCACCGGACAATACCGCTCTGTTGGTGGTCGCTTCGCCGCAGCGGCCGCTTCTCGAAGGTGAAATCGAACGCTTGGAAGCCTATCTCGCCAAGGGTGGCAATCTGCTGCTGCTGAGTGACCCGGACACACCGGTGGCATCCGCCCTGGTCAAGCGCCTGACCGGCATCGACCAACTGCCTGGCACGATTGTCGATGCCAACGTGCGCGAGCTCGGTATCGATAACCCAGCGGTCGCCCTGGTGCCGGCCTACCCGGATCACCCGGCCACCCGGGATTTCAAACTCTTGAGTCTCTTCCCCCAGGCAGCGGCGCTGGCTGCTCCCGAGACGAGCGAGTGGAAGGTCACCCGCCTGCTACAGACCCTGGCTCGCAGCTGGAACGAAACCGGCTCGCTGACAGGAGAGATCGAGCGCGATGTACTGGCGGGCGAAGAGCCGGGGCCACTGACCCTCGGCTATGCCCTGACCCGCAAGCGCTCAACGGGGGAGCAGCGAGTCATCGTCATCGGTGACGGGGACTTCCTGGCCAACAGCTTTCTCTCCAACGCCGGCAATCAGGATCTGGGGCTGGCCCTGGTGCGCTGGCTCACCGGAGACGACCGCATGATCGGCATCCCCACCCAGCCGGCTGATGACCGGGAGTTGCACCTATCGAAACCGGCCATTGCCGTTATCAGCCTGGGTTCACTGATCCTGCTGCCTCTGTCGCTGCTGGTCACTGGGCTACTGCTGGCCTGGCGCCGTAGTCGGGCTTGAGTATGGAGCGACGGCTGCGAACCAATCTGATCCTGCTCGCCGTGGCCTGCTTACTGGGAGTCGTGATCTGGCAGGCCCAGCCCCCGGGTTTCACCCCCCTCACCCCCCTCGATCCCGCCAGCATTGAATTGATCGATATCAGCGATCTGTCGGGACGCCATATCCATCTGCAAAAAACCGCGGGGCGCTGGCTGGCCGAAGGCGCACCGGCCAATCAGGAGCGAATCAGACAACTGCTAGGCATCAGCGCGACCCCGAGTCTGGAGAGTTTTGCCGCCCCGCAAGACCTCGCTCCCTTCGGCCTCGACCCGGCGCCGATCCGTTTACAACTGAACGGGCTGACGCTCGATTTTGGCAATACCGACCCGGTAAACGGCTGGCGCTATGTCCACTTCGAGCAGCAGATCCACCTGATTGCCGACGGTTACTATCACCATCTGACCGCACCGCCGGCGGCCTGGCTGGCCTCCCCCTGATGCCCGAACTGCCCGAAGTCGAAACCACACGAAAGGGAATCGAGCCCCACCTGCTGGGCCAGCGGATCTCCCGGGTCATGGTGCGACAGCCAAGACTGCGCTGGCCGATCCCAAAAGATCTGCCGGCCCTACTCAAGGGGCGCAAGGTGGGTGCGGTTGGGCGACGCGGCAAGTATCTGTTGATTGGCTTTCGCCACGGCCATCTGCTGATCCATCTGGGCATGTCCGGCAGCCTGCGGGTGCTCGATGCCACAAGCCCACCGCAGAAGCACGACCACCTCGATCTCTGCCTCAGCGATGGTCGCTGCCTGCGCCTGCGTGACCCGCGCCGGTTCGGCGCCGTGCTGTGGACGGACGATCCGCCCGATCAGCACCCCCTGCTCGCCTCGCTCGGGCCGGAGCCGCTCAGCGAGATCTTCGACGGCGCCTACCTGCATCGACAGGGCATGAACCGCCGCAGTGCGATCAAGAACCTGATCATGGACAGCCATGTGGTGGTCGGCGTCGGTAACATCTACGCCAGTGAATCGCTGTTTCGCGCCGGCATTCATCCCTCACGGGGCAGCAACCGGATCTCGCTGACCCGCTATCAGGCACTGGCGGAGGCGATCCGCAGCGTCCTCACCGAAGCCATCGCTCAGGGCGGAACCACGTTACGGGATTTCCAACAGGAGGATGGCCGGCCAGGCTATTTCGCCCAGCAGTTACAGGTCTATGGGCGTGCGGGCGATCCCTGCCCAGAGTGCGGGAAACCCGTGCTTAGCCGCGTCATCGGCCAACGCTCCAGCTTTTTCTGCAGCCACTGCCAGCACTGATGATGACTGCTCGTGCCTGCACAAAAAGAGTTGCAGGGTGAGTGTTCTCCTTGACACCCCCCTCCCCCCCTCCTAGCATGCGGGAGTTTTGAACAGTCATACCGCTCTATGGATATAACAACGATACGTCAACTCATTGCCAGCGATATGGACTCGGTCGATAAGCTCATCATCCAGTCCCTGAAATCGGATGTGGTACTGATCAACCAGATCGGCGCCTACATTGTGCACAGCGGAGGCAAGCGCCTACGGCCGATGATCGTACTGATGGCGGCCCAGGCCTGCGGCTACAGCGGGAACAGACATATCGATCTGGCCGCCATCATCGAATTCATCCACACCGCCACGCTACTGCACGATGACGTGGTCGACGGCTCCGAACTGCGCCGCAACCGGGAGACGGCGAACGCCGTCTGGGGCAACGAAGCCAGTGTCCTGGTAGGTGATTTTCTCTATTCCCGCTCCTTCGAGATGATGGTCGGTGTCGGCGAGATGCGCGTCATGGATATCCTCTCGCACGCCACCAATCGCATTGCCGAAGGCGAGGTTCTACAGCTGCTCAACGTGCATAACCCGGAGACCAGCGAGAACGAGTACATGGAAGTGATCAAACGTAAGACCGCCACCCTGTTCGAGGCGGGCGCCCGACTGGGCGCGGTCATCGGCGGGGTGTCCGAAGCTCAGGAGCAAGCCCTGGCAGCCTACGGGCTCCATCTGGGCATCGCCTTCCAGCTGGTGGACGACGCCCTGGACTACGACGCCAGCAAATCGGACATCGGCAAGAACGTGGGTGACGACCTGGCCGAGGGCAAACCGACGCTGCCCCTGATCCAGGCCATGAAACAGGCGGATGCCGAAACCCGCGAACATCTGGCTCAGATCATTGAGCAGGGCGGTCTCGATCAGATCGATTTCGTCATGCAGGCCATCGCCAACAGTGATGCCATCGCCTACACCCAACAACTGGCTCGTGACGAAGCGGAACTGGCAAAACAGGCTCTGTCACCACTTCCCGACACCCCCTATCGGCAGGCCCTGGCCGATCTGGCAGACTTCTCGGTCGCCAGAACCAATTGAATCACCCACCCGTTTCCATTACTATCTGTCGCTCGCTGCGGCCTTGTCAGTCCGCCACAGCACATTCGGGGTGTAGCTCAGCCTGGTAGAGCACTGTCTTCGGGAGGCAGGGGCCGGAGGTTCGAATCCTCTCACCCCGACCATTTTTCTCTGCACTGGCCAATTGCCAAGCAAACCTCAGTTCATGATCCAGACGAGTTCTCGTCTACCCCCCCAGCCATGCTCGGCGCCAAAGAGATCCATTTCGTCGACGACGGCCTGTAATGACACCGGCTTCATCGTAGTCACCAATTTACCTTTTAGCATTTATCCAACATGGTGATCATGCTGATAACAGCTCCGAGAATTGAGTAACGCTATGAAAAATTTTGAGTTGAGGCGCCAACTCTGCAGAGGGGGTTTAGCTCCCACTACCCATGGCTAGCAGAAGTGGAAGAGGATCCGTCGCTCGATGCGGTCAATGCGTGAAATGTCGCTAAAGGCAAGCATTCCCACAGCGTGAGGTACTCTGGTCACGTTGAGTCACTTCCTGCCATAATGAGTCACGAAAGCGCGGAGGCGGCCTGCGCAACCCATAGATCTTAAATGGCTCTATAACGGACTACTGGATTCAGGAGACAGGTGCCGGAGGTTCGAATCCTCTCACCCCGACCATTCCCCTCAGCCTGACGATCCTGCGATTATTCACTATTCCGGGCTCAACAGCTTAAGACAGAAACCCACATACAATGATTGAATCTGAAGCACATCAACCAGTGAAGCGCGTCCATTTTGTATTGCTTGTCATTTTCTGCCTGCTACTACCCAACATCCACTTCACGGCGCTGGTCAGTCAAGTCGTGCTTCCGCGGGAGTTCTTTCTCTACCTCTATTCAACACTCTTTATTCTGTTTCTCACCCAGAGAGACAAACTGGGTTACAACACATTTTTTATCGTTGCATCAGGCTTTCTGGCTTGGCAGGGCTTTGCACTGAGTTGGAGTTCCGATCTTTCGACAGGTATCGAGGACACCTTGAATGCCTTTCTATTTCTGTTTTCCGCCTTTGTCCTATTTCAGATAAGGGACCACGGCATAAGAGTCACTCTTCTGAACACCCTTATTTTTTCTCTCTCCCTTGCCGCCCTTATCGGCGTTCTGCAAAACTTCGACTGGAATCCATTTGATCTTCACCAGTCGGCAATACCCTCAAGCACATTCAACAACAAGAACCTCGCGGCATCTGCGTCGCTGCTGTTTCTTCCTTTTATCTTTTTTCAACTGTTTGTCAGCCATGGACTGTCGCAAAAGCTACTCTATTCCCTGGCTGCAACTGCAACACTCTCCTTCATCCTGGTTTCCCATTCGAAAGGGGTTTGGCTTGCAGGAGTGTGCCTCCTGCTTATCACCCTCATCACCTACCTGAGTCGTCGTAAAGAAGATCGGCAGGACATCCGTCAGCTTTTCATGGCAAATAGGATTTATCTGGCCGTCATAGTCCTGTTAAGTCTGGCGATCTTCGTTACACCCGGCGCACGAAACCAAGGCGAGATAGAACTTGAAAACTACACCCTGGCAGCCAAATCAGGCATGTTACGAATGGGCTTTTACAAGGATGCCGTACCACTGATCGCAGAACATCCAATCGTAGGCGTCGGCACCGGCGGCCTGCGGCGAGAATTCAGGGCACAACCAGGCGGCGACTATGCAAGGCAACACGCAGAAGAGAACTTATATCTGAACCGCTTGCACAACGACCATTTGCAGTATCTCGTTGAACAAGGCCTCATCGGACTGGCATTGTGGCTTGCACTGCTAATCACCTTATTCAAGACGGCCATTGGCTATGTGAAAAACTCTGACAATGCGCTCAACGACAAACTGGCGGTCTACTCCCTGCTGCTGGGCATATCGGGCATGCTGCTCCACGCCATGGTCTCCTTCCCAATTCGCAGCGTTTCGACAGGCAGCCTCTTCTGGTTGTCTATCGGCCTCATGCTCTCATACCAGAACGATAGAGAGGAGATTGAATCCCACGCGATTCCCGCCAAAGTAAAATACCCGCTTGTATCAACTCTGCTGGTGATTTCCGTTTTCGCAATTTATAACGTGACCCACAGAATTATCGGCTCGTACTACACGAAACAGGCGTCGGAGATACTCGCCCCAGGTTATTGCTTCGCCACCAAGTTCTATCTCAACAACCTGCTCGAGACAACTCATCTCGAGCTCCAATCAGCTCAACTACTGGCGATCACTTATGATTACTGTGGCGGGGAATCGCCGGAAAAGACAATGGCGGAAATGGATTCCATCCTGGCTTTCGAACCCAACCACTCTCTGGCGCTTCTGGTCAAGGCTGACAGCGCTTATCAACTGGGTGAGCGCGACATGGCTTACTCTCTCTATTTACACGCACAGCAGGTTAACCCGCAAGAACTGAGGGCCTATCTTGGCTTGGCGAAAATTTCGACAGATAACAACCGCCCCGCAGAGGCCATCAAATGGATCATGCAGGCTCTGGACATTGACAGCGAGAATGTTAAAGCCAATGAGATGCTAAAGGCTTTGCAAAAGCCATAGGTGACCGCCCCTTTAAATGGCGCCAAAGCGGCCCTTGCCAATCATTACCCACCGCGGGAGAAGATGTCGTTCTCAGACCCCCTCCCGCAGGAGAAAACCGACCTTAGTCGCCTCGCCCAATCGCATAATAGGCAAAGCCATCTGCTTTCAGACGATCAGGATCGTAGATATTTCGCCCATCAAACACTACCGGAGAACTCAGTGACTGTTTGATCGCGTCGAAATCGGGGCTGCGGAACATCTGCCATTCGGTCACCACCACCAGCGCATCGGCACCTTGTAGCGTCTCCTGCTGATCAGCACAGTAGACCAGATCCTCGCGCTCACCATAGATGCGTCGGCACTCCTCCATCGCTTCTGGATCGAAGGCCCTGACTTTGGCCCCTGCCTCCCACAGCGTCTCCATCACTACCCGGCTCGGCGCTTCACGCATGTCATCGGTATTCGGTTTGAACGCAAGTCCCCACAGCGCGAAGGTCTTACCACTCAGGTCACCGTTGAAGTGCTTGTCGATTTTTTCACACAGCACCCGCTTCTGGCGATAGTTGACCGCCTCCACTGCACTCAGTAACTGAGCTTCATAACCCACTTCATGAGCCGTCCGCTCGAGAGCGCTCACATCCTTGGGGAAGCAGGAACCGCCATAACCGCATCCAGGATAGATAAATGAATAACCGATACGGCTGTCAGCGCCGATACCATGACGCACCTGCTCAATATCAGCACCCAGACGCTCGGCCAGGTTGGAAAGTTCGTTCATGAAGCTGATTTTGGTGGCCAGCATGGAGTTTGCCGCGTACTTGGTCAGCTCGGCCGAGCGGATATCCATGGCAATCAGCCTGTCATGATTTCGGTTGAATGGCGCATAGAGCGCACGCAGCAGCTCGGTGGTCCGGGGGTTGTCCGTGCCGATAATGATGCGGTCGGGTTTCATGAAGTCATCGAGCGCGGCACCCTCTTTGAGGAACTCTGGATTGGAGACCACGTCAAACTCAACCTGCTTACCGCCATCTGCGAGGGTCTGCTTGATGCGCTCCCTGACCCGGTCGGCGGTGCCTACCGGCACTGTCGACTTGTCGATAACAACCCGATATTCGGTCATGTGCTCAGCGATTGACTGTGCCACTGCCAGAACATACTGCAAGTCGGCGGAACCATCCTCGTCAGGCGGCGTCCCCACCGCAATGAATTGAAACAGACCATGTTCCACCGCTTCTTTCGCATCAGTGGTGAATTGGAGGCGGCCCGCACCGGCATTGCGTTCAACCATCTTCTCCAGGCCCGGTTCGTAGATAGGAATCTCACCCTGCTTGAGCATCTCGATCTTTCGCTCATCCACATCCATGCAGAGAACGTCATTACCGACTTCGGCTAGGCAGGCACCCGTAACCAAGCCGACGTATCCGGAACCAAAAACTGTGACTTTCATGTGAGATCCTGTTG
>JARRNY010000115.1:0-19606 GCA_037384445.1 Candidatus Thiodiazotropha sp.
GAGATTCTGCGCCACCGTCAGGTTGGCGTAGAGAGAGAATTTCTGCGACATGTAACCAATGCGCGAGCGGGCATTCGCCGGGGCCTTGCGCAGATTCTTACCGGCAACCCACAAGTGGCCGTCGCTGGCTGGCAGCAGACCGCAGAGCATACGGAAGGTGGTGGTCTTTCCCGCCCCATTGGCGCCCAGCAGGCCGAACACTTCTCCGGCGTGGACCCGGAAGCTGAGATTCTTGACCGCAATGAAGCTGCCAAAGCGACGGCTCAGTCCCTCGACGATGATGGGATCATCGCCACTGCCCTGATGGATGGCAGGTGCTGCGATCGTAATGTGGCTGCCGCGTCCTTGGGTGAGTTTGGCAATAAAGCCGTCTTCGAAGCGCGGAGGCACCGGGGTCACGTCGGTGCTTCCAAGTCCGATAGGGCTTAAGTCAGGAGGTGTCTCCAGCTGCGTCACCAATCTGATCACTTCTCCCTGCAGGGTGGCATCGAGCACGCCTGCCAGGTCGGAGATTTTAAACTGCAACTGACGACGCTGAGCCTCCGGTACCTTCACATGATAGGTGCGTCCGCGCAGAGGCTCGGAAAAATCAGACGGTTCGCCTTGACCGATGATCCGACCCTGATGCAGCAGGATCACCTCGGCGCAACGCTCCGCTTCGTCCAGATAGGCGGTGGAGAGCAGTACGCTCATGGATGCCTGTTCCACCAGCCGGTAGACGATGCTCCAGAGCTCACGCCGCGAGACCGGATCCACACCCACCGTCGGCTCGTCGAGCAACAGTAGATCGGGCGATCGCACCAGGGTACAGGCGAGGCCAAGTTTCTGCTTCATGCCACCGGAGAGTTGGCCGGCAAGCCGTTTGGTGTAGGGTTTCAGACCTGTCATATCGAGTAGTTCCCGATACTGTTCGCTGCGCGCCTGTGGCTCCACCCCCTGCAGGTCGGCGTAGAGATCGAGGTTCTCCTGCACCGAGAGATCCTCGTAGAGACCGAAGCGCTGAGGCATGTAGCCGATAGCGCTATGGATCTGTTCCGGGGTCTTCACCACATCCATCCCCAGCACCTCAAGCTTGCCTTCATCGGGCAGCAGCAGACCGGCCGCCAGACGCATGAGGGTCGTCTTGCCGGCGCCGTCAGGACCGATCAGACCGGTCACCACCCCGGGGCGGATCGTAAAATCGACCTCATCGAGCGCCTGCACCCGCCGTGTGCCAAGGGTAAAGCTTTTGCTCAGGCCAGCCGCCTTCAAGACAGGCCGGTTGCTATCGCTCACGGTTGTTGGGCTCCTGGGCAGCCCGGTGTGTACGGGATCGCCGCTTCGAGATCGAGGCGAACTGTCACCGGCATCCCCAGACGCAACTCACCTTGGGGGTTGCAGGCAAAGACCCGTGCCTGATAGACCAGATCGGTACGCGTGTCCTCTGTCTGTACCGCCTTCGGTGTGAACTCTGCGCTGGGTGAGATGTAGCCCACCCAGCCGTCATAGGCCTTGCCGGGAAAGCTGTCGCTATAGAGCTTCGCCGGCATGCCGGGTTTGACCTGACCGAGAACAGTCTCCGGCAGATAGACACGGGCCCACAAGGGATCGATCAGTGCCAGGGTATAGACCGGCCGCTGCGGTGAAGCCATGTCGCCCCGCTCCAGGATACGGCTCTGGATAATACCGTCGGCGGGAGCGAAGAGTTCAGCATCCTGGAGGTTCTTCTCCGTTAGCGCCAGCTCCGCTTCCAGTGCCGCCAGGGTCGCCTTGGCGGCCGCGATCTGCTCCTTGCGGGGACCGGCCTGGGCCAGTTCGAGACTGGCTTCGAGGGATCGCACATTGTCCTGCGCCGCCTTGGCTGCGGTGGAGGCGTCCTCCGATTGTTGCGAAGAGGCGAGATTCCGCTTCTCCAGATCGCGTACACGCTGGTAACTGCGCTGTAGATTGGCGGACTGGGTTCGGGCACCCGCCAGTTCAGCCTCCAGCTTACGGATCTCCTCTGGCCGGGTGCCAGCCTCCATCTCGTCCACGACCGCCTTCTGTGCATTGACTTTGGCCTGGGCGGCGTCGCGTGTCAGTTCCAAGCGACGGGTGTCCAGCCTGGCCAGCAGTGCACCCGCGGCTACCTGTGCCCCTTCGTTTACACTCAACTTGTCGATACGACCCGATGCTTCAAAGGCCAGATTGACCAGCCGTTTGTCGATGTTGCCGTAGACCTTGAGCGTGGTATCGCTCGATGATTCCTTGTTTGACTGTTGCCAATACCAGGCGCCGGCCGCTGCGCCGCCGAGAAGCAGGATAAGAGGAATGAGTTTACGTTTATCCATGAAACAGCCTCAAAGTTAGTGTTATCCGACGGTCGTCAGTCGCTCGATGATTTGTACCTGACGATTGATTCGAGCCCTGCTGCTTAAGCTTAACCCAGCTGACTTTGCACAGGTTTGCTTAATGTCAAAGTCGCCAAGATCACAGTTCAACGATGGCGAAAAAAACGCTGCCTCTGAGCTTGCGGTCAGTCTTCGGATCTGCAGACAGGGAGCGTTTTGTCTCTCAGTTGGCATAGCCATTCCCACTTCTAAGTTATGCAACTGGTTGCCATCAACCAGCCCTGGACGAGACAAACCAACCAGTCAGCCTTGGTAAACCACAAACACTTTCCAACCTTCGAATAAAAGGCGTTTTTTCCTCAGCCTGGTGCGTGGCACGGGAGCTGCAAAGTCTTTCTCGACTCCTCCCATCAATCCTAACTCAACACAGGAACAACAAGTTTATGGCAAAACAGAGAAAGGGTTTCTTTTCACTTACCAGACACTCTTGGCGAACATTCATTCTTACGCTGGGACTCTTTTTCTTTCTTGGGCTTGGATTGATTCTCTACTCCCGGGCGCGGCCGAACTATGATCAACCCGCGCGCCCTTCCCTGACAGAGGCAAAACGCCATCTCGACGCCTTTTATGCCGATGAAAAGCTGCTGTTGAAAGAGCTTTCCGAAACCCGTCGGCAGCTTGAGCAAACGTTGAGGCTGCTGACGAAGGCGCAACAGCAGCTTTCTCCTGAGCAGCGCCAGACGCTGGAGCGTTTGCGCTACCGCCTCTACCACCTTGAAGATATCCGCAGCACTGAACAGCTGACGCCGGAATCGTTGCGGCAGACCTATCGCCAACTCGCCGCCGAACTGAGTGAACTGGTCGATGGGCTTGAGTGATGCCTTTCAGACTAGAGGTAGTCACCGGGGCCTCCGCACTTCGCCAATCTGTTCCCGTACAACGAAGAAATGACGGACACCGTAGACAGCCGTCATCACAGCTGTCGGAATCAATGCAGCCCCCAGTAACTCGGCGCTGAATACACCGGCGAAAAGTTTGATCAGCGTCAATCCCGACGCCAGCATCATCAAGGCGGTGCGAAGCCATGCCAATAGCGTACGCTCATTTGCCAGTCGGGTACGATCGATAGCGAGTTCATCTCTGAGGATCAGTGGTTGAGCACTCGCCGCCGCAGAGCGGGAGATGGAGGGATGTCTGTTCATGCGTCTGAGACCTTCAAGTGATATTTCTGTACCCGATAGCGTAGTTTCTCCCGCGTCGTACCCAGCACCCGGGCCGATTGGCTGACGTTGTCGCTGTTGCGCGAGAGGACTTCGCTGAGAATCGCGCACTCCATCTCATCGAGCTTCATGGAACCGTCCAGCGGCAGGCAGAGGGTACGTCCATCGGGCATAAGTGTTGCACTGTCCGATGTCCGTTGGGCGTGCCCAGCGGTGTCAGACAGGTGCAGCCAGCGGCCGGGAAACACCTCGCTGTCAGCCAGCAGGACACAGCGTTCCACCACATTGCGCAGTTCGCGCACGTTGCCGGGCCAGTCATAGGCCTGCAGCTTTGCATAGACATCTTCCGGTATCCGCTCCACCTGGCGGTCGGCGGCGAGATTGAACTCCTGAATGAACACCGGCAGTAGATCAGCGATATCGCGCTTACGTTCCCGCAGAGGCGGAAGATCGAGACGGAACACACTCAAGCGGTGAAACAGATCGGCGCGGAAACTCGCTTCGTTGATTTTGCGCTCCAGATCCCGGTTGGTGGCGGTGATGAATTGGACATCGACTTCGATCTCCCGCTCGCCACCCAGCCGCCGCACCCGCTTATCCTCGATCGCCTTCAAGAGTT
The DNA here is from genome assembly GCA_037384445.1 of Candidatus Thiodiazotropha sp. Taxonomy (GTDB): domain Bacteria; phylum Pseudomonadota; class Gammaproteobacteria; order Chromatiales; family Chromatiaceae; genus Thiodiazotropha. The sequence continues at coordinate 4,149 of JARRNY010000115.1, forward strand.
TCGCCTGCAGGTCAAAGGCCAGTTCGCCGATCTCGTCAAGAAACAGAGAACCGCCGTTGGCCTGTTCGATCAGGCCCCGGTGGCGCCCCTTGGCGCCAGTGAAGGCGCCGGCTTCGTGACCGAACAGCTCCGCTTCCAGCAGATCCCTCGGCAGGGCTGCGCAGTTGACCTCCACCAACGGCCCGCTGGCACGCGCGCCGCTGTGGTGCAGAATGCGTGCGCAGAGTCCCTTGCCGCTACCTGTTTCGCCGCTGATAGTGAGGGCAGAGAACGGCACCTTGGCAAGACGCGCCAGCATTTCGCGCACCTCGGTTGACTGTCGACTCTGTCCGATGAAGGCCTCCGGCATGAAGCGTCCGCTGCGATTGCGCTCCTCATCGCGCAGGCGGCGCTGGGCGCGGGCGGAACGGGCGGCGCCCGACACCACGATGGCGAGGCGTTCGGGATCGCAGGGTTTTTCCAGGAAATCGAAGGCGCCCAGCTTCAGCGCCCGCACCGAGTCGGAAACCCCGCCGTAGGCAGTCAGAAAGATCCATTCCCCCATCAGATCGCGACCCTGCATCTTCTCCAGCAGATCGAGTCCGTTTCCGTCCGGCATACTCATGTCGGAGAGCACCACCAAAGGCTGGATGTCCTGCTCCAGCAGCAACTGTCTGGCTTGTTTGATGGTCGGCGCCAGATAGGCGTCCCAGCCCTGCTGCTTGAACTCATCCTGCAGCTCGGCGCCGAGCAGCGGTTCGTCCTCGATTACCAGGAGTGCATCAGGCATAAACTATTCCTCTACTTCGGGTTCCATCACCGGTTCTTCGCCGGCAGGCGAAACCGAGTGGGTTTGACAGGGCAGAATCAGAGTCGCGCAGGCGCCGCCCGTGGCCGGATTTTCCAGCCGCAGCTCGCCGGAATAGGCACGCACGAAGCGCTGCACAATGGCCAGTCCCAAGCCGGTGCCATCGACCCGGCTGGTGACAAAGGGGCGCACCCCCTGATCGATCATCTGCTGCGGAAAGCCGGGGCCGGTATCTCTGACGCCGACCACAAGCCGTTTTTCCTCCTGATGGGCAAAGAGGGTGATCTGCCCTTCCCCATCGCCGATTGCCCGCGCTGCATTCATCACCAGATTGAGCAGGGATTGACGTAGACCGCTCTCCGGCAGCAGGCAGTGCAGATCCGCCTCCACCTCGGTCAGCAGGCCGATTCTCTCCGGCACCTGATATTTGAGCAGTGCAAGCAGATTGTCGATCAGCCCGATCAGCACCACGTCAACCGATGTCTCAGGCGCATGGCGGGCATCGTAGAGCCGCTCGCTGAGCAGATTGTTGACCCGCTTGAGTTCGCTTACCACCAGCTCGATCTTCTGCTGCTGCTCTGGCGGCAGCTGACGGCCCAGCTTGGTACAGGCGAGTTGGATACCCGCCAGTGGGTTGCGTATTTCATGGGCCATGGAGGCCGAGAGCTCTCCCACAGTGGCCAGCTTTTCCGCCCGTGCCAGCTCGCCCGCCTGCTCCAGCAAGGCCGTTGTGGCGCGCTGAACGTCCTCTTCCAGGCGCAGTTGCAGCGATTTGTGCTCGACCTCCAACTCGGCCAGTCGGGTAACCAGTGCGTTGTAACTGCGGTAAACCGGCTGTAAGAGACTCGCGTTCTCCTCCACCTGACTCTCACTGACAGGCCGGTAGTCCCGCGAGGCGAGCCGCCGCAGGAGGCTGTTCAGATCGTCCAGCGGCCGTTTGATGCGGTGTCTCAGCAGGTAGAAGATGATAACGGTGATGAGCGGCAGACTCAGCAACAGCAGCAAGGCCAGCTGATGTTCGAGCCGCGAATCCCTGGCTACATCGCCCATCAGGGCGTTGTGCTGTGCACGCTCCAGATTCTGTATCAAGCGCAGCCGGTTGCTTGCCTGCAACAGGGTCTCGCGGGGCGAATAGGCCGACGTACTCAGCAACGTCTGCAGTGACTGCAGACGCTGGCGGATATCAGGCTGCGTAACCTTGGCGCTGTCCGTGGCGGACTGCAAATCGTCCTGGATCTCTTGCAGATCTTGTTCTCCAATGGGTTGTCCCTGCTGCAGATCGCGCGCCAGTAGCTCCTCGATGCGCAGACCGATGGCATGCAGGCGGTCGATGTGGATGAGATGATCCTGCACCGGCGTCAGACGCTGCAGGCTGGTTACGATGAGAGCGGCCAACAATGCCGGTAACCAGAAGAGCCAACGCAGATTGGGGCCCTTGCTTCTGGCTGTTTCTGTGGCAAGCGGATCTTTCGATTGGCCTGCACGGGTGTGGTTGATACGTTCCATGTTCTCCTGCTTGCAACATACGTACCCGCTTGGAAAACCCCGCGGGAGCTGGCCTGTGGCCCATTGTGTCGAAAGGAGTTTGGTTGAAACCCTGCTTCTTTGGTCCATATGAACCAAGAAGGTTCCATCATGATGATAGTTGACTGACAGAAGGTCAGCCGGAGTGATTGCTTCAGACTGAAACCTGAAACCGTAGGTTCAGGTGAAAGGCGGGGTGCCTTCGACGATAAACGCTATTCGCTCAGATTCACCTCAACGCGATCTGGAAATCCTCTCCTGCCCAGGTGCCGCTCTCCCGCTCCCGCCAGGTAAACTCCAGCGTAGTGTGATTCGCCAGCAAGGCTCGATCCAGAGTCACCCCGAACAACCCAAGACCTGCCGGTTCGCAAGAACGCTCCTCTATCTCCTGCCAGTTATCGAAGCCCAGGTGGAGATCGGCGGGCTGTGGCAGCAGGATCAGCAGAGAACATCCCGCTGGTATGCTTCCCAGGGGGGAGTGACGACTCCAGAGCCAGAGGTCCGGTTCGGGCCTGATGCCGGCATAGCGTTGACACACACTGCGCAGGCCATCGAAGGGCTGTCCCTGCTCCCGCGACACCGCCAGTTTCACGAACTCGCTGTGGGTCCAGGCCAGGGGCATCGCCGATCCGCTGGGCCGACCAGGAATCAGACCCCTATCTGGGACTGTTTTGCTCTCCCACACCTGTTCCGGCAGCATGCCGCTGTCGCCTGCCATGGCCGCCATCGCCTGCAGATAGGGCAGACACTCCTCGCCGGCGGCGAGCGCATAGTGACCGCGCTCGCCGGTGAGAATCGGCCAGCCGCGTCCGACGCCAGTACCATCGAAGGGAGCGCCATCCGGGTGCTCACCATACCCGTCACCGGTGTAGCGATGCCAGACCGGGCCAGCCGGTGTCTCGCTGCGTAACAGTGCATCGGCAAGGGTCACTGTGTCGCGCACCAACGGATCATCGGGCTGGCGCAGACCCAGGCGTACCAACTGCAGAAATCCAAGCGCGATCTGTTCTCCGGCAGGCACCAGAGGGGCGTCGCCGCGATTCTTGATCGGCAGGGCGCGGGACATGGTGTCGGGTTGCGTCATCACGCTTTCGGGAGCCTCGCGGACATAGTAGCCCTCGATGCCGTGGGTGCTGGCAAGTGCGGTGTCACGGGTCGTCGTCCACGCTTCCAGTCGCCGATTCCAGTAGTCCGCCACCTGCAACGCCAGCTTCCTATCCAAACCGGAAAGCAAGCTGCCTCCTGCCACCAGCGCAGCGATGGTAACGCTCAGGGTGAAGATGTTGATGCCGCTATCCTCCTCCCATCGGTCCTGGGGGCTGGCCGGTCCCTCACGCACGAGAAAGCCAAGCGCCCGCTGTAAGAGGGCTTTGACAGGGATGCCGTCGAGGGCGTCGTTCTCTGCCAGTGCGGCAGCCAACAGCACCGGGAAGGCGGTCTCATCGAGCTGGATGCCTTGCCAGTGCGCTCTACCGCCGAGCCATTGATTCTGGTGCCAGTGGCCGTCCGGGTTCTGGGTGGCGATCAGGTAGCGCAACACATTGCGCGCCTCCTCGGACCCGCCGAGGGCCAGCAGGGCGGTGGCGGATTCCACCAGATCCCGCGGCCAGACCAGGTGATAACCGCCCCGCTCCTCTCCCTGGTTGCCCCAGGGTACCGACAGGCTGGCCACCATGGCGCCGACGAAGGTCTTGTCCCGATGAGATTTCAGCACCATAGCCGAGGTCCGGTAGAGATCCGCCAGCTTGGGTGGCAGATCCGGCGGCTGCCGCTGCGCCTCACGCTGGTGATGCCACTGGCGCCAGGCATCGGTCTGCTGCATCAGGTGTTCATTGAAATCCTGTGTCAGCGCCGCCTTGGCTAAGGTTGCAGCGGCCTCCTTCGAGGTGGCAAGCCCCAGTGCCAGTGTCGTGTTACGTGTGAGTTCACCGCAGAGCGCCACATTACCCGGCCCGGCTTCGGTGTAGTGGTTGCCGAGCATCCCATTGCGGTAAAACTGGGACCACCCATCGCTGACGCCCACATAACCGGCTGCGCACGCTGCATAAGCCGACTCAAAGTCCCGGTTGACGGCCAGCAGAGCCAGCCCGAAAGGCCCCTGCTCCGCCCATAACACCTGATGGCTCCGATAGTCGCTGCACCAGGCATGGTTGTCCCACCCTGTCCCGCCCAGATGTGGCGCCAGCAGCACATAGGGACGCAGCGTCTCGTCCCCCGTCAATTCGAGGTCGAGCAGCAACACGTCCCGCTGCGGATCGGGACAGACTCTCAAGCGCAAGGTGAAGCGCTCGTGATGGTGGGTAATGGTCGGCAGCGGGATGCCTGCCTCAGGCAGTGTCAGCTGATAGTCGCTGAGTCGTTTCACTTCGCACCAGAAGCCCTGGCCGTCGGCAACGATGAAGCCCAGATCGCGGATCTGGGGGATGTCGATGCGCGGATAGTAGACCTCGTTCAGAATGCCCTGTCCCAGGGTGTACCAGAGACGGGAGGTACCGATGGCGGTGCCAACCAGATCCTTGTCGCTGCGACACCAGGTGGGGGGCAGCCCCGGGTGGCCTGGCGCCGTTTGTGTGTGATTATCTGATCTCATGGGTATGGCGTAGGGTGGGGCTTTGCCCCACCGTTCGCTCACTAAACCGCCGCCATCAACTCGTCAGCTTGGGAATGGTCACCGTCAGCAACCCATCCTTGAAGTCGGTGTGCATGCCCACGGCATTGACCGGACCAGGCAGTGTGAATGCCTGTTGATAGGTTGAGGTGTAGCGATCCTGTTCGATCACCTTACCCTGGTCGTTGGTGGTCTTGTCCGCTCCCTCGGTCTGCGAGGAGATGCTCAACAGCCGACCATCCAGGTTGACGTTGATGTTGTTCTCGCTGGCGCCGGGAATATTGGCGGTCACCACATAGTTATCGCCCTGATCCTTCAGTTCGATACTGCCGCTGACCGGCATCTGCGTCTCGCCAGGCAGGTGGTGGAATTCGTCCATCGCCTGCGCCCATTCGCGGTTCATGTCCGCCTGGATACGCATCATGTCGCTGTGCAGGGCAGCCCAGGAATCGGACCAGCCGTTGACCGATTGATCAGCGATCGGATCGCTCTGCTCGCTCTTCTGCTGTTGGGCCACTTCATGGGTGTAGTAGGTCTCGGCACCGGCAACGCCGACCAGGGCCAACAGTCCTATGCCGATGAGACTTTTTTTCACGCTATGTTTTTTCATTGCTATCTCCTTCACTCTATCCGGTTACCGGAGAGGATGGATGGCATCCGCTGCGGAAACCGTTTGCCACAGTGACGAGGTCCACTCGGGCCTCACCTTGAAATTCGTTTATGCGGCAGGATGGTGGCCGCATGTGAAGCGTCCTTGGACGTCTCCGTTTCTGTCATCGACGGCTGGGAGGGTGTAGGCCAACTGTGGCCATCCCGGCTGATCAGTCCTTCGGCCGACTCCTGCCCCCAACTGCCGGCGGGATAGTTGGGGAAGTCGACCACCGGGTGGTTCTCCCACGACTCAAGCACCGGCTGCAACAGGCGCCAGGCGGCTTCGATCTGGTCGGTGCGCATGAAGAGGGTCTGATCACCTTCGAGTACCTCATGCAGCAGGGTCTCGTAGGCAGCGGGAACGCGCTTGCGAAAGGCGTTCTGATAGGAGAAGCGCATATCGGCAGGCGCCAAGGTGAAGTTGGCGCCGGGCAGCTTCACGTTGAGTTTCAGATCCATCCCCTCATCCGGCTTCAGTCTCAGCACAAGGCGGGTCGGCTGATTGCCTTCGGCAGCATTATCGGGATAGGCGCGATGGGGTACCGGACGGAACTGAATCGAGACCTCGGAGACGGTCTGCGCCAGGCGTTTGCCGGTTCGCAGATAGAAAGGCACATCCTGCCAGCGCCAGTTGTCGACGAAGAGTTTCAACGCGGCGAAGGTCTCGGTACACGATTCGGGATCGACGCCCTCCTCCTCCCGGTACCCGCGCACCTGTTCACCGGCCAACCAGCCGGGACCGTATTGTCCGCGCGAGGCGTATTCGGAAACGGAACCGGCGGGAATGGGCCGCAGTGCGCGCATGACATCCATTTTGCGATCGCGAAGCCGGTCGGCATCGAAACTGGCGGGGGGTTCCATGGCGATGAGACAGAGGATCTGCATCAGATGGTTCTGCAACATATCGCGCAGGGCGCCGGCATGTTCATAGTAAGCCCCCCGATGGCCTACACCCAGGCTCTCAGCAACGGTGATGGTGACATGGTCGATGTAGCGACGGTCCCAGATCGGTTCGAAGATCGGGTTGGCGAAACGCAGAGCGAGGATGTTCTGCAGTGTCTCCTTGCCCAGATAGTGGTCCATACGGAAAATCTGCTTCTCGTCGAACCAGTTTCTGAGTACCTGGTCGATGCGTTGAAAACTTTGCAGATCCCGGCCGATGGGTTTCTCCACCACCAGCCGGGTGTGCTCCTGCGAACGGGCTAATCCCGCCCAGCCGAGTCCGGTAGCGGCAGGCGCAAACAGAAACGATGGTGTTGCCAGATAGAAGATGCGCTGTTCGGGAGCGGGAAACGCTTTGCTCAGGCTATCAATTTTTTCGGGCAGCACCGCATAAGCATCCGGCTCGGAGAGATCGATGCGCAGGTAGTCAAAACACTCACTGAAAGCCTGCCAACGGGCATCGTCCAGCGGCTCCGCATGACCGAATTGCTCCACTCCCTTGCGTAGATGAGCCGCCAGGGATGTCGCATCATGATCGACACGGTCCATACCCAGAAGCCGAAAATGCTCAGGCAGTGCATTGCTGCTGAAGAGTTGAAACAGGGCCGGCACCACCAGCCTGTGAGCCAGATCACCGGCGGCTCCCAGCAAGATAAACAGTGTCGGTTGTTTCGTCGCGGGTGTCATGATTGATACTCCTCCATCTGCCTTGTCGATTGTTCCGTTGTTCTATAACCATTGCATCGCAAAGAACGTTCCAACTTTGTTTATGGCCTGAGAGCGAGTGATTGCGCGTGTTCTGTAAAAGGGTTTCGCCGCTTGCGTTGTAAAAGCTGGTTGATCCAAACCACTGACGGCTCTTTACCACCACTGCGCTTCTGCGTGAAAGCCACTCGCTAAAAAGAGGCTCAATGGGTCGTCTCCTCATGCCCGCCAAAACCCAAGCGCATGGCCGAGAGCAGACGGTTGGCTGAGTCTGCCTCACCACGGGAGTTGAAACGACTGAACAGGGCTGTCGTCAGCACCGGTGCCGGGGTGCCGCTCTCTACTGCAGCGATGGCGCTCCAGCGCCCTTCGCCGGAGTCGGAGACACAGCCGCTGTAATCATCCAACCCCGGATCATCCTTCAATGCCTCGGCTGTAAGATCGAGTAGCCAGGAGGAGATCACGCTGCCATGACGCCAGACTTCGGCAACTTGATCGACCGGCAGTTCGTACTGATAGTGTTCGGGATTGGTCAAAGGCGAGGTTTCGGCGTCTTCAGCGATCTGCTGTCGCCCGACACCGGCATGGCGCAGTAAATTCAAACCCTCCGCATAGGAGGCCATGATGCCGTACTCGATACCGTTGTGAACCATCTTTACGAAATGACCCGAGCCAGCAGGACCACAGTGTAACCAGCCCCGCTCCGCCGGAGACGTCTCCTTGCCGCCATTGGTTTGCGCACCGGGAGCCAGGGCTTCAAACACAGGCTGCAGCCATTGCACGGCCGCTTGTTCGCCACCGATCATCAGGCAGTAGCCGCGCTGTAAACCCCAGACCCCGCCACTGGTGCCCACATCCAGATAGTGCAGACCAGCGTGTGTAAGCCGCTTTGCCCGTTCGATATCCTGGTGGTAGTGACTGTTGCCGCCGTCGATCAGGAAATCGCCAGGCTCCAGATAGGCCTGCATGGACTCGATCACACCGTCCACAGCAGCAGCCGGCAGCATGAGCCAGAATACCCTTGGCGTCGGTAATCGCCGCGCCAGATCGTGTAGACTTTCCGCGCCTTCGGCGCCAGCCTCCTGCGAAGATTTGCGCGCCGCCGCAGAGCGATCGTAAACCACGCACTCATGGCCGTGATCAAGCAGCCGCTTCACCATGCTGGCGCCCATACGACCCAATCCAATCATGCCAATCTTCATTGTTAAACTCCTTGGGTCATAGCTGACCCGTCGATTTGTCTATCGCTTAACGCACGTTCACCGGGGCGAAGCGAGCCAATAACGCACCAGCAGATAGGCCGTGAGCATGCCGCCCAGATGGGCAAAGTGGGCAATGCCGTTTACCGTGCCTGTGACACCGAACACCAACTCCAGAATGCCGTAGATCAGGACGAACCACTTCGCCCTTACCGGCATGGGAGGAATCAGCAGATAAAGCCAGCTGTCGGGAAACAGATAGGCAAAGGCCATCAGCAACCCGAAGGTACCCCCGGAAGCGCCAATCACCGGATGCGCCGTACTGCCCTGCATCAGAATCAGCTGCTGAATCAACAGGTGAAACAGCGCCGAGCCGACGACGCAAGCCAGGTAGAAAGCAAGAAACCGCTGTGAACCAAGTTGGACCTCCAACACCTTGCCAAAGAGCCAGAGGGCGTACATATTGAGCAGTAGATGCATCACGCTGCCGTGCAAAAAACCGTAGCTGAGCAACTGCCAGAGACGAAAGTTACTGGCAACCGGCAATAAGCCATTAGCAGATGAATGGATAGGCCAAAGGGCGAATGCCCGAAGCCAGATATCCGGTGACTGGCGCAACAACAGGAACATCACAATGTTGATGCCCAACAGACCGAAGACGACAGGGTTTCGTTGCATGATTCTCCCTCGTTAGCGTCCGTGTATGAGTTGGGTCAGTTTCTGCTGTAGCTGTTCATAGGTCTGTGCATCCGACGGCTGGTCATGGTACAGCCGGGTCAGATCGAGAGAGATCTCTTGCAGCCATGGTGCAACTTCATCATCGGCGTCAGCACCGGCGCGCCGAAGGAAACTATCAGCCGCTTTCAGATCGGCCTCCGCTGCGGCTTGCCGGTTCAGTAACAGACGATCGATACGCGCATAGGCGAGCTGCAGACGGGTTTCGATCAAATCCCACTTCACCGCACGCATGCCATATATCCTGTCCCATCCGTTATCAAGGCGATCGACTTCGCGTTGAGACAAGGCTGTGGTGCGAGCCAACGCCGCATCGAGTCTGTGTTGATAGGTTGCACTGTCCAGTGGCGGCTGGTGTTGCAGTCCCTTCAGTTCCAATAGCAGTTCATGCACGCCTTTTTGGGTAATCGGGTCCTCCTCATCAAGGGCCTGTCGCAGATAGAACTGCGCATCGGCCAGTGAGTCTGCTGCACAAACGGTTTTACCAGTCAGACTCTTCATCACCGTCCGTGAGAGTGCCGACTTGGCTTGTATGAGGGGAGACGGTAGTGATAGTGAGATGGTGACCACCTGTTGCCGCGCATCAGACAACGCTGCAGTGGCGCCAGGTATGTCATCGTGTTGCAGGGCCACCCGTGCTTCATCGATCCGTTGTCGGGTTGTTTTCATCGGCAAGTCGCTTTCTACATAGAGCAGTGCGTCGCCAGCTCCTTTCTGTTCGCTTCGAGCTTGATACCGCCGACTCTCCTGCAGGGTCTCAGGATCAGTAGTGAGACGGGGTCGCGTCTGGGTGCAGGGACCGGCATCGTCAATCTCCGACAGGGAACTGAAGATCGGAATCAAATCGGGTGCAACCTGCGGCGTCTTCTCATGATACGGCTCGCGGGTTGCTGACCTGTAGCGAACAGGCAACTCACTATTGAAAAAAGAGTCCTGTATGTTTCTCAGCAGCTCAGCCGCTTGATCAAGGGAGTCTGTTGCCCCGTCAAGATCCCTTCTCTGCTCGGATATCTGTCGTTGTGCCTGGATGATCTGTCGTATCACCGCGCCAGCCATAGCGGATATTTCAGTGGGCTGCGAGGGCGGCAATTCACGATGTGTCGTTACCATCCGGTCACTATTGGCTGTGTCGGCAGCCGCTCTTTGAACGAAACAGATTCCGGTAGCGCTCAACAGCAACAACGATACAAGACAGGCGTGCTGCGTTGTTGGTGTCATGATTGATGCTCCTTAATCAGGCTTACCGGTTTATCCGCTTTGTTTTACTGTGACTTCGCAAGGAGTGTTCCAACTTGCCAAATGGCAGAAACTGGTTGAAGCGAACCACTGTTGGCTCATCTCCACCAATACGCTTGAGAGTGGCGGCTACAGGCATTGTCACGGGATCCGTCTGCTCTGCACCGGAGGCTAACCCCTCCTCTAGCTGAAGCTCTGACGTAAGCGGTTAGGGGGGGCTGCATAGATCAGCAACGGATGTAACCGGAGCGCTTGTTTGCAGAGCATGACACCGCTGCTCTCAGGGTTCTCGAATAGAACATTCCCTCTCCCCTTGCGGATGAGGGTGGATGTCAAACCTGTGAGGGCCAGGTCATGCCAATGGTTATAAATCTTTACTTAATGGCTGCTATAGCTCGGATGCAAGTGATAGGCTAAAAACAGCGGTGGCTTATCATAGGTGGGAACGGGGTCGCCGTTTTTCAGTGCGACATATAACAGGTCATCGTCGACGTCGTAGTATGCGCCGGTTAATGTGCTGGTATTTCCAATGGTATCGAATTTACCGTAATCATAAGGACGTACATCCCAGGGGTCGATATTTCCTTCAACCACGGAAACCATGTCGTTGACATCGTACAGCCAGTAATAGTTGTAGGTATCGCTGGCCACGTAAGGGCATGGGCCGCCACATAAATTACCATTGTCTTGGGTGATTTTGTATCCAAGTCCGGATTCGTGGCCTGCGGAATGGCCGATGACCATATAGGTCGAGGTCCCAGGAATTATAAAGGCGTAGCCGGCAGAACTGCTGATAGTCCAAAGATTATTTTGTCCATCCACTCTGTTGTAGAGAATGTTGTCAGTACCATCGACCTGAGGGTCGTATAGGCTGGTATCGTGGAGAATATGCTGGAGTGAGTAATCGAGTGCCGTAATCGTATCTAAAGCACCCCCTTCAGTCGCATTGAGTAACTGGTTTTCCGGTGTCCAGACAAAGGCCGAGGGACCAACTGAAAGCCTGGAAATTATCGAGCCCTGGCTCATTCCGCTGATATGTGTACCGCCAAGCTTTGCCTGCCATTCGATGGGTATTGGTGAAACCCAACCTGCGGCATGTGCTTTACCCTTGAGTTGAAAAGGGCCAATAATTTGACTCTCTTTTAAATTAGAGGCGTCTTTGAAAACCATCGTCGTATCGGTTTCAGTGCCGGGGGCATCATACCAATTCATATAGTTTACGATCAGTTGATGGTTAATGAGGTGCAAGCCGGTAACTCGGAAATAACCTTCAATGCCGGTAACGTCACGATCAGTGTCGTAGACATCTTGAAACTGCTGGATTACTGTGTCGGCTTGCGTGAAGTCATGTGGGTCTTGGCTAATCGTCAACTCAGGTAGATTGATCTCACCAAAACCTTGTTCATAGTCCATAGACACCATGAACAGACTGTTACTGTTTTCATCAATAAAAAATGGGCCGGGGGAGTAGCCTAAGATGGAGTAGGTGCCCTCTCCCACCTTGCCGCCCATCACTCTGAAACCGCCGGCATATTCGATCTGATTCCACTGCCAACGGGGTAGACTGCCCGTATTGCTTGGATGTGCGACGCAACTGGTGTAGACGAAATCGCCACTCCATGGGGTTAAGCCATCTTCAGTACATTCGCGGGTTTGGACTTGTTGAACGCAGGCTTCTAATGTTTCGGCGGTTGGGGCCTGATAGCGAATTCTTTGTGTCTCGGCATCACTGCATTGCAGTGGTGTCTCTACGACCGGCTCATCCGTTACGGGTGCATCAGTCGCGGTTTCTCCACTATCAGACACATTGCTTGATGTTTCATCAGTAGCTTGAAATTCGCACGCGGTGAGAAACAGACAACAGAGCAGGATAGATAAATACCTTTTCACGACACTTCCCTTTTGATTCTCTATGAATTTCGCATATTGGGTATCAGGTAACTGTGAACTGAGGCACAAAGAAAGAGCGCAAAGGCCTAACAAGTGATAGTTACTGAGGATTGGTGCGATTATTTACGATTGAGATTTCCAGGTAAGAGCATGGCCTACCATGAGCTGTGTCGGGTTCTCTACTTTGCCTGAATGTAATTAAAGTCTGATCGTAAAAAACCTTCGCCCTTTTAAACATCTAACAGGTTACGTAACATCAACGATAAAAAGAGAGTTTCGTGATGAAGGAACAGCATGTATAGAGTTAAATTTCAGCGCTATGCGATACTATTACTTTTAGTCTGTCTTGCCGTTTTCAGTGGCTGTGGTGGCGGTGACGGTGGCAGTGGCCCTACTCCAGCGACTGAAACACGCCCCTTTCTCATGGGGTCCACCCCCTTTTTTGCCAGCCACAACGGTAGCAATGTCACAATGCCTGACTGGCGTTTCGAAAATCTTGATGATCGAGACCTGATATCGCTGCATGTGGATGATTTCTGGGGTGTGCCTTGGGACTACTGCGATGCCACCGCGTGTACCAATCTACCCCAACCCTGGATCGATCAGTGGCAACAACTTGCCACTGCTGCAAAAGCCACCGGCAAGCGCCTCTACCTGGCGGCATCACCCCTGGGCGGACGCCGGACACTTGCGCCTAAGGTATTAGCTGACGGCAGCACCCAGGCAGACTGGAACAGCAATACCGACGCAAACGGCTGCTATCTGTTCGATAGCGATAGTGCAGCAGACACTTTCAAGGCTGCTTATATCAGTTATCTCAAAACCATTATCGATCTTGTGAATCCAGACTACTTCAGCCCTGGGGTCGAGATAAACATGCCCTTCACAATTTGTCCGGCACAAAAAACAGCCTGGATTGCCTGGTATAACGATGTGCATACTGCAATCAAAGCCACCTACCCCCAACTGGTTATATTTCCGACTTTTCAGATGGAGTATATGTATGGCATCTCTACACCAGAGGCCGCCTGCAGCAACGGGACAAGCGAGGCGTGTTTCGAAACCCGCCTGAATGAGGCTCTCACCATACCGGGTGACCGTCTCGCCTTCTCCACCTATCCTGCTGCCTGGGTCTATCACGCCGAGTTTGACTATAGCTTCCCGCGTGAAAGCCTCACAAAGGCAGGGCAAATTACATCACGAAAGATCTGGATCGCAGAAACCGGCTGGCTCAGCGTGCCTCTACTCAGTTCCTACGCACACGGAAGCAGTAGTGCCTGCGGCTCGTCAATCTATCCTGACACACTGGATATACCGGGAATAGGTAGCGTCAATGTGGCCAATGATACAGCCCAGTCAGATTATATTTCCTGGTTACTTGACAGCGCCGATGAGAATAATCTGGAAGCCGTGGTCTGGTGGCTGAATCGAGACTATCTCGACGAATCAGTGACTGGAAATGCGCTGTGTCCCTGTGTGCCAACCGGTAACACAACCTGCCTGATGCTTGAGGATTTCTACACGGTTGGCGGAACCACTATCGAGGTCTTATTCCGCCTGTTCGGTAATATGGCGTTGCGACAGATCCTATCAACCCTGAACAACGAAAGCTATGTACAAGATCTTGATCAGTATAAAAATAGCGACCAACTACACAATTGAAGGCATTTCCTAAGGCGATGTCTATTTTGCGGTTCACAAGACGGTTTGGGCTTGTTGCCCTTGTCTTGGTTAAACCGCGCCACCAGCGAACTGTATTTGCTGTTTGGCGCGAAGACTCGATAAATATGTGCATTTCCCCTTAGCTTGACCAGACGGTTTCTCTGCTTTCATTATCGTCACAGGGGTATACCGCGACGGCTAAGGTATCACCAATAAACAGCAGAACCGAGGATGTACCTATTTACTCCTCTTGTTCAACGATCCCACTGATGTCTTGATCCTCGTAGAGAGCATTTATCCGAGACTCATTCTCAAGGGCTTGCTGTAAAAACTGCTCTTCCTCGGCAGTGTCTGCGGATGACATTGGATGTTTCATGCTGTCATTTTCCAAGGCATCCTGCTCCTCGGCACTCATCTCGTAATCATCCGGTGGTGGCTCATAGAGGTTGGTCTCTTCCTCCATCGTCAGGATGGCTTCCTGCAAGATGTGGTGATGCTCTCGCTCCTGGGATGCAACATCGAATGCATACCGCTCCTCCTGTAGGGCTGGGTCCAACTCACCCCCTTCGGCCTGGTTGTAGTCCTGCTGGACGCTCTTCTCCTGCTGACTGGCTGGCACGCACTCACTAGCGGATGTGGCTCTTGGAGGTTGGTTGGAATCAACGGCTGTGACTGCTCCGGATGATGATCTATCGAGGTTGTCGTCTGAGGAAGTTACGGGAAACTGCCAAGACGGTTTAGTGGCTATCTCTTCTGTGGGCGTCGTTTCAACCTCTATCTGTACTTCACGAATGTCTTCAGGTGAATATAGTAAGAGCCTCTCTGCAATCAAGGTACTTACTGCACCCATCACAAATACGACGAAAAGTAGTCCATGTGTGTTGAGGTTCATTGAACGCCTCCCTTTCTATATATCACAGGTAAAAAGGGTTTGATTTCTTGAGTAGATGCTCAGGCTAAACTCATAGATGAATTGACTCTGATAAAGGAGACAGGAAACCACACTCCCTGTCTCCTTCGTTTTCAAATGACGGCAATCCAAGTGCCGAGGAAATGCCTGAATGATCAGTAGTCTCCTATGGATTGACGAGCATGTAACGCATGTTCCCCATGTAGCGCCCAGTACCGGTAGTTGGACATGTGGCAGCATCGCCCTGGATTGATACACGGGTCTTAGATGTCAGTGCAGTTGATGCCATCACCGCCATTTCGTCATCAGTGGTCCGTGTATACCACCAGTAGTTTGTCAGGGCAGAGTTTCTCATGTAAATATAGTGGTAGGTTCCGACCCCGTCATTGTAGGCGGTAACGCGTTCGACAAACCCACCTTGTGCACAAGTGGCGTTGGAAGCGAGTGGAAACATCCCGCCTGCGAGCAGTGCAGAAAGTAGCAGCTTTTTCATATCCATATCTCCTTATATGTAATTGTCTTAATGACTCTCCATCATTTAGGCTAGAGCCAGATAAAACGCTCAGCAGAGCGTCGGCTATAGCTTCAGACAAAGGATAGATGTGAGAT
>JARRNY010000116.1:0-14033 GCA_037384445.1 Candidatus Thiodiazotropha sp.
CGATGCAGATGGAGAAACCGGCGCTTAGTCTCCCCGCGAACTCCGCGAGTAGATTGCAGGCAGAATACGTTCGACAGTGTCGACAATCGCCTGGGTCTGAGGGTCAATCTCGATATTGACCCGCTCACCGATCCGGCGGCTACCGATATTGGTTCTTTCGAGCGTCTCCGGTATCAGGTTGACATCAAACTCCCCGGCATCCACTTCGCCAATGGTGAGGCTGATACCGTCGATACCAATGTAGCCCTTGGTGAAGAGGTACTTGCGCCAGGCATCGGGAAGCCGGAAGCGGATGCGGCAGTTGTTCGGACTGGTCTCGATTTTCACCACCTCAGCGGTACAGAGTATGTGACCGGACATGGCGTGGCCGCCGATCTCATCACCAAAGCGCGCAGCCCGTTCGTAGTTGACCCGGTCCCCTACCTCGAGAGCACCGAGATTTGTCGCCCGCAGTGTCTCCTGCATCAGGTCAAACTCGACCCGCTCACCTTCGATCCGGGTGACAGTCAGACAGCAGCCGTTGTGGGCTACAGAGGCGCCGGTAACCAACCCATCGAGAGCGGGGGGTGGCAGACGGATGGCATGGGTGCGGAAGTTCTCCTTCACTACAATGTCGATGATTTCTGCGGTGCCTTGGATGATGCCTGTAAACATGATGAATGTGATGGAGAGGGGAGGTTAATGGTAGGCCAATATGACTGACATCTAGGCCATAAACTCTTGTCATAGTCAACTATTTCAATGGGTTGATTGTTTTGGGTCGGAATTTGTGACCTGAGGACTCTTAGCTACATGCGAGGTTGATCGAGAAGGCGTTTTATGGCTAAAATCGGCGTCCAAACTGATTTCACTCTTAGTTTCGATTCTGTCATCCATCAGTCCAGAATCAACAGCAATCGCAACCTGCGCCGTCTGTGACTCTGACCACCAGGTCTGTGAGGATGCCCAGGATCAGTTCGCAAAAGCGCTGTGAGTACGGATACTTGCAGACGAGGTCTTTACGGACGGATCCGGCATGGAAAAGTGACAGGGAAGTGTTCTTTCTTCTATCTCTCCCTCCCTCTAAATTCCTTTGCCTCGTTGCATGAATCCGGCTCGGTCGGTTACCGCGTAGTTGTCCGCAGAGCGTAAAGGGACAGGTTTGTCTCGCCCGTAAATATAGATATCGCATCGATATCTGTGGCAGGAAAAAGGAGCCGCAGTGAATACATCTGTAAGATTTGGCATTTTTTACAAAATGTTGTTGGTTATGGTGCTGGTCGCAACTATCCCTTTCACGGTGGTTTGGTATATCAGTAATGCCGCCAGTGAGAGCGCCATCATACAAGACGTAAACAATCGTCTTTCCTCGACAGCAGATCAGCTGCGCAGCTATGTAGAGAGCTGGATCGACATGAATGTGCGAGTCATGCGCCAGAATGCTGAAATGCCCGATATGATCAGTATGGAAAGGGCACGCCAAAAAAACGCCCTGGTTTCAATTACACATGCCTACGAATGGGTCTATCTCGCCTTCACGTTTGATATCAACGGGATGAATACGGGGCGTAGCGACGACAAGGATCTGAAGGACTATAGTGACCGCCACTATGTGCTACAGGTGCTGGGCGGACAACCGCTGGGTCAGCAAGTACTGATCAGCAGGACGACGGGCAAGCCGGCCTTGGTGATCTCGACCCCGGTCAAGGATGCTCAAAATCGAACCAAGGGTGGTTTAGCTCTAGGCATGACCCTGGCAGATATCTCACAGAAGGTTTCATCTGTTCAGTTTGGTAAGACCGGTCACGCTATTCTGCTCGACCGAGATGGAAAGGTTATTTCCCATTTCAACGAAGAGTATACGAAAGAGCGGGCAAGCCTTACCGACCATCCCGGATTCGAAGCCTTGATGGTCAGCGGAAAGCAGTCGATAGTCTATACCGACGATACCGGCAAGAAGGTCCTATGCGAAATGCGTAAGACGCAGCATGGCTGGATTCTGCTGGTAGAACAGGATTATGACGAGGCCTTTGCCGCACTCGCGACTTACAACGAGCAGACTAAGTTGCTGGTGCTGGTGACCGTGATAGTGGTGCTGATCGTGGCGTTCTTTGTCTCACGGCGGCTGACTCGACCGATAAAACAACTGACGACAGCTGCTGATGCTATCAGCCGAGGCGACTTTGATTATACTTTCAGCGATACCGATCGACGTGATGAGCTGGGTGAACTGGCTAGATCCATTGAGCGGTTGGCAACCAGCGTCAGATTGGCGATGGAGCGCTTCACCCGTTAGTGGGTGAGGTATGGGAGATGGTCAGAAAGCAGATAACCATATGCATCGTTGGAGGAGCAGATGGTTGAACGAGCTATGTTGAGCCACCGGCAGCTGATGAAGGAATTGGTTAAGCACTGCAAAGCCAGAGCCAGTGGTACTGTCTTCTATAATCTGGAGAGTGGTGAATCGGCCAGGATGGTGCTGAGTCATGGGGAGATCTGCTGGGTCGCATACCAGGATTTGCGCGGTGAAGCGGCCATTGAGGCTATCGCGAAAATTGTCTGTGCACGCTTTAGTTTCAATTCGCTGCTTAAGTTGGCTATCGGTGAGCAGCAGTTGCCCTCAACGCCTACCATCCTCAAACGCCTCAACTCAAATGGCGATTCTCAAGAGGTCAAACAGGATGTGCCAATTGTCACCGATGTGGTTTCATCGACAGACCCAGTGGAGGGTTCTGGTGAGAACCGGCCATTCGAGCAGATACAGGTGCGTATGACCCTTGAAAGCGAAGCCATGGAATATCTTGGTCCGATGGCAAGAATCTTATGTGCTGACTATATGAAAGCGATGCCGTCACATCTCAACCATGGCGAAGTTCGCCAGCTGATCAGCACACTCGTACAAGATATCGGTGACGAGAGAAAAGGGCAGCAGTTCATAGGGCGGGTAAAAAAGAGCTTGAATATTGTTTAGCGGTTATTGATTAACCCGGTAACCGGCTGCTGGCGATGGGCAAATAAAATAACGCTTCATGTTAGTTGCTCCTGTCGGCCATAGAGACTGGAGTAGAGTCCGTTGTTTTCCATCAGCTCCTCATGACGACCCTCTTCGACTACCCGTCCGTCCTCGAATACCAATACCCTGTCGGCCTGTTTCACCGCGCTCAGACGGTGAGCAATGATGATGGTGGTGCGGCCTTTGAGGAAAACCTGCAAAGCCTGGTGTAGATCCCCCTCTGTAGTGGTGTCGAGGGCAGAGGTGGCCTCATCGAGGATCACCACGCTTGGCTCGGTCAGTACCATGCGTGCAATGGCGAGTCGCTGCCGTTGGCCACCTGAGAGACGCACACCGAATCGGCCGATCAGGGTTTCCAGTCCCTGTGGCATTGCTTCTATCGTCTCTTTCAATTGAGCAATCTCCAGGGCCTGCCAGAGCTTTGCTTCATCTGTGTCGCGTCCCAGCGTGAGATTAACCCGCACACTGTCATTCAGTAGCGCGGGGTGCTGTAGCACGGTCGCCACATGGTCACGCACCACGTCCATGCCGATCTCGGTTACCGGAACATCATCAAACAGAACCTGGCCAGAGCTGATGGGGTAGAGGCCCAGGATGATTTGAACCAGCGTGGTTTTTCCGCCACCACTGGCGCCGACGAAGGCGACCTTTTCCCCCGCCCGTATCGCCAGGTTGACCTCATCGAGTACCGGAGGGCCGTCACCGTAAGCGAAGCTGAGATTCTCCAGCCGTAGGCCGACCGTGGGTTTGCCGGCGAACGGGTCGTGCAGGTGAGGGTAGGCCGGTTCCAGGTCGACGCGGAGCAGATCGTTGATCCGGTTCAGCGCGGCCTGAGCGGCGTTGTAAGCGTACTGGATATTGAGTACCTCCTGCACCGGTCCCATCATGAACCAAAGGTAGGCGTAGACCCCCAGCATTTCGCCAATGGTCAGTCCCGACCAGAGCACCATGAACATGCTGACCGCACGGAAGATGTCGAAGCCGAAGAGAAAGATCATGAAGGAGAGCCGGTTAGCCGCATCGCTCTTCCAGGTGAAGGCGGCGGAGTGACGGCGTATGTTGTTCGCCTTGTCGATGATGCGGCGAATATAGTGGCGCTCCCGATTGCTCGCGCGAATCTGCTGGATGGCGTCGAGGGTCTCCTCGAGCGACTCCTGGAAGGCTTGGAAGGCGGAGTTCTCCCGTTTCTTTAACTGCTTTACCTTGCGTCCGAATACCGTGGTGAAGTAGATCACCAGCGGGTTGAGAAAGAGGATGAACAGTGCCAGCTTCCAGTTGATCCACAATAGAACAAATGCCGTGCCGAGAATGCTCAGTACGGCGACCAGAAACTTACTTGTGGTAACGCTGACGAAGTTGTCCACCGCCTCCAGGTCGGTGACCAGGTGGGAGGCGACGGTGCCGCTGCCCATGGTCTCGTAGGACGACATGGAGATCCGCTCCAGCCGCTGCAACAGATCGCGGCGGATATGGTAGATCACATTCTTGGCAATGCGGGTGAATTGCCAGGTCTGCCAGACACCGAAGATCAACGCCAGCAAGCGTAGTGCCAGAGTCAGCACCAGGACCGCCAGGATATAGAGAACCGGGCCGTGCCAGTTTTCGGGAAACAGAGCGTTCATCAGCGCCACGGCCTTGCCCGGTTTCTCCAGCAGCACCTCGTCCACCAGCAGGGGGATCAGCAGGGGGACCGGAACGGCGGCAATAGCGCCAAGAATGGCGATCAGGTTGGCCGAGACCAGCTCGCGCCGGTGGCCCAGGACCATCTGAATCAGTTCGTTCCAGCTGTATTCCCGGTCACGCAGATTCCGCGATGGCGGGGTGTCATTCATGACAACGGCGTCTGGCCTTCAGGTAGCGCAGGGCTTCGATGCGGTTCTGGGCATCCTGTACGCGATCGTATTCCGTATATTCGGCGACGCCAGAGTAGGCCATGTAGCTCCAGGCGCCGGGTGCCCAGATTGCACCGCCCCAGATCGAAGCGCCGTGATAAGGATCATCGTAAAAATTGGGTTTACTGCTGTAGGTCTGTGGGCTCAGTTTGTCGATCTGCAGGTTCAGTTCGTTGCAGGTTAACTGTTCGTCGCCTTCTTCGAAGCGGGGCGTGAGCGGTTGCGGGTAGAGAGTTGGGCCGGCGAAAAGAGACATGGATACAGACAACAGGCCACTGAGGCTCAGCGTATAGAGTATGGTCTTGTGCATGGTGGCGTAGACTCCCGAGGCGTTTTCAGCACTAGCATAGACCAGGAAAATGGTCAGTTTCTCCCGCTCAGAGGACAGATTCGGTGAAATCGTAGATCAGGTTGTTTTCCGGCCGCTGTACGAAGTTACCCTGCACGAAATCCGCGCCGCTGCTCCAGAGGATGGCGATGCTGCGGGGGTCCTCGACCTGGGGCGCGATTACCTTGATCTTCAATTCGTGGGCCAGAGTGATCAGATCCTTGAGTCCCTTGTCGGGATCGGAGAGCAGGCTGTAGTCGAGTTTGATATAGCTGACCGGCAGATGGCGCAGGATGCGCTCGGATTCTGGAGTGAGCGTGACCCGGGTCAGCAGGTTGGTGATGCCGATCTTACTCAGCACATCAAAGCAGATTTTGGCCGAGTTGAGATTCTTACCGACTTCGTTGATGTTGAACTCGAAGGTCAGATTGTTGCTGCCGATATGTCCGCTGCGGCGTTTTTCCCGCAGCCAGGAGAGTCGTTCCATGTTGTCCAGCAGGTCGGTCGACTGGGAGACGAACAGGTGTAGATGGCTGCCCTGCTTGCGGTACTCATTGACTGCCTTGATCGCTTGTCGTGTCGTCCATTGATCGATTTTGCTGATCAGGCCCAGGCGTTCCGCGGTAGGGATGAAGTCAGCGGCCTTGAGTAATTTACCGTCTGGCTCCTGCAGGCGAATCAATGTCTGATAGTGTGCCTCAGGCGAACCCTGAAGGGCGACCACAGGCTGAAATCGAACGCGAATCCTGGTTACCGACTTCGAGCGGATAGATGCCAATACTCAGGGTGATGCCGACCGTGGCATTATCGACTTCGATGATCTCCTGGGAGACACTCTGCCCCACCTTCTCCATGAGGCTGCCGATCTCCTTCATGTCGTTGCGGGATAACAGCAGGCCGAGACTGCTGTCACCGAAACGGGTCAGCACGTCCTGTGCCTGCAACTGCTTTTTCAGCGATTTGGCAACCTCTACCAACACCACATCCATGCCGCCGATGCCGACGGTTTCGACCAGGCGCTCCGGATTGTCAATCTGCAGGTAGATTACAGCGCTGGCATCGTCAAGAGCAGAATCAGCCATCAGCATGGCATCGAGGCGCTCAAGCAGATAGTTGCGGGTGTGCAGTCCCGTCTCTTTCTCGCTGCGGGAAGGGCTGCCCAGTCGATTGCTCAGCTGACGTGCTCGACGGATACGGTTGGTTACGGTAGTGATCAGATGCTTGGGTGCGATCGGCTTGGAGAGGAAGTCCTCGCCACCGAAACTGAGTGCCGTGAGCTGTTTGTCGAGATCCTGTTCGCCGGAGAGAAAGACGATGGGAATGTCAACGAACTCATTCTGCTCACGGATGATGGTGGTGAGTTCGGTGCCGCTGGCTCCCGGCATGTAGAGATCCATCAGGATCAGGTCCGGTTTGAACTCATACAGCGCGTTCATGACCTCCAACGGATCATTGACGGAGCGACATTTGAAATCGGCTTTGCTGAGGATGGCGTCGGCAAAATCGGCTTGTGCCGGATCGTCCTCTACAACCAGTACCCGATAGGCGATGTCGGATTCAGCGGCGTTCAGTTCATGCACCCGCTTGGCGACCAGAAAGGGATCGACCGGTTTTGACCAGTAGGCGCAGGCATCGACACGCATGGCTGCCAGACGGGTCTTGAGGTCATTGCTGTCAGCAATAAAAGCGACGGGTACACCCGGTAGGGCGTTCTCCTTATTCCAGAGACCACCTTTCTTGCTGTTGGGGAAGAGTTTATCCAGCCAATCGGTATGGCTGATCAACAGACAGCGGTCATCCGGGTTGATGTTGTAGTGGTGAATCATCTCGTCGGCATTCTGCAGCAGACGGACATCAAAGCCCTGCGCCTGCAGATTGCGGCTGAGGCTGGCTGCCAGCGTCTCGGGAATGCCAAGGAGAAATACAACAGTGTCGCCGTCACCGCCTCTTTCCACACTCTCGCCGCTCATCTCGGCAGCACTTGCCAATAGCGCCTCTGCCTGTTGGTTACACGCCTGAATGGCAGCATCCTTGAAGGCATGCACCAGACCATCAAGGGCGACGACATCGTCGTGCTGAGGCTTGAGACCGGTGTTGTGATAGTCGCTGAGATGACCGATCAGCGAATTGCCGCTCTGGGCAATCTGGGAAACACCGAACTTGGCCCCGGATTCAGCGAGGGTGGAGATGCGCTCAATCAGAACGTCCAGCAGCTTGCCGTCCCAGTCGCTATGCACCAACTGATGCCAGTTTTCCAGGATTGCCGAAACCCTGCCGGGTACCTGTTGCAGAAAAGACTGAATCAGGTCCAGTTTGTTGGAACGTTTTTCGGCTGACTTATCGCTGCTCATCAGAATTCGGATTTCTCGAATGACTTAATGCCGTGCATCTGGAGATGCGCTTGGAAACGCTGACGGAGTTTTTCGCCCCGTAGAGGTAACTGATTATCAATACTGGGAATCATATCGTTTTGTCGCCCAGACAGGAAGCGCAAGCGCGCTCGATCAGGGAAAAATTGAGATGGATCTCAGTCGATGCCAAATCGGGAGAGAATAACCGGTAGGTTCGGTATGGGATTGTGGCTGAGGGCAATCGCGATGATAGTGAAATAGCAGACAACTGCCGCCGCACCAGCCATACCTCGTGTCAAGCGACTCGGTCCCCGTCTGAGGGCCAGGCTGCCGAGTAGAATGTAGGCGAGCAGAGCGAAGAGTTTGGCAGTCAGCCAGGGTGCTTGCAGTGGCAGCTGCCCAAGTATCGAGGCCAACAGCAGGCCCGTGATGAAGAGTACCGTATCGTTGTAGTGGGGCAAGGTGCCTACCCAGGCGCCATGCTGCTCAAGCCGGCCCTGCAGCATCCATGTGTATCGGAGCAGGAACAGGCAGCCGGTAATAATGACGGTCGAGATGTGGAGTAGTTTGATGTAGGGGTAGAGACTGGGCAGATCCATAGCAGGAATTAGGCTCCAGTTTCGATCTGGCTGAGATCGAGCGAAGTCACTCTGAGCCGGTCCTCATCAATCACCCAGCGCAGCTCGTAGTTGAGCAGTCGCATGCCGTATTGGCGAGTATCGGACTCGCCCCGTCGATACCCGGGCCGGGGATCCAGCGCCAGGATCTGCCGGATCAGCCGCCGCAAGTGGTTTGCCTCGTCAGGGGGCAAAGTGTCCAGCATCTGCTCCACGGATGGATCGAAACTGAGAGCATAGGCTTCGCGGGGAGCGCTCGGCGCATAGCCGGAGCGGGCATCGGCGATGGCATCGGCATAGGGCAGGTAGGGTTTGACGTCGAGTACCGGGGTGCCATCGAGCAGATCGATGCCGCTAAGGTGCAGGCGCACAGACTTTGGCTGCAGTTCCAGGCGATCGAGTTGCACAACCGAGAGGCCGATCGGGTTGGGCCGGAATGGGCTGCGCGAAGCGAAGACCCCCACCCGTTGGTTGCCACCCAGCCGCGGCGGCCTCACTGTTGGTTTCCAGTGCTGCCGCAGATTGGCATGAAAGACGAAAGTCAGCCAGATATGAGAGTAGTCGGCCAACTCGCGGAAGGCCTCCTGACGGTTGTAGGGGGGTACGATCTCGAGAATGCCTTGTGCTTCGGGAATCAGTCCCGATTGGCGCGGGATGCCGAATTTCTCCTTGAAGCAGGAGGTGACATAGCCGATGGGTTCGAATTCGAAGCGGGTCACGGCTTGAAACGGATCACTTTCTTCAGTGGATTGAGGTTGATCTCATCGAATACCGTTCCTGCCGGCGCCTGCAGGACCAGTTTGACCGTATCTGCCACATCATCGGCCCGGAGGTGGTTTTCCGCCGCCTCACCGGGTGCGAAATCGAGGGCGTCATAGAAACCGGTGTCGACCATGCCGGGGTTGATCAGACTGACCCGTACGCCACGCCCACTGCACTCCTCGCGCAGGGATTGAGCCAGGCCGCGCAGGCCGAACTTGCAGGCGGAGTAGATCGCACCCTTTCGGCCGCCGTTCAGGGCGGCATCGGAACCGATCAGGACCAGGTCTCCCCAGCCCTGTTTCTTAAAGCGGGGGATGAAGGCGCGTGCGACATAGATATGCTGCAGCAGATTGATCTCCACCATCTCCCTGATCTGGGTGTAGGAGAACTCCTCCAGTGAACCGAACCGACCTTGCCCGGCGTTCAGCACCAGACCATCGAGTTCCGGGTGCAGACGCGCCAGTTCGCCGAGTTGATGGGGCAGCTTTTGCATATCGCTGAGGTCGAGACTCACTTGCTCCAGACCCGGGGGCTGATCGGGCCAGTCGGAAAAGTCCCGTGCCAGGGCTACCACCTGGCAGCCGGCTGCGAGCAGCATTCGGGTGATGGCGGCGCCGATGCCCCGGCTGGCGCCGGTGACGAGTATCTTGCGTTCTGTGAGTCTATGCATGGACCTGTAGACGACTGATCAGGGCCGCGATGTGCGGCAGCTGTGATTCGATGAGTTCGCGCACCAGTTTAGCGTTAATCCGCTGACTGGGGTTGTCCGGGTTGTCGGAAATGACTTTGAGTATCTGCAGCCGCGACAGGGCATCTGACTCAGCCAGGTTTTCGGCAATGGCGGCTGACTCCATGTCATAGCCTGCGACTTCAGCAAACCGGCTCTCTGCCTGCGCCACACAACGTAGGGGGCCGACCGTCGGTCCCGCTAGATCCCGTGGCGGCAGAAGAGGCCAGCAACGGCCGCTTCGCACGTCGGTGACGCTATCGGCCAGCAGGCCGGAGCCTGGCGCCAGCCGGGCATGACCTGCGATTCCCACATTTATCCAATGGCTTTGCTCGTCACCGGTCAACTGCTGTGAAAACTCGACGGCGCCACCAGCTGCTTCCCTGCCGGGCCCGCTCAGCAGCAGACTCAATGGCCCCGCAACATAGCGGGGAAAGGGGCCGTCCGGCTGCAGACGTCGGAGGTTGAAGGCGTGTATCAACGGTTTGGCTTCGGCGGGCAGGGCCACCAGGAGGTGAATCATCTGGGCATTCCTGTGTCTTTCAGGGTTGCCTGGTAATCGGCCTGCAGGCAACGATAGTGGGTAGCCCGGCTGTGCTGAGCGCGCTTCTCCGCACCTTGAGCGAGTATTCCCGCCTTTTCGATGAGGATGGCTGTCGCGGCCTGTCTGTCGGCTTCGCTCAGCTGAGCCGATTGCAGAATTTTTTCCAGGGCCTTGACGCGGAATCGATCCATACCCCAATGGCGCCGTGAGAGTTGGTCATCGTGCCCGCCATATTTGACCGTCAGGGGTTGATCGATGAAAAGGACCTCTTCGTGGGCGCACAGCCGCAACCAAAGGTCGTAGTCCTCGCAGGCTGGGAGGCTGGTGTCGAAATCCCCATATGTACTGAACAGATCCCGGTGCAATACCACCGAAGAGGGAGATATGACGCAGAGGGGGAGACAACGCTGGAAAATGCGTCCGCCCTGCTTGGCGTGTTTGCGCATGGGGTTGACCCGGGTGCCATTACGGATCCAGATCTCCTCGGTGTGGCAGATACGCAAACCGGGATGCTGCCTCAGTGCCTCGGCCTGCAACGCCAGCTTGTCAGGCAGCCAGCTATCGTCGGAATCGAGTAGCGCAATCCACTCCCCGCTGGCCTGTTGGATGCCCAGGTTACGGGCGCTGCTGACGCCCCTGTTGGCCTGCCTGAGGCAGTGACAGTCGGCATATTCCTCGGCCATCAGCCTGCTGGTTTCGTCGTCTGAGCCATCGTCTACCACGATGATCTCGTGCGGGGAGAGGGTCTGCGCGCGCACCGAGTCGAGAGCCCTGGGCAGGGTGCTGGCGCGGTTGTAGGTGGGAATGATGACCGAGATCTGCATATGAATAAGGATACCCGCAGAGGATGTTAATGATAAATCTATGAAGATGTTTGCAATTCCCCGTTGAGATTTAGCCTATGATCTATTCCACTGATGTGAAAAATCGCATTGGTCAACCTGGACGTACTGTGGTAAACACGGATGAGGCAAGGGACACTGCTATTTTTCGTCGATTTGTTTAAAGGGGCCAAGCCTCTAGGAGAGAGTGTGGGAGTGTCTTCGCGACGGTTCGATACAGATGCTGTGCTACAGCACATCATGGAAGGGGAGAAGAGCGCCTTCGAGGCCTTCTATGAACGCTATCGAGGCCGTATCTATCGCTTCATTGCCAGGCAATACGGTACCAGCGATTTTGGCAAGGCGGCCTACTATGCGGCCTGGCGCCACCTGGTTATCTGCAGTCGCAGCAGTAAATCCCCCAGGGAGCTCAAGTTCAGTTTCTTCCAGAACCTCGGCAAGTCGAGTCAAACCGCCTTCAAGCAGAAACACGCCGAGAGCCAAACCAACTATCTGCCGAAGGATATTGAAGAGGACGGCAAGTGGTCGGTGGTATTCATCGAACAGTTCCGACGTCTGCCCGAATCGATGAAGAAACGCTTCCTGTTCAAACATGAGATCGGCCTTAGCCCGAATGCCATCGCCCGTATTTTCGATGACAAGCGCAAACATATCGAAAAGTCGATAGAAGAGGCGGAACACATGTTGCAGCTGCACATGGATGAAGCGGGCTGTCCTGCCGCCATTTCACTGGATAAACTCTATCGCGAAAGTCGGGTGGTCAAGCCACCGGCAAGTTGGAATGAGGAGATTCTCGACTCTTTCGATATCTGGTTGAAGCAGGCGGAGACCCCCGGGTCGGTAAATGTCGATCACGACAGTGAGCCCGCAGATGATCAGAATGGATTGGCTGACAAGCTGGGGGAGTGGATGTCGATGGTGAAAAAGCGCATCTCCCAGTTAAAGCTGAAGCCTGACTCCAAGGGCAAAAAACAACGCCTCTCCACCCATCGTCACTGAGTCTCCCGGCACTCGGCGCCTCCTGCTTCGCCGGACCCTCTGCGCGCCGGTGCTTTCTGCTGCTCGACGGCTGGTGTAGAATCCCCGCTTTTTCGACACCGGAAGCCATCATGCAAGACATCAACCCGATCACCCATCAGATCGAAGACTTGAAGGGACGTGCCGCCTCCCTCAGGGGGTATCTTTGACTACGAAGGCAAGCAGGAGCGTTTGACCGAAGTTCTGCGCGAACTGGAAGATCCTGCTGTCTGGAACGATCAGGAGCGTGCCCAGGCACTGGGCCGGGAACGCGCTTCCCTGGAAGCGGTAGTACTGACTCTGGAGTCGCTCGCTACGGGGCTTGACGACGCCTCTGACCTGCTTGAGATGGCGGTCGAAGAGGGTGACGAGCAGGCTGTGGCCTCCATCGAGGACGATGTTAAGGTCTACGACCAGCAGGTCTCCGATCTGGAGTTTCGCCGCATGTTTGCCGGCGAGACCGATCCTTTCAATGCCTATCTGGATATCCAGGCCGGTTCGGGTGGTACCGAAGCTCAGGATTGGGCGGAGATGCTGCTACGCATGTACCTGCGTTGGGGCGAGCAGCGGGGATTCAAGACCGAGCTGATCGAGGTCTCCGCCGGCGAGGTGGCGGGCATCAAGAGTGCCACCATTCGCTACGAGGGCGAGTATGCCTTCGGCTGGTTACGCACCGAGACCGGTGTGCACCGGCTGGTGCGAAAATCCCCCTTTGATTCAGGTAACCGCCGCCATACCTCCTTCGCTGCGGTCTTCGTCTCGCCGGAGATCGACGACTCTATTGAGGTGGAGATCAATCCGGCCGATCTGCGCATCGACGTCTACCGCGCCAGTGGCGCCGGTGGCCAGCACGTTAACCGAACCGAGTCGGCGGTTCGTATCACCCACAACCCGACCGGTATTGTGGTGCAGTGCCAGAACGACCGCTCCCAGCACAAGAACAAAGCCACTGCCATGAAACAGCTGAAGGCCAAGCTCTATGAGTTGGAGATTCAGAAACGCAGCGCCTCTCAACAGGAGGTGGAAGAGAGCAAGTCGGACATTGGATGGGGGAGCCAGATTCGTTCCTACGTCCTCGACGCATCTCGCATTAAGGATCTGCGCACCGGCGTCGAGACTGGCAACACCCAGGCGGTACTCGACGGAGGCCTCGACATGTTTATCGAGGCAAGTCTCAAGAGCGGCCTTTGAGCCGAGGGATGGATGCTATCGGCAAATGAGCGTAAAAGAACCCTAATATGGGCAGGCAGATTGGTGCGGCAAGCCGCATCGAAACTGGCCGCAGATTGATAAGTTGTTCAGGATGTGAGGCCTGGTTGCCACAACAAACCAGGAAAAACATTTGCGTTTATTAGCCTTCATTTGCGGACTTATTTACACATTTCACGAATTGCTTTAGTAGAAAACATGAACGATCAGATAGACGAGAACAAACTCATCGCCCAGCGGCGCGAGAAATTACAGCAGCTGAGGGAGAACGGCAGCGCCTTTCCCAATGATTTTCGCCGTAACACCATGGCGGGGGAACTGCACGCTGAGTACGATGACAAGAGCGATGAGGCGCTGCAGTCGCTTGGTCTGCGGGTCACTCTGGCCGGTCGTATGATGAGTCGTCGCGTAATGGGCAAGGCAAGCTTCGCGCATCTGCAGGACATGACCGGCCGCATGCAACTCTTCGTGCAACGGGACTCCCTGCCGGAGGGGGTCTATAACGAGCAATTCAAGAAGTGGGATATCGGCGACATCATCGGCGCCGAGGGTCAGCTCTTCAAGACCAAGACCGGAGAGTTATCGGTCAAGGTAGATAAGCTGCAGCTGTTGACCAAATCGCTGCGACCGCTGCCGGAGAAGTTCCACGGCCTGTCGGATCAGGAGCAGCGCTATCGCCAGCGCTATGTCGACCTGATCATGAACGAGACTACCCGCGAGACCTTCCGTCTGCGTACCCGCATCATCCGTTT
>JARRNY010000117.1:0-15113 GCA_037384445.1 Candidatus Thiodiazotropha sp.
GGGATATTTCTTACTGTTAGAGTAATGTTGAAAGATCATGTTTTTACAAATGAGAAGTTGTTACAGTCACGCATAAGATTAGGTGAGGATATAGTTCGCGCAATCAAGATCAAGCAATTTTAATAACCTGATTATAGTGAAAAGGGGTCAGAGTAAATTTACTCTGACCCCATCCGACTGGGAAAGGCAAAATATCAAGATGAAGTTGTGTATTATATACGTCAGCGAGCCTAACAAGTGGGTCACAATCGCTCCCTGCGGTCGCTGGGTCCTCCGGTTCGTTACGGCCCCCTACCCAAATCGTTCTGCGGTTACTCATCCATGAAAGCAACCTATCGCATTTCTGAGCAAGACTATGCAGACGCCATGAAGCTGTTCGCAAAGCTTACGCCTCGATTAACTATCACCTATTCAGCGGCTGCGCTTGCAATGGTTGTGCTTGCTGTGTTCGGGCCTCCCATACTTAGCGGGGGCGCAATCGGCGGGTTAGTAGGCGGCCTCTCTGTCGCTCTTGTTGGTCGCTATATCGTCTCGCCAATCTTGGCTCGGAGGCACTACCGAAAATATAAAGCTATCCAAGAGGAGTTTACTGTTGAGTTAGTTGATGTTGGAGTCCGTTTCACTTCCACAAATGCGGACGGAAAAATCACTTGGGACAAAATACACAAGTGGAGAGAGAACGAAGATTTCGTACTCATTTACCCTATGCCACGGATATTTCACATGATCCCAAAGTCTGTGGCTGCTCAGGGGTTTGATCTTCAGGCCCTGATAGATGGACTACAGCAACATGTCGGCAAGCCCGCATAAAAAAAGTCTTGAAATGGGCAGATGAAGTTATTGCGAACGAGGATGATCCAAGTATCGACTTTATTGAACTAGCTCTAACTAAAAAAACGAGTGAAGCAATCACATATCTTAACCACTTAGCTTTAAACGCAAATGAAGAGGTATCATTTAAAATATTGTTTGGCATTCTTCACATCGGTTTGTTAAATGGACTATGTAGCTATCAAGATGTTTCAAAAAGGCTGTATTTTTGGTCTGCATATGAAACAAACCTTTCAGGCTATGGAGATTTATTGTATTTCTGGGACGCCCTTGATCTAGCAGAAGCAGGACATTATGGCGAGTCGGGAAAGGTTAAAACTAAATTATTAGGGTTTCTAAATGAGCACAAAGCCTAACCAGGCCATCAAAACCGACGCTCGTACCTCGTGCGGCTTATGGCGACGTTATGCAAATAAATAATGATAACACCTGAAGAATTGATACAGCAATTAGTCGCACTATTTCCGTCTTTCGTTGACGAATATAAAGTAGCAGATGTCGACGAGGATAAGGAGTTTGATTATGGATTCGAATCACCTTTGACTCTTCATAGAGTCTGGATGGATTTCGCGCCAGTAGCCCAGAAGCATTTGACTCATGCCTCAGAGAGAGTCCTAGTCAAGTTTTGTGCGTTGGTAAACGATGAGGTAGCAGCAGGCTCAGATAGGGAAAACGCAGTATCAACCTGTTTTCTTGAACATGCGTCGCAAGTTTCTGTTCGAAAGTTAATAAAGCCATTGCTAAGTTCAGAGGCAAGAAAGGAGCTGCGGTAGAAATGCATAAAAATGTACAACGAGACGCAGGGTCTCGTTAATTAAGCTGTTATGCGATTAAACAGGCAAGGAGAATTAAATGAGTAATGATGCAATTGAATTTCACTTCTGTAACCCAGTCATGGCAGTAAAAGATGTGAAGGCAACTGCAAAATTCTATAAAGAAGTTCTAGGTTTTGATGTAAATATTATTTGGGAAAATCCAAGCTACGGTTGTGTTAGTCGCGGTGGCATTACTATCGAGCTTGGGGAGGGACGCCCAAATCATGTGGGGGGAAGTACCTGCGTACTACAAGTTAGTGATGTTGACAGCCTTTATAGCGAGTTTAAAAGCCGCGGTGTTAACTTTGTTGGTGATTTTTCAGAAAGAGATTACGGAAGTAAGGATTTTCGTATAAGCGATCACGACGGAAATATTTTGGTTTTTGGAAGTGCGTTGGCAAACAAAGAAGAATTAATTGCCGAAGGTAACGTCGCATAACCATGGGCTCCAGTGGAAGCTCACTATCGCACGCACCACTGAGCCCGGCCGTTAGCATTTAAAAAGGTGAAGCATGGGAGTCATAGTTTCAGGTTATATTCTTTCACACTCATTTGGTGGAAATGAGTGTGAAATACATGAAAATAATATGCGCGTCTTAAATGAACTTCCTGAGTTTGGCGCCTTACTGCTTCGTTCCATGTTTACTTTGCCACCCTTCGATCATCGGCTCCATATAGAAACTTTTCAGGTCATACATTTTGGAGCATCATATGATGAAATGTATGGTTTAGATGAAGAGTGGTATAAAGAGTTTCAAAATCTTCTAGGTAAACTAGCTTGGTGGGGGGCAACAGTCTTTCATAGTTACACTGGTATGAGAGTCGAATTTAAAGCTAGAGATCATGAGGTGGGTAATGAGTCTATCCCTACAATTGCATGGGATAGTAAATTCTATGAATCATACCATGATTTAAAAGAAGTTAAACAAAGTGAGGCGCTATGCTAACAAGCCACTCAAAAGCGACGCGCTTTAGTGGGGCGTTATAAAATATGAAGAAAACGAAAGAAACAATAGTACGTGCTGATAGCGAGGGAGGCCAAATAGCTGGAGAAGCTATTGTTGAGGCTGTAGAGAACCAATTAACTGAAAATACTCCGCCAGAAACAAGGCAAACTTTAGAAAGGCTCATGAAATCAGGGGAGTCTAGAGAGAGCGCAATACGTTATATAGCGTGCGCATTATCTGTTGAAATATTCGGGGCACTGAAAAATAATGAGCCTTACAACAATCAGCGCTATCTTAATAATTTAAAAGCACTCCCAGAGCTACCTTGGGAGGATGAATGAACAATATATATAACAAGCCGGGCAAGTCCACTCCGGGCCTTCGGCCCTGCGCGGGACCTCGGCTACGCCTCGGCCCCTTACCGTAAACGCGAGGCCAGATGAAGTGTGTCCCTCCTACTCATCTAGGGCCTCTCGGAACAGAATATGAAACAAAATAGCCGTGATTTGCTCAATTCAATCGCGTAGCCCGGATCGCTGTCGCCAGCTCATTGAACTCCTCATCCTCCGGCTCTTCACCTGTCACGCACCAGGCGTGGATCACAGGGTCGGGAAAGCCCAATAGCTGATAGAAATGGCGCTGCAGGCGAGGACTCAAAGAGGGATAGTGTTGATCGAGAAACGCCTCCAGCAGGACATCAAGCTCCAACATGCCGCGTCGGCACTGCCAGCGCAGGCGGTCGATGTTTTTCAGATCTTCGTCTGTGATGATATTCATGTCTATTTCTCGACTACTGATTCGACGTGAGAGAGGGGTGAAGGCAACTATGTCGTCAGCGAAAGATCATTGGTGGGGCTGGGCCCCACCCTATAGTGCGCTCATCTCTCGAATTCATTTAGGGACGACTCATCAAATCGCATCTTTCAGCATGATCGCCTTGATGTGACCGATCGCCTTGGTTGGGTTGAGTCCCTTCGGGCATGCCTCGACACAGTTCATGATGGTATGGCAACGGAACAGCTTATAGGGGCCTTCCAGGTTGTCGAGGCGTTCGTCTTTGGCCTGGTCGCGACTATCTGCCAGAAAGCGGCAGGCGCTGAGCAGGGCTTGAGGCCCGAGGAACTTCTCCGGGTTCCACCAGAAGGAGGGACAGGCCGTGGAACAGCAGCCACACATGATGCACTCATAGAGGCCGTCGAGCTCATCACGCTCTTCCGGTGACTGCAGGATCTCCTGCTCTGGGAGCGGCTCCTTGCGAATCAACCAGGGATCGACCTGCTTGTATTGAGCATAGAACTGGCTCATATCCACTACCAGGTCCCGGATCACCGGACGGCCCGGAAAGGGGCGGACGACCACCGGCTCCTTGAGCTCCGTCAGCGGCGTAATACAAGCCAGCTTATTGCTGCCATTGACGTTCACCCCATCAGAACCGCAGACCCCTTCGCCGCAGGAGTGGCGAAAGGTGAAGGACTCGTCCTGGGCCTGGATATCCAGCAACGCGTCGCGCAGCATCATGCCTTGGCGCGTCCTGACCTCGAACTCCTGCATGTAGGGTTCGTTGTCGGTCTCGGGGTTGTAGCGGTAGACGCTGAATTTCATGTCACAATCTCTCTGGTTCGTGTTCTCTGTTTCGCCTCACCGGCGTTGGATCGATCGACCATGGTGGGGCTGGGCCCCACCCTACGCTTCGATGGGTAGGGTGGGACCCTGGCCCCACCGCAACCGCTTTGCGATGTCACCTAGTAGACGCGTTCCTTCGGCGGAAAGCTCTCCACCGTCAACGGCTGTGAGCGCACACCCTTGTATTCCAGCTTATCGGCCTCGCGCCAATAGAGGGTGTGTTTCATCCAGTTGACGTCATCGCGCTTCGGGTGGTCCGGACGGGAGTGGGCGCCGCGGCTCTCCTTGCGGTGCAGGGCAGAGACGGCGATGGAGAGACCCACGTCGATCATGTTCTCCAGCTCAAGCGCTTCGGTGCGATTGGTGTTGAAGGTGCTGGAGTGGTCGGTCAGTCGTACATCGGCCAACTTTTCGCGGATTGCCTGCACCTTCTGCACACCCTCCTGCATCATATCCTCGACACGGAAGACGCCTGCGTGGTCCTCCATGGTCTTGCGGAACTCGCTACGCAGTTCGCTGACGGTGACGCCTTCACCCTTGGCGTCCCACTTTTGTAACCGGGCCATGGCCGACTCCACACTGGCCTCGTTGAGCGGCCGGTGGCTGGGGTTCTCGCCAACGTAGTCGATGATGTTCTTACCGGCCAAACGACCGAAGACCAGAATATCGAGCAGGGAGTTGCCACCCAGACGGTTGGCGCCGTGAACCGAAGCGCAGGCACACTCACCGGCGGCATAGAGGCCCGGCAGGTGATCGCCGTTATCGTCGGCGGTCGGCATCACGCGGCCAAAGCGGTCGGTGGGAATGCCGCCCATGACATAGTGCGCAGTGGGAAACACAGGAATCGGATCCTTCACCGGATCGACGCCGGCAAAGATCTTGGAGCTCTCACGGATACCGGGCAGCCGCTTGGCGATGACCGCCTCGTCCAGGTGGTTGACCTTGAGCATCACATGGTCGGCATCGGGACCGCAGCCGCGCCCCTCACGCACCTCGGTGACGATGGAGCGAGCGACCACATCACGACTGGCCAGGTCCTTGGCGTTTGGCGCGTACTTCTCCATGAAACGCTCACCGTCCTTGTTGATCAGGTAGCCGCCTTCACCGCGCACCCCTTCGGTAATCAGCATCCCCTTGCCGGCGATACCGGTGGGGTGGAACTGGAAGAACTCCATATCCATCAGCGGCAGGTCGGCACGCAGCACCATGGCCATGCCGTCACCGGTGTTGATGTGGGCGTTGCTGGTGGTACGGAAGACCTGGCCGCAGCCGCCGGTGGCGAGCAGCGTGGTCTTGGATTCGATCAACAGCGGCTGGCCGGTGGCGATGTTGAGCACCAGGGCACCGAGCACGATCCCCTCGTCGTCTTTGATCAGATCAACGGCAAAGTACTCGTCGAAAAAGTGTGTCCTGGCGCGAATATTCTGCTGGTAGAGCGTGTGCAGAATAGCGTGGCCGGTACGGTCTGCCGCAGCGCAGGTACGCGAAGCCTGCTCACCACCGAAATTCTGGCTCTGGCCGCCAAAGGCGCGCTGGTAGATCTTGCCGCTGGGCAACCGCGAGAAGGGTACGCCGTTGTGCTCAAGCTCATAGACCGTGGGGATCGCCTCCCGGCACATATATTCAATGGCGTCCTGGTCGCCCAGGTAGTCGGACCCCTTGACCGTATCGAACATGTGCCAGTGCCAGTTGTCCGGCGACACGTTGGCCAGTGCGGCGTTGACCCCGCCCTGCGCCGCCACCGTATGCGAGCGGGTGGGAAAGACCTTGGAGACCACCGCCACTTTAAGATTGGCGTTGGCCAACTGCAGGGCTGCGTTGAGTCCGGCGCCACCAGCGCCGAGGATCAGGGTGTCGAAACGTTGCTTTTCCAATGTCATGGTTGACCCTTGTTTATTATCGTCAGGCAATTTGCGCCAGGATGATGATTTTCAGCGCCCACACGGCGCAGCCCACCAACACAAAACCGATCACCGTCAGCACAGTGACGCGGATGGCGGTGGGGTGGACATAGTCGATGATGACATCGCGAATGCCGACCCAGGCATGCAGCAGCAGTGAGGCAAAAAACAGTAGTACGCCCAGGGAGACCAGGGGGTGTGACACCCACCCCTGCCAGGCGGAGTAATCGGCGGGTGCGCTAAACATCATGTGCTGCAGGACATAGAAGGTAAACAGAATCAGGTAGATGGCGGTGGCTCGTTGCAGGAACCAGGCCCGCAGGCCGCTGGCGCGTCGACTCATGAGAGACCTCCCATCAGAATCAGGGCGAATATGGGTGCGGCGACGATAACTGCCCAGGCGGTCTGGCGAAACAGGGGCTTGTCCACCCCGATATCGATATCGATCAGCAGGTAGCGGATACCGGCCAGCAGATGGTGCATCAGCCCCCAGAGAAAGAGAAACAGGATCAGTTTCACCAGCAGGTTGCCGAACAGAGCCCCCGCATCGGCAAAACCCTGTGGCCCAGAGAGGGAGAGATCGAACAGATAGACCAGCAGTGGGATACTCAGCACCATCGCTACACCGGTTGCGCGGTGAATAATCGACATGATGCCCGCCACCGGCAGGCGTATCTGCATAAGATTGAGAAAGACCGGTCTGGGTTTGGTTTGTTGCATAATTCTCCGTCCGCTCGATTGTCTAGTTTCGACCTGAATCCGTGGTTTCAGGTTCGAGTTATGAATTTTGAATATTGAAGTATAGAGAACCGACTGCGATCACGTTTGTTCAGTAAAAAACGGCTCGCATGCAGCATATTTCAATATTCTGAACTCATAATTGATATTTCATAATTTACGAATCACCCTTGTTTCATCTGACAACTGGCTCGTACCGACGCCAGTGCGGTCATATTGAGCAGCCCCCGCACGGTAATGCTTGGAGTGACGATATGGGCCGACTTGGCTGCACCGATCAGGATAGGCCCGATGGCAACGCCCTCCCCCAAAACTTTGAGCATATTGAAGGTAATGTTGGCTGCATCCTGATTGGGCATAATCATCAGATTGGCCCGGTCCTTCAGCCGCGAGCTGGGAAACCGGGTCTTGCGCAACTCTTCTGAAAGCGCCAGATCAGCATGCATTTCGCCTTCGACTTCCAGGTCTGGCATGCGTTCGCGCACCAGTTCAAGCGCCCGGTGCATCTTGCTTGCCGACGGAGAGTCATGGCTGCCGAAGTTGGAGTGTGACAACAACGCCACCTTGGGTTCGATGCCGAACCAGAGGACCTCTTCAGCACAGAGGGCGACGATCTCGGCCAACTCTTCAGCACTGGGGTCTTGCTGAACATAGGTGTCGGCGATGAACAGGGTACCCGAATGGAGTACCAGGGCATTCATGGAGGTCAGCCGCTCGACACCGTTCTCGTTACCGATCACTTCCTGCACCATCTGCAGGTGATTGCCGTAGCGTCCCACAGTACCGCAGATCATGGCATCCACATCGCCCTCGGCGAGCATGGTGGCCGCCAGTGCAGTACGGTTGTGACTGATGTAGTTACGCGCCTCCTGCGGCGAATAACCATCACGTTCGACCCGTTTGAAGAACGCCTTGGCATAGTGCTCGAAGCGAGGATTATCGATGGGATCGATCAGCTCGAAATCCTCACCCTCGCGCAGGCGCAGACCCAGCTTCTTGATGCGTTCATGAATCACACTCCGTCCACCGATCAGAACCGGATATGCGATCCCCTGATCCACCGCCTGCTGAGCCACCTCCAGAATCTTCTCCTGCTGGCCCTCGGCGTAGACCACCCGGCGCGGCTCCTGCTGCGCCTTCTCAAAGATTGGCCGCATGGTCAGGCTGGTGCGGAAGACCCGGTGCAGTAGCCTGTTGCGATAGACCTTCAGGTCTTTCAGCGGACGAGTCGCCACCCCCGACTCCATGGCCGCCACCGCGACCGCATAGGGGACCTTCTCCATCAGGCGCGGATCGAAGGGTTTGGGAATCAGGTATTCGGGGCCGAACTGCAGCTGCTGCCCGCCATAGGCTGAGCGCACCACATCGGAGGACTCGGCCTGGGCCATCTCGGCAATGGCCCGCACGCAGGCCATCTTCATCTCGGTATTGATTTCGGTGGCGCCCACGTCGAGGGCGCCACGGAAGAGAAAGGGGAAGCAGAGAACGTTGTTCACCTGGTTCGGATAGTCACTGCGTCCGGTGGCCATGATGGCGTCGGGTCTTACCGCTTTGGCCTCATCCGGCAGAATCTCGGGGGTCGGATTGGCCAAGGCCATGATCAGCGGCTTGTCAGCCATCTGCGGCAGCCACTCCGCCTTCAGCACGCCGGCGGCGGAGAGTCCGAGAAAGACATCGGCCCCCTCCAGCGCCTCCTGCAGGGTGCGCTTGTCCGTCTCCACCGCATAGGCGCCCTTGTAGGGGTCCATCTCCTCGGTGCGGCCCTGGTAGACCACACCGGCGATGTCGGTAACGATGATGTTCTCTTTCTTCAGTCCCAGATCGACCAGCAGACCGATACAGGCCAGTGCCGCGGCTCCCGCGCCGGCGGTCACCAGCCTGACTTCACCGATCGCTTTGCCAACAACCTTTAAACCGTTGAGAATCGCCGCACAGACCACGATGGCGGTACCGTGCTGATCGTCATGAAACACCGGAATGTTCATGCGCTCCTTGAGCGCCTTCTCGATGATGAAACACTCCGGTGCCTTGATGTCTTCCAGATTGATGCCGCCGAAGCTGGGCTCCAGCCGGCTCATCGATCTCGATATCGAAGACGTCGATGTCCGCGAACTGTTTGAACAGGACCGCCTTGCCCTCCATTACCGGTTTCGACGCCAGGCTGCCGATGGCGCCCAGCCCCAATACCGCGGTGCCGTTGGTGATCACCGCCACCAGGTTGCCACGGGCGGTGTAGTCTGCCGCCGTGTGGGGGTTCAGCTTGATCTCCTCGCAGGCCGCCGCCACACCGGGCGAATAGGCCAATGCCAGATCCCGCTGGTTGGCCATCGGTTTGGTGGCCTTGATCTCCAGCTTGCCCGGCTTGGGGTAGAGGTGGTAGTGGAGGGCCGCTCGTCTCAGCTCTTCAGACATAGTGAATGGTTACCTGGTGGCTTGGCTCCGTCCGAGTGTTGCACCCAATGAGGGTGTCGGCGGGCAATCGTTCTATTTCTATTTTTTGCCGGGCAGCGTTGGCCCGACAACTCAGTATGTTGCGGCGCAATAATAATGTGAAATAATCAATCATTATTTTATATAACGAATTATGATATTAACGCTTTGCTTCAAATTGGCTCTCACCGCATACGGTTGGGCACCACCAACACCGGCAGGTGGCTTATCTGGGTGACCTGACGCGCCGTCGAGCCAAGCAGGCCGTGGCCGATAAAACCATCACTCCAACTCCCCATGATGATCATGTCGGCATTGTGCTTTTCCGCTTCCTGGGCAATACGGTCAGAAGGTCTGCCGGTAGTGACCAGGATCTCTTTCACCATGGAGTTCTGCTTCTCGCACAACTCCAGCTCATCTTTACAGAAATTTTCCAGGCGCGTCTTCATCTGCTTGAGGATCTTCTTCATCCCGTCACGCTCCAGCTGCTCCGCCTTCTTGCCTGGCAGATAGGCAGAGAGCACGGCTTCTCCCGTGCTACCCAGGGGCTCGACCACATGCAGCATGATGATCTGAGCGTTCAGATGTTGCGCCATATTAATGGCATGACGAAACACCGGCCGCATATTCCGGCCTTGATCTGTCGCGTAAAGAATCGTTTTGATCTCAGGGAGTGTGCTCACGTCGAATGCCTCACTTATAG
This sequence comes from Candidatus Thiodiazotropha sp., assembly GCA_037384445.1. Taxonomy (GTDB): domain Bacteria; phylum Pseudomonadota; class Gammaproteobacteria; order Chromatiales; family Chromatiaceae; genus Thiodiazotropha. Next base: position 9,989 of record JARRNY010000117.1, read on the forward strand.
CCTTGCAGCTGGTCGAGATATTCCGGCAGGAAGAGCGACACCTGCGGAACATAGGTAATGATCATCAGGAACAGCAACAACAGCAGCAGCCAGGGCAGTACCGCTTTTATGACCCAACCGATGGAGTTGCCGGTAATGCCCGCTGTGACAAACAGATTCAGTCCCACCGGTGGCGTCAGCATGCCGATCTCCATGTTGACCACCATGATGATGCCGAGATGGATCGGATCGATACCGAGCCGGGTGGCAATGGGGAACAGGATCGGCGCCATGATCAACAGAATGGCGGAAGGCTCCATGAAGTTGCCCGCAGCCAGCAGCAGCAGGTTCATGACGATCAGGAACATCCAGGGCTCCAATCCCCAGTGCACGATGGTGTCGGCGATCACATGCGGGATACGCTCTGTGGTCAATACATGGGCGAAGAGCATGGCGTTGGCGATGATGAACAGCAGCATGATGCTGACCTTCGCCGCATCCAGTACCGTGCTCTGGATCTCCTTATCGGCCAGCGCACGGGGAAAGGCCCAGAACGACTGCCAAAGATTGCGCGATACCACGCTCAAGGCATCCTCACCCGGTTTGCGCCAGGGCATCGCCTTCAGCGGCCCCATATCCCGATAACCGAAAACCGAAACCAGAAAGGCGTAGACGGCGGAGACAGCGGCCGCCTCGGTGGGACTGGCGATACCGCCATAGATCGATCCCAACACGATGACGATCAGCATCAGACCGCCGGAAGCGCTGAAGCCAGAGCTGAGAATCTCCCTGAAACCGGGCCAGGGCTGGGACGGCAGATGTTTGATGCGCGCCACGATATAGATCGCCAGCATCAGCATCAGACCCATCATGATGCCGGGGATGAAACCGGCCATGAACATCTTCGCCGCCGAGACCTCAGTCGCCGCCGAGTAGACCAGCATGACGATGGAGGGCGGAATCAGGATACCCAGGGTTCCGGCATTGGTGATGACACCGGCAGCGAAGCTCTCGGGATAGCCGGAACGCACCATGCCGGCGATGACGATGGTACCGATGGCCGCCACCGTTGCAGGTGAAGAACCGGAGACCGCTGCGAACAGCATACAGGCCATGACCGAAGCCATAGCGAGACCGCCTTTGATATGCCCCACACAGTCGATAGCAAAACGAATCAATCGCTTCGCCACTCCCCCGGTCGAAAGAAACGAGGAGGAGAGGATAAAGAAAGGGATCGCCAGCAGGGTGTAGTGCTCCGACAGCGCCTCAAAGAGTTTGAGTGCGATCGAGGCCAGGGAGTCGTGCGAAAAGAGCAGGATCGTGACGATACTGGAAAAACCCAGCGCGATAGCGATCGGCATACCGATCAGCATGCAGATAAAGAGCAGAATAAACAGGGTAGCGGTTGTCATTATTGTTTCTCCCCTTTGCCTTCGTTGTCTGCTTTGAGCTCCTCTGCGAGTTTCATGCTCTCCTCTGCTTCATTGGAATGGCTGAAGCCGGTTGCATCGCCCCTGGCGATATGCCAAAGCAGTTGCAGAAGACGAACAGAGAGAAAGACCAGACCAATGACCAGGATGCTCTGGGCGATCCAGAGCTCAACCGGTATATCCTCCAACTCAATGTGGATGCGGCGCATCTTGTAGAGGTAGACCCATGAACCGTAGATAAAGAGGCCGCAGTAGACCAGCGAGAGGATAACGGCGACCGAGGAGATAATCCGCTGTCCTATGGGCGGCAGCGTCTTGACGAAAGCATCCACCCCGATATGCGCACCAACTTTGAGGCCGTAGGAGACACCAAAGAGAACGAACCAGGCAGAGAGATAGAGGGTCAGTTCCTGCGCCCAGAGAAATCCGCTTCCGAAGCCGAATCGCATCACCACTTCGACGAAGACCAGCAGCGTCATCGTTACCAGCAGTAGAGAGATAATGCCCTCTTCTGCCCTGTTCAGCATACGCAAAAACATTGCTCTCCTCCTTCTATGGCCCACGTAACTGTGGACTGGCCCATGTGTGGCCAGAGCGACCAGGGACCGTTATTTTTTTATCAAACCAGCCCCCCGGCGGAGAACCGCCGGGGACTTCTTGTCAGGCGTTTACGCCCTCGACTACATGTTGTTGGAGTTGTAGGCCGCGTCGATGAGATCCTTGCCGATCTCATCCTCAAACTGCTTCCATACCGGCTTCATCACTTCGACCCACTGGGCGCGCTGCTCAGGCGTCAGGGTGATAATCTCGGTGCGACCGGAATCGGCGATACGCTGACGATCATTGATGGCCTTCTGTGCCGCTACATCGTTACCGAAGACGATCGCCTCATCCAGCGCCTTCTTCACCTCGCTGCGGATGTCATCCGGCAGATCCATCCAGAATTCGGCAGAGGTCACTACCATATAGTCGAGCAGACCGTGGTTGGACTCGGTGATATAGGGCTGTACTTCGAAGAACTTCTTCGAATAGATGTTGGACCAGGTGTTCTCCTGGCCATCGATGGCCTTGGTCTGCAGCAGGGTGAAGACCTCGGAGAAGGGTTTCTTCAGGGGCTGGGCATCGACCGCCTCGAACTGGGCCGCCAGTACATCGGAGGTCATGATGCGGAACTTCAGTCCGGCGGCATCAGCCGGTACCCGCAGGGGTTGGCTGGAGGAGAGCTGTTTCATACCATTGTGGATGTAGCCCAGGCCGACCAGCCCTTTCTTGCGCATGGAGCCAAGCAACTCCTGGCCCTTGTCGCTCTTCTGGAATCGCTCCACCGCCTCCATGTCCTTGAACAGAAAGGGCAGATCGTAGAGCTGCAGCTTGCGGGTAAAGCTTTCGAACTTGGAAAGCGAGGGCGCGGCAAGCTGCACGTCACCCAGCAGCATGGCCTGCAGCACCTTGTTGTCGCCAAAGAGCTGGGAGTTGGGATAGACCTCGACTACGACCTTATCGCCCAGGCGTTGCTCGACCAACTCCTTGAACTTATTCGCCATCTGGCCTTTTGGCGTATTCTCCGCCACCACGTGAGAGAACTTGATCACGATGGGAGCGGCAGCGAGGGGAGCGGCAATCAGGCAGGCAGCCATGGCCACTGCAAAAATCAGCTTACGCATGTGGAATCCTCCGTACAGAAATAGTGTGTTGTTGTCACCCGATAAGTATCGGACTGGTTATTCTTAGCGCAAAAACGGGGCCAACCACCTGCAACTGGCCTAAGAGACTGTTTTTATGATGATGGTCAGTGTCTAACTGTAGACGACGCAGCGGGGAAATGGGTGGATTCCCACCAATTCAATGAGCCGGGCAGGAGGGAGTTTCGCCGCCTGAGTAGGGAATTCGGGCTCGTGATCGGCGGCGACCGGCCAAACAGCCGGTTTCAGTGGCACAGGGGGCCGGGATATCCGCTCCCAACCACCTCAGCACACTGCTTAGCCAGCCCGACAGCGGCCAGCGGGACAAATCGGCGGAATACCGCCAATACCCAACCTTTGAACCCTAGCCCTTCTGTTGCACATCGTCCCAGCTGACGTCCCAGGGACTGTTGAGCCAACGGATCGCCGCATTGGAGAAGCCTGATTGACTGACCGGTTCATCGGCTGGCGCCACCCCCTCGATGGTAATCTCTTCGACCTCCATCTCAGCGGGATCGGTGACCTGAATCGTCTCGGACTCGGCAACGAAGCTGAGCCGATCTACCGGAAAGCCACGTTCAAGCAGAAGCAGGTCCTTATCCAGATTCCCCGCCACATCACGCAGCATCGCCTTCATGGCGTCAGGATAGCTGGGGTTATCAATCATACGCAGGATATCCTCGCGCATTCCCTCGATCTGGTGCTTGATCCTTCCCCGCTGTTGCGACTCCTGCTTATCGAGATGGCTCAGATGCTGTTTCAATATATCGGCCGAGGCCGGCAGGGCCGAGCCGGGCGTCTGCACCCCCCGCTTGCGCAACAATACCCGCAGCGAGACGGCGGTCTGTGCGGTGCGCTTGAAGGCGTTGAGCATCTCTACCGGACTCTGTGCATCGTCGTCACTTGAGAGGGTGATGAATTCGACCTCCTCATCGGATGAGAAATCGATGCCCGAGTAGTTGAGAATGGTATTGAGCTGCTTTCTGACAATAAGCTCGAGGTTGGTGTGGTACTCCTTGACCCGGTTGATGGGCAGATTGCGTAGGCTGCCGCTGATCGAACTGTAGAGTTTCAGCGCCTCTTCGGGCAGGTCCTTCGAAGCAACCCCCATCACCAGTACCGCATTCAGGCTCTCCTGCATGCTTTCGATGGCGCGAGTGATATCGACGATCTGTTCAAGAATCTGACGCTTCTGCTCCAGCGCCGTCACATCCTGTTTAAGGACTTGATTGTCTGCAGAATCTGGCATCATGGGGTCGGTCGCTCGGGTATTGTGAGTTGCATCTTCGAATTTGCGACAAACCAACCGGGCGGTCATGGGGATGGCAGATCCGGGGTCATGTCTGCAGCCATCAGCGGGTGATCGCGAGAGTTAGGTTTACACCTGAAGATAGCGTCCTGAGCGAATACTCCTTGAATACTTTAGGCAGCTATTTCCCATCCGAGCCGCAGCGTTTCCTCCCCGATCCCGTGAGAAAAAGTCAGCCCGAGCCTGAGCACAAAGAGACTGACTCCACCTTGATCCCAAGGGTTTATTCCACAACCGCCACATGCTAAGAGTAGAGACCTACCGATTGACTCAAGAGAGAGCCCGAGAGCTGACGATGAATCGCTATCCAACCCCCCTGCTACCACTTGACCAGATCCCTGCGGTCGCCCTCGAATCGATGAATCAGACCCACCGTGAAGAGGTCCAGCTGATCAACCGACTTGCCGCTCTGGTGGCGGCGGGAATGGAAGAAGCGGCGGACACACCGGCAATCACGGCGCAGTTGAACGACTGGGTCGAGCACACCCGGCAACACTTCTCACGGGAGAATGAACTGATGGAGCAGTACGGTTTTCCGGCCTACAGCGTCCACAGCAGTGAGCATGAGCGGGTACTGGAGCAACTCGAAGCCTTGCGCTCAGGCTGGTTGGAGCGCAACAGCCTGCAACCTCTGGCCAACTTTCTCTTCGAGCAGTGGCACGCCTGGTTCGACAATCATGTCCATACCATGGACAACATCACCGCCAGCTTCATCAGCCGGCAGG
>JARRNY010000118.1:0-19644 GCA_037384445.1 Candidatus Thiodiazotropha sp.
TTGGTATCGCTCGCCTTAGCCTTGACGAAAAAGGTACCGACGACCGAGGCGAGGATGGAGACGCCGCCCAGCACCAGCGGATAGAGGACGGCAGCAGGGCCAGCATCGGCCATAAGCAGGCCGCCAAGCAGCATGGTGGCGACCACGGTGACAGCGTAGGTTTCGAACAGGTCAGCGGCCATGCCGGCACAGTCGCCCACGTTATCGCCTACGTTATCGGCGATGACCGCCGGGTTGCGGGGATCGTCCTCGGGGATGCCGGCCTCTACCTTACCGACGATGTCTGCACCCACGTCAGCACCCTTGGTGAAGATGCCGCCGCCGAGTCGGGCGAAGATAGAGATCAGGGAGCCGCCGAAGGCGAGTCCGACCAGCGGATGCAATGGATCTTCGACACCCATGGCGACCAGGATGGCGTAGTATCCAGCCACACCCAGCAGGCCCAGCCCTACCACCAGCATGCCGGTGATGGCGCCGCCGCGGAAGGCGATCTGCAGGGCAGCGTTCGGTGGCGGTGCCGAGGAAGTACCAGAGCACGGCAAGGAGAATGATGCCGACAATACCGATGGTGGTGTACTGGCGATTGAGATAAGCCTTGGCGCCTTCTTGTATGGCGCCGGCGATCTCTCGCATGCGGTCATTACCTTCGGGTTGGGCAAGTATCCATTTCACGGAAAAAAAGCCGTAGGCAAGTGCGGCAAAGGCACAGGCCAGGGCGAATATCAGTTCAGTGCTCACGTGGTGCTCCTCCTGGGATGATTGAAAACCGGTTTTTTGACAGTCTGTTCCATGAGTCGACTACCTCCAAGATCCCTGGCTGACGCTGCGGCCAAAGTCACTGCCCACTCACGGGGTTGCACAAAAAGGGGGGCTGAAAAAGCCCCCCGTGTCGTTTTTATAGTTCGAACAGTTCCAATTTTTTCGGTACCGAAACGCCTTTTAGTGTGACGTATATCGGCATGCCGTTGTCATTGTAGGGTGGGTAGGCCTCCCCCTTGATCAGCGGGTAGAGGTACTCCTTGCATTTGTCGGTGATACCGTAGCCGTCTTCCGTGATGAAATCGAGAGGCATCATCTTCTCCACATTGGCCACCTCGCTCAGCGGGGCCTCGCCAATGCTCCATTTATAGGGGTTGGAGGATTCGCGTACCACCGTGGGCATGATGGAGTTCTTGCCCTCCAGGGCCTTTTCAACGGCCGCTTTGCCCAGCGCGTAGGCTTGCTCGACATCAGATTCGGAGGCGAGATGGCGTGCCGCACGCTGCAGGTAGTCAGCGACTGCCCAGTGGAACTTGTAGCCCAGGGCGTCTTTGATCATGTTGGCGACCACCGGAGCGGCGCCGCCCAGCTGAGCGTGACCGAAGGAGTCGCGGGTTCCCTGTTCGGCAAGGAACTTGCCATCGGGCCAGTGGCAACCTTCTGAGACAACGATGGTGCAGAAGCCGTGCTCTTTGACTTTGGCGTCGACCGAGGCGAGGAATGTCTCCTGGTTGAACTCCACTTCGGGGAAGAGGGTGACAACCGGAATCCCGTTATCCTCGACCAGGGCGCCGGCGGCGGCGATCCAGCCGGCGTGACGGCCCATCACCTCGATGACGAAGATCTTGGTGGAAGTGGCGGCCATGGAGCGCACATCGAATGAGGCTTCCAGGGTGGAGACGGCAATGTATTTGGCCACCGAGCCGAAGCCAGGGCAGTTGTCGGTGATCGGCAGATCGTTATCGACGGTCTTCGGCACGTGGATCGCCTGTACCGGAAAGCCCATCTTTTCAGAGAGCTGGGAGACCTTGAAACAGGTATCGGCGGAGTCACCACCGCCGTTGTAGAAGAAGTAGCCGATGTTGTGAGCTTTGAAGAGCTCAATCAGGCGCTCGTATTCGCGCTTGTTCTCTTCCAGGCTCTTGAGCTTGAAGCGGCAGGAGCCAAAACCGCCGGAGGGCGTGTGCTTGAGAGCGGCGATATCCTCGGCGGATTCGGCGCTGGTGTCGATCAGCTCTTCGGTCAGGGCGCCGATGATGCCGTTGCGCCCGGCGTAGACATTGGCAATCTTGTCCGGATGCTGACGGGCGGTCTCGATGACGCCCGCTGCGGAGGCGTTGATTACGGCGGTGACGCCGCCGGATTGGGCGTAAAACGCATTCTTTGCAGTCATTTATTGATCCCCTTCGTGTAATCGATGGTTTTATTTATTACGGGTTTACTGAAAATCAGAGGTCGCCGCGCTCCTTGGCATCGTAGTCAGCCTGGGCCTGGAGCAAAGAGACGATACATTCGGTGAGGTCGTCGTACTCGTGCACGCCGGTGCCGTACTGCTGATAACCCCGGTAGAAGAACTGACAGCGGTATTTGCGGCTGCCGGTCTTGAAGATGATGAAGTTGCAGCCACCCTCGGTCCAATAGACCACCGGGCAGCTGCTCAGCTCGCGGTCTGAGGCCATGAGGCGGATTTCTGCATCCGCAATCTGGGTCTCTACCTTGTGACCATAGCGCTCGGTCAGGGTGGTTTCGATGACCCAATGTTCTGAATCTGTAATATCTGGAATATCTGGCATGAAGGATGTTCTGCGATCACTCACTTCGCGAGGCGAAAAAGCATAGTCTAATTGGCCTTCAGAGTACATAAGGAGCCACGCCCTGTGATCGATCGTCCGTCACCGGGTCACCTGATGCGCCGGCTTATTAAGTTCAACGCTCGGCGCGCCGTGCCCTTGGCACTATTCGGGATGAGAGTCCATAAAGTCCGTTGACTTTAGCGGAAATGTTGGATTAGCTTACCCAAGCTCGCGGGTGGCGACTAATCCAAAACTTGGATGCTGCCATGGAATTTCCTAATTCATAACGATAAACAGAGAGCGCTTGAGTCCTTCTGAACCCAGCTTCGACGTGCAGGGCATGATGGTGGCGGTGCTAGTGTTTTTGGCTGTAATCGACTGATATGTAAAGAAATATGCGGCTAGGGTACACACAGCACTGTGTCTTTGAGGTGAGGGGATGAGAATAGTCATACTGGGAGGGCCGGGTTCCGGCAAGAAGACCCAGACCGGCCTGCTGGCTGAAAAATACGGATTGACCGTGGTAGCCGCGGGCGAGCTGGTGAAGCAGGCGCTGGCTGAAGAGAGCGAGCGAGGCGAGCAGCTACGGTTGCAGCAACAAGCAGGGCACTCGGTCACAGACGATGTGGTACTGACCCTGTTGCAGGAGCGTCTGCAGCAGCCGGATCTGGAAAATGGCTTCATCCTTGACGGCTACCCCCGCAATCTCCTGCAGGCCCTGACGCTGGATGAACTGCTAGTGGAGCTGGCCACCCCCCTCGACTTCGTGTTGCTGTTCGAGATCGAGACCGACGCCCTGATGGAGCGTCTGGTGGGACGTCGGACCTGCCGCTCCTGTGGGGCTGTCTACAATATCTACACACAGCCCACAGCGGTGGACGATGTCTGCGATCTTTGCGGCGGCCGCCTGCACCAGCGTGCCGACGATACGGAAGAGACCGTCAGCAGTCGACTGCATGTCTTCGATCATCTGACCGGCCCGCTGTTAAGCCACTATGGCAAGATGGGCAAGGTGTTGCGGGTCGATGGCGAAGGCGAGGTGGAGTCTGTCTTTGGCCGCACTTGCGAGGCTGTCGAGAGTTACCTTGCCGAAAAAGGCTTCCAGCGCAAAAGCCGCGAGCGGCAAATCCTCCAGCAAGAAGTCTCCTGTAAAGCGTGCTGCGGCCAAGTCCGTAGCACCAACATCGACCAGCAAGGCGGTGGCTTCCAAACAACAAAGCAGCGTGAAAAAGAAGCTGGCCAAGAAGTCAGCGAGCAAGAAAAAGGCGGCCGTGAAGAAAATAGCGGCGAAAAAGGCGGTGGTAAAAAAAGCGCAGGCAAAGAAGACCGGCAAAAAAGTGGTCAAGAAGGTTGCAGCGAAGCGGGCGGCTGCTGGAAAGTCGCCTGTGAGTCAGCGGGCTTCGGCTAAGAAAGCGGTTAAAAAACAAGTAGCTAAGAAGGCTCTTGCCAAGCCGTCCACGAGCGCTAAAGCAAAGGCCTCGGTGTCGAAGAAGCGCGTCGCAAAGAAGCCGGCAGCGAAGAAAGCGGTAAAGAAAAAACCGGTAATCAAACAGCCAGCGCCCAAGACGGGCAGTAAGAAGAAGCTCACTGCAAAACCATCATCAGCAAAGAAGAGCGTCAAGAAGCCGGCGGCAAACAAGCGCGCCAAAGGCTCATCGGCCCGGCGCTGAGGCTTTTGCCGCGCTGTACGCGTTCAGCGCGGGCCGGTAACACTTTTTACTCTGCTGGCATCCCATTAATCTCAAGCAAAACAGTGCTTTATTCGCATTCCCAAGCGGCTGGTAGAAATATTCCGGCTAGCGGGCGGTACGCTGGAAATCGGTCCCCTTGCAGCCGGAGCAAGGCGGGATATGCCCGGTCTTTTTGAAATGCATCTCCTTGCCGCAGCCGGTGCAGACCAGGGTGCCTGGCCCGGTGACCTCACCGGTGTGATAGAGGGAGGATTTTTCGACTCGCTGGGAGAGTTTGGCCAATTCCAGTTTGGTCTGGTCGGCCACACTGGTGAACATCTCAAGCATCCGGTTCTCGATCTGCTGCATGTCGAAACGCCACCAGGCGGAGAGTTGCTCTCCGGTCTCCAGCAGATAGCCGGCCGCATCCTTCATGTCGCGCTCAACGTAGCTGGCTACCTTTTCCGCCTCTTCGCGGCTGAGTTCGCCCAGCTCCACCATTTTCTCGCGGGCGTCATCCAGGTAGTCGCGCAGCCCGGGGAGGGCGCTTTCGCGAGCCGACTCAAGGGTTTCATGCACCTCTTGCAGCATTTTGTCGTAGGCAGCAGAGAGTCTGTCGAAGGGGTCTTGTTCTTTTTGCTCGGCCATTTTCCACTCCTTACGGCACGATCCGCCGTTCATTTCGCTGTGCTGTTGCGATAATCTACCCTCCCGCTGAGGAGGGGGTGCAACTCTACACCAGCTTGGTGCAGTCTTACTCTTCGCGTTGGTTTTTGGAACGTTTAAGCGCTTGGCGCTCTCCTGAATAGGAACACTTCTCTTTAATCATGGTCGATTCGTAAAGAATCGCAACCCGCCGTTTCCGGGCGATATTTTAAAGATCTGGGTTTGGCTGGCCGATATACACAATATGCAACAAAGTGATATCAATCTGTTTCGCGACAGCCTGTCTCGGATAACCGTCCGGGATGGCTTTTTTGACAGCTTTTACGACCACTTCATCAGTCAGTCGGACGAGCTTGCGGTCATCTTCAAGCATCGGGATATGGCTCAACTGAAGGGCAAACTACGCTCCACCTTGGAGATGGTGGCACAGACCGCCGAGGGACAGCCAGGTATCGATATGTACTTGGAGATGATTGGCCGTACGCATCAGCGACTGAATGTGGAGCGGCGACATTTCGACATGTGGCAGGCTGCCCTGCTTGATACCGTGGCAATTTATGACGAGGCTTACAGCGACCGCATAGGCGCTGCCTGGTCACAGGTCATCGGCGTGGTGATCGAACGTCTTTTCAGCGCCCTGCATCCTGCCCGGAAACTGGCCTCCTGATTCTTTGCTATTTGCCGGATGCCATCCGGTCTGTTCTGTGCGTCCCGCTTTTTGAATCTCACTGGCTGCGGTATCCTTGACTGTTTACTGTTACAACCGAGATTCAGGCCAGATCATGCAGAAGTACGAGCCCCGCGACATCGAGCGCCAGGTCCAGCAACACTGGGAGGAGAGCGGCACCTTCGAGGTCAGTGAGGATGCCGACAAGGAGAAGTTCTACTGTCTCTCCATGTTCCCCTATCCCAGCGGCAAGCTGCATATGGGGCATGTGCGCAACTACACCATTGGTGACGTGATCGCCCGCTATCAGCGCATGCTGGGCAAGAACGTTCTGCAGCCCATGGGCTGGGACGCCTTCGGCCTGCCCGCAGAGAACGCCGCGCGCAAGAATCGGGCGGCCCCTGCCGGCTGGACCTACGAAAACATCGAGTATATGAAGACCCAGCTGAAGAGCCTGGGCTTTGGTTACGATTGGCGTCGTGAGCTCGCCACCTGTAGACCTGAATACTACAAGTGGGAGCAGTGGCTGTTTACCGAGCTCTACCGTAAAGGGCTGGTCTACCGCCGCAACGCCGTGGTCAACTGGGATCCCGTGGACCAGACGGTGCTGGCCAACGAGCAGGTCATCGATGGTCGTGGCTGGCGCTCCGGCGCCCTGGTCGAGCGGCGCGAGATCCCCCAGTGGTTCATCAAAATCACCGACTACGCCGACGAACTGCTGGACGAGATCGACAAGCTGGAGGGCTGGCCGGAGCAGGTGCGTACCATGCAGCGCAACTGGATCGGCCGTTCCTTCGGCGTGCAGATGAACTTCGGCATCGAGGGCTCGGACGAGAGCCTGACCATCTACACCACCCGGCCCGACACCCTGATGGGGGTGACCTACGTGGCGGTGGCGGGTGAGCACCCGCTGGCCCTGCAGGCTGCCGAGGGTAACCCCGAGCTGGCCGCTTTTGTCGATGAGTGCCGCCAGGGAGGCACCTCCGAGGCAGAGCTCGAGACCATCGAGAAGAAGGGCATGCCGCTCGGTATCAATGCCATTCATCCAGTCAGTGGTGAGTCGGTGCCGATCTACGCGGCTAATTTCGTGCTCATGGGCTACGGTACCGGTGCCGTGATGGCGGTACCCGGCCATGACGAGCGCGATCATGCCTTCGCCCGCAAGTACGGCATCCCGATTAAACAGGTGATCCACCCGGCTGACGGTTCAGTGGTCGATATCCAGGCCGCTGCCTATACCGAGAAGGGGGTGCTGCAGGATTCGAGCCCCTTCAATGGACTCACCTCCGAGGACGCCTTCGATGCCATCGCCGAGTGGCTGCAGGAGCGCGACAAGGGCGAGAAGACCAAGAACTTCCGCCTGCGCGACTGGGGTGTCTCGCGCCAGCGCTACTGGGGTACACCGATTCCCATGGTCCACTGCGATGCCTGCGGCATCGTACCGGTGCCGCTGGAAGATCTGCCGGTGAGGCTGCCGGAAGATATCGTCTACGATGAACAGACCATCAATCCGATCAAGGATGATCCTGCCTTTGCCGACTGCGACTGCCCCCAGTGCGGCGGCAAGGCGCGGCGCGAGACCGACACCTTCGATACCTTCATGGAGTCGAGCTGGTACTACGCCCGCTACACCTGCCCCGACGCCGAGGCGATGCTCGATGAACGGGCCGACTACTGGCTGCCGGTGGACCACTACATTGGCGGCATCGAGCATGCGGTGCTGCATCTGCTCTACGCCCGTTTCTACCATAAGCTGCTGCGCGACGCCGGTCTGGTGAAGAGCAACGAGCCCTTCGCCCGTCTGCTGACACAAGGCATGGTGGTGGCAGATACCTACTACCGGGATCAGCCCGACGGCTCCAAGCACTGGTACAACCCGGCCGAGGTCGAGGTGGAGAGCGACGACAAGGGCCGCCCGCTCTCAGCCAAGTTGAGCGAAGATGGCCAGCCGGTGGTGATCGGCGGTATCGAGAAGATGTCGAAGTCGAAGAACAACGGCGTCGACCCGCAGACCCTGATCGATCGCTATGGCGCTGACACGGTACGCCTCTACACCATGTTCACCTCACCTCCCGACCAGTCCCTGGAGTGGAACGACGAAGGTGTGGAGGGCGCCCATCGCTTTCTCAAACGACTCTGGGCCCTGGCTGAGACCAACCGGGACCGGTTGCTGGCATTCGATGGCAAGGGGGTTGAGTTCGGTGAGGCTCAGCAGAGCGCCCGACGGGAGATCCACGAGGCCTTGTCGAAGGCACTATTCGATTACGAGCGGCAGCAGTTCAATACCGTGGTTTCGGCCTGTATGAGTATGGTCAACGCCCTCTACAAGCTGGGTGACAGCGAGGCAGATCTGGCGGTGATGCGTGAGGGAATCTCCCTGGTATTGAGTCTGCTCGGACCCATTGCCCCCCACATCGCCCACAACCTCTGGCGCGAGCTGGGCTATGGCGAGGAGATTCTCGATGCCCAATGGCCGACTGTTGACGAGGAGGCCCTCAAGCAGGAGAGCATCGAGTACGTTGTGCAGGTCAACGGCAAGGTGCGGGCCAAGATTCAGGTGCCGGCAGATGCCGACAAGGCTGCTGTCGAGGCGCTGGCGCTGGCGAATGAAAATGTGCAGCGCTTCATTGGTGATGCCACTGTGCGTAAGGTGATCGTGGTGCCGGGTAAGCTGGTCAATATCGTTGCCAAGTGAGAGGCGCTTTCCGGGCTTCGTAGGGCGACGTTGGATTTTTGGTGGGGCAGGGGGCCCCACCCTACCGTTTGAACGGGTCCTGTCCGGTGCGGCAGGCCTCACCTGCAGATGATCGAGGCGTAGGGTGGGGCCCTGCCCCACCAAACCTGGTTGTCCCGCTCCGCCCTGCAGGTTAGGCTCAGCCCAATCCTGCTAATCGTTGTGCATAGGCATAGGAGATCCTCCCGAAGGTGTCTGACAAATCATTCCGCAAACCGCTACTCTGGCTCACATTGCTGCTCACCCTGGCGGGCTGCGGCTTCCACCTCAAAGGCTATCAGCAGTCGGCTTCACCGGTGCTCAACGGGCTCTACGTCGAAGGGGGCGAGGCGCGCGGCAGCCTGGCCGGTATCCTGGCGCATACGTTACGCACCAGCGGTATCGAACTGGCGGCTGATGCGGCGTCGGCCAAGGCGCAGGTCACCATCACAAGAGAGAGCCTGCAGAGCCGGGTGTTGGCGGTAGACGCCAATGGCAAGGCTCTCGATTCGGAGCTGCAGTTGACGGCGACTTTTCGTGTCAGCGGCGCTGCCGATGAGCCGGTTAGCCAGAGCCTGGAACTGGTGCGTCAGCTGAGCTACAGCGGTACCGATGAACTGGGCCAGCGCAACGAAGCGGCACTGCTTGCCAACGACATGCGCAACGATATGTCGAATCAGATCATCCGCCGCCTGGAAGCCCTGTTGAAGTGAAGATGCGCAACGATCAACTGGCTACCCACCTGCAGCGGGAGCTGGCGTCTATCTACCTGATCAGTGGGGATGAGCCTTTGCAGATGCAGGAGGCGGCGGATGAGGTGCGTGCCGCGGCGCGCAGCCAGGGGTTTACAGAGCGGGAGGTGATAGATCAGTTAGCCGGTTTTGACTGGTCTGCCCTCAATGCCGCTGCGGAAAACCTCTCCCTGTTTGGTGACCGTCGTCTGCTGGAACTGCGCCTCAACAGCCCCAAAGTCGGTACTGAAGGGGCCAAGGCCCTGACCGCCTACGCCGAAAGACCTCCCGAAGATACCCTGCTGCTGATCACCCTGCCCAAACTGGAGCGGGCGCAAAGTAATAGCAAGTGGCTCAAGTGCCTGGAGCAGTCAGGTGTGGTGGTGCAGATCTGGCCGGTGGAGGGCAACCGGTTGCCGCCCTGGATTGAACAACGCCTGCGGCGGGCTGGACTGGTACCCGAGCCTGGAGTGGTAGAAATGCTGGCCGATCGGGTCGAGGGCAATCTGTTGGCGGCCAGTCAGGAGATAGAGAAGCTGCTGTTGCTGCACGGGCCTGGCGTTATCAGCCAGGAGCGGTTGCTCGAATCGGTGGCTGACAGCGCCCGTTTTGATGTCTTCGGACTGGTCGATACCCTGTTGGCCGGCGAGGCTGCCAAGGGTCTGCGCATGTTGCAGGGATTGCGGGCGGAGGGGATCGCGGCTCCTGTGGTGCTGTGGGCGATCAGTCGTGAAATTCGTGCCCTGGCGCAGATGGCCCATGAGGTCGAGCAGGGCCGGCATGCCGACCAGGTCATGGGCACGCATCGAGTGTGGGATAAACGCAAGCCACTGGTACGCCGGGGCCTACAGCGTCGCCCGGCCCTGTGGCGACAACTGCTATCGATCTGTGCGCGGGCCGACCGGGCGATCAAAGGGCTGGAGTCGGTCGATCCCTGGTTGTTGTTCGAAGAGCTGGTGTTGGGTATGGCCGGGAAACGGCCTCTGCTGAATGAACGTCCTCGGGTGTTTGGCTGAATCAACAAGGGTTCGACAATCGGCATGTGCTGAGTGTGATCGATTACTCACAGTTCCGTCAGAATTATTCTCCTGGGAATTAAATGTTTATTAAATTGTGATTTGCATCGCTCTATTTCTTAAGGTTTCGTTGTCAGATGTTGCACCGGAGGCCCCAATCCTGGGGTTTACGGATCGAAAGTTAAGGAGAACATGATGAATAAAATGCAAATCACCAAAACGGCAATGGCCCTGCTTGCTGCAGGTTTTTTTACCGCAGCAGTCGCCAGCGAAGATGCTTTCATCAAGCTCGATGTGAACGAAGATGGCTATATTTCCGCGCAGGAAGCTGCGGCTGACGAGTCACTGCATCAGAGTTGGGAAAACACGGATGCGAATCAGGACGGTCAGATTGATGCGGCTGAGTTCAGCGCCTTCGAAGCCATGGGTTCGAGCGACAAATAATTGCCGGAAGACCCTCTATCTATTGGAGGGTTGCTGTATCGGCGGCCAGCACTGTCTGGTCGCCGTTTTTCGTTTCTAAGAGGCCGCAATTGCTCAGTTGCAGCTGCGGAGGGTCGGTGGAGAAGACGAAGGGAGCGGCCTTCAGCAATACGCTGAGACCGAGAATCTGCCGGGTTCTGCCCGGAAACACCGCCACTTCAACCTCTTCCAGCCGGCAGTTATCCCCCAGCTGTACGCTGGAGACCGCGTAGACGGGGACGCGCATGCGATCGCCATTGGCCAGCACCCCGGTCAGGTCGCGCAGATAGACCGGTTCCTCGGTCAATTTCAGACTGGCCAGGGTCTCTTCATTGATGGTCATGTAACTGGAGCCGGTGTCGACCATGAATTCGCTGGGTGGCATCTCACCGATCCGGCCAGAAATATAGAATGTGCTGGCGCCCTTCAGATGCATGGGTACATCGAAATCGAATTCGCTGGCCATGCCTGTGCCCGCAAGGGCAAGGGTCAGTAAGAAGGTTGTGGCTGATTTGAACATCACTTTCTGGGGTCCGCCCGTTAAACTCTCTCCATGCCCTATTAATCGGTCATTCCGACGTGAACTTGAGGCAAAAATAACTTACTGGGGGTGTGGATGGCCGCGCCCGCTTCAGCATGACTTTTGCGGAAACCGATCAAATTCCGCCAGATAGAGACTCTAGGGGCTAATCCGCGCGATTTTTGGTAAAGTTTCCCGCTTGAATTTTTCTACAAGCCGAGATGACATCCACGCCATGTTTGACGAGATATCCGATATAAAGGGCTATATGCAGACCCTGGGACGAGAGGCCCGCCAGGCCTCCCGCTCCCTCGCCTGTGCCAGCACCGCGATGAAAAACCAGGCCCTGGAGGCGATGGCCGATGATCTGGATGCCCAGCGCGAACTGCTGATGCAGGAGAACCGTAAGGACCTGGCGGCGGGCGCCGAGAAGGGGCTGGATGCGGCTCTGCTCGACCGTCTTGAGCTGACCCCGGCACGTATCGACGGCATGATCGAGGGCCTGCGCCAGATCGCTGGACTGGCTGACCCAATTGGTGAAATCTTTGGCATGAAGTACCGCCCCAGCGGCATTCAGGTGGGCCAATGTGACCGCTGATGCCGCCGGCCTATGTCTTAAATCGGGCAACGCTGCCGTGCTGCGCGGCGGTTCCGAGGCCTTCCACTCCAATCAGGCCATCGCTGCCAGTATCCAGCGGGGACTGGAGCAGGCCGGGCTGCCTGCCGCCGCTGTGCAGGTGGTGGCGACCACCGATCGTGCCGCAGTGGGCGAGATGATCGCCATGCCCGAGTCCATCGATGTCATTATCCCGCGTGGCGGCAAGGGGCTGATCGAACGTATCAGTCGTGATGCCCGGGTGCCGGTGATCAAACATCTGGACGGCATCTGCCACGTCTATATCGATGATCAGGCCGACATCAACAAGGCATTCGACGTGGCCATGAACGCCAAGACCCAGCGTTACGGCACCTGCAACACCATGGAGACCCTGCTGGTGGCCGAGGAGATCGCCGAAGAGATACTGCTGATGCTGGCAGCCCCTCTCTATGAGAAAGGGGTGGAGATACGCGGCTGTGCCCGCACGCAGGAGATCATCGACGATTGTCAGGCAGCCACCGATGAGGACTGGGATACGGAGTATCTGGCGCCGATCTTATCGATTCGGGTGGTACCCGGTCTCGATGAGGCGATCGACCATATCAACACCCATAGCTCCCAGCATACCGATGCCATCGTCACCGAGAACTACACCCGGGCGCGTCGTTTTCTCACCGAGGTGGATTCGAGTTCGGTCATGGTCAACGCGTCCACCCGCTTCGCTGACGGTTTCGAATACGGCCTGGGAGCGGAGATAGGAATCTCGACCGATAAGTTCCACGCGCGCGGACCTGTGGGTCTGGAGGGGCTTACCTCGGTGAAATACATCGTGTTGGGCGACGGACACATCCGAAAATGATCAGTCATCCATGATCGGTATCCTCGGCGGTACCTTTGACCCGATCCACTATGGCCATCTGCGTACCGCGCTGGATGTGCAGCAGGCGCTGGGACTGGACGAGGTACGCTTCATCCCTCTGCATCAAGCCGTGCATCGTGATCAGCCCGAGACTCCGGCCGAGATACGGCTGCGGATGGTGCGAACTGCCATCGCCGGGGAGCCGGCCTTCGTTGCCGATGATCGGGAGCTGCAGCGCGCCGGCGACTCCTACACTGTCGACACGCTGGTCTCCCTGCGCCAGGACTTTCCCAGCCAACCCCTCTGCCTGTTGCTGGGAATGGATGCCTTCAATGGCTTTGCCGACTGGCGCCAGCCTGAAGAGATTCTCCGCCTGGCCCACCTGATCGTGATGCACCGGCCGGGCTTAGCCGAGCCGAGTGATGATCGAGCCAGAGAGATCCTCGCCGCCCATCGTTGCGACCAGGTCTCAGCCCTGAGAGAGCAAAACGCGGGGCTGATCCACCTGCAGGGCGTGACTCAGCTGGAGATCTCCTCGACCCAGATCCGGTCCCTGGTCGCTGCGGATCGCAACCCGCGCTACCTGCTGCCGGAGCCGGTACTGGAGCTGGTGCAGGAAAATGGCCTCTACCGCATGATGGAATCGGTATTAACAGACCCCGGCTGACACCTTTTTTCATCGATGGGTTATGCTATTCCATGAGTGTCCGGTAGAATCGCCGGTTTTCTCCGGCCAACTGGCCTATTCTCACACAACGAAACGGGACTCAATTGGAGATAGAAGCACTGAAAGAGGTCGTCCTGCAGGCACTGGACGACATGAAGGCAAAGGATGTGGTGGTACTCGACGTGCGCGGCAAGACGAGCATTACCGACATCATGATCGTCGCCAGCGGCACCTCTGACCGCCATGTGAAATCGATTGCTCAGACCGTCGCCTTCAAGGCCAAACAGGCCGGCGAAGCAGCCCTTGGTACCGAAGGGGTGGAAGACGGTGAATGGGCCCTGGTGGATCTCAACGGGGTGGTGGTGCATGTGATGCAACCCAAGGTACGCGACTTCTACCACCTGGAACGTCTCTGGTCGATGGATGAGCCTGCGCAGGTCAAACCCGGGGTGGAGAAGCCCTAGTGGTCCACGGGCGCTGAGCCTCTATGGATCGTTTCGACCGGATCTTCGAACTCAACCGCATCCTGCAAACCGCTCGCTACCCGGTCTCCCGGCAACGGCTTGAAGAGGCGCTGGAGTGCTCCCGCGCCACAGTCAAACGACTGATCGAGGAGATGCGTCTCTACCTCAATGCCCCCATCGTGTATGACCGTAAGTACAACGGTTACCGCTACGACCCGGCCGAGGGTGAGATGTATCAGCTCCCCGGGCTCTGGTTCAACGCCTCCGAGCTGCAGGCTCTATTGGCAACACAGCAGCTGCTGGAAGGGGTGCAACCCGGTCTGCTCGACAGCCATCTACAGCCTCTCAAGCGTAAGATCGACGACCTGCTCAGCCGCCAGCCGGGCAGTGGCGAGGCGGTCTCGCGCCGTATCCGCCTGCTGCGCGCCGCGGCCAGGCCGGCCGGTCCCTACTTCACCCTCATTGCAGGAGCGTTAGCGGCCAGACAGCGCCTGCATCTGCTCTACTACAATCGCTCTCGCGACGCCCTGAGTGAGCGGGAGGTTTCGCCCCAGCGACTGACCCACTATCGGGATAACTGGTATCTGGATGCCTGGTGCCACCTGCGGCGTGGCTTGCGCACCTTTTCGCTGGATGCGGTGCGTGAGGCGCGAGCCCTCGATAGTCCGGCAAAGGAGGTGGCGGATAGCGTCCTGGATGACCACTATGCCGGTGCCTACGGTATCTTCTCCGGCCGGGCGCAGCATCAGGCGGTACTGCGCTTCAGCCCGGAACGGGCTCGCTGGGTATCGATGGAGAGCTGGCATCCGCAACAGCAGAGCCAATGGCTGGCGGATGGCGGCTATGAACTGATCCTTCCCTATAGCCAGCCGGAAGAGCTGGTGATGGACCTGTTGCGATACGGCCCCGATGTGGAGGTGATCGAGCCGCCCGCTCTGCGTGAAATGGTGTTAGAGAAATTAAGCGCCACCATCGATCGCTACCGATGATCATCAGATTCTGTGCAGCTGCCCCATAGATTTCGCATACGACGAGTCTCGAACCTGGCACGGCCTGGTTTGACAGAGTCCAGGTTGGTGAAGAGAGTTCAGATCTGAATGGTACGTAGTTAAGCTATTTTGGTGGGGCAGGGCCCCACCCTACACCCTGAATTGAACGGTAGGGTGGGGCCCAGCCCCACCGATAGCTGCTTTAAGTCAGTGCCATTCAGTTCAGACCCGAAATTCACGTTTTCCTTCCTCCTGAGGGAGAGGGATTTAAGTGGACCAGGATTGTGATCCCGTTTATTTCTGACCCTTCGTTAGTAACTACCCACTCCTTTGTAGGTAGGTACCCGTTTCACTGATGGTAGGTACCCCCACCGTTTTGAATTATTTCCTGAAAAATCTAGGAAACAATCGCATTGTGACATGCGTCGCACGGCTGCAAAATGTTACACTTTTATTAAATCTTTACATTACGCCCTCCCTTTCCATCGAAAAGTTATTAATGAGAACAAATGGCAATGGAACTCGAGAAAATCGCAGAGATTGAACACGCCACCTGGGCCAACCGCAAAGAATTGCTGCGGCTGGGAATTGCCATGCTTTTCATCGTTGGCATCATGCTTTTCGTCGGCTCCAAGGGAGCGGGTGTAAGCCACATGCTGGTGGTGGCGGCCATGATCGGTGGCTACATGGCTATGAACATCGGCGCCAACGATGTGGCCAATAATGTGGGGCCAGCAGTTGGATCGCGTGCCATTACCCTCACAGGGGCGATTCTAATCGCCGCCATCTTCGAGGGGATGGGTGCCTTGATAGCCGGTGGCGAGGTGGTGGGCACGATCAAGAAGGGCATCATCAATCCGGCGATGATCGGTGATACTGATACCTTCATCTGGTTGATGATGGGGGCCTTACTGGCCGGTGCGCTGTGGCTCAATCTGGCCACTGCCATCGGTGCGCCGGTATCCACTACGCATTCGATAGTCGGTGGGGTTCTCGGGGCGGGCATCGCCGCCGGCGGCTGGGATATCGCCAATTGGGCGAAGATGGGGCAGATCGCCGCCAGTTGGGTGATCTCTCCGGTGCTGGGTGGTCTGATCGCGGCCGCGTTTCTCTATCTGGTCAAGCGAACGATCACCTACAAGACGGAGATGATGTTGGCCGCTCGGCATATGGTGCCTATTCTGGTCGGCATTATGGCCTGGGCGTTCGGTACCTATCTGGTGCTGAAGGGGTTGAAACACCTGTGGAAGGTGAGTATGCCGGTTTCCCTGATGATCGGCCTGGTGATCGGAATTGGGGTGATGATGATTTCCAAGCCGCTGATCAATCGCCAAGCCTCCCGCCTGGAGAACGACAAACGTAGCGTCAACAGCTTGTTCACTGTGCCGTTGATCTTCGCTGCCGCGCTACTCAGTTTCGCCCATGGCGCCAATGACGTGGCGAATGCCATCGGTCCTCTGGCAGCGATCAATGATGCGCTGGGCAGTGGTGTCATCTCCGCGAAGGCATCTATTCCCCTGTGGGTGATGATGGTGGGTGCCTTGGGCATTGCCATTGGGTTGGGCCTCTACGGCCCGAAACTGATACGCACCGTGGGTTCCGAGATCACGGAACTGGATCAGATCCGCGCCTTCTGTATTGCTTTGGCGGCAGCGATTACGGTAATCATCGCCACCCAGCTGGGATTACCGGTGAGCTCCACCCATATCGCGGTGGGGGCGGTTTTCGGCGTAGGTTTTCTACGCGAATTTCTCAAGGCCAACTATGCCCGTATGGTGGAAGAGATCGAGCTGCATCATCAGGGTGCCGACCGGGCCGAGGTCGAGGCCTTCATGGACAAATTCAAATCAGCCGGCCTGGAAGAGAAGGCGAGCATGCTGAAAGAGCTGAAAGAGCATACGGCCAAAGCAGAACTGACAAAAAAGGAGCGCAAGGGGCTGAAAAAGGTCTATCGGCATGAGTTGGTGAAACGTTCCGCACTGCTGAAAATTGCCGCTGCCTGGATCATCACGGTGCCGGCATCCGCGATTCTTGCTGCCATGCTTTTCTATACGATTCGCGGCATGATGCTGCCATGACGCCTGCCTCACGGCAGGTCATCACAGGGCGGTAGGCTTTCTCATGTTACGCAAAATCCTACTGCCGACGATTTTTCTGATTCTGGGCTACGGTTTCTGGGTCAGCCCTGATTTCAAGGTCATTGCCG
Organism: Candidatus Thiodiazotropha sp.; assembly: GCA_037384445.1. GTDB lineage: Bacteria > Pseudomonadota > Gammaproteobacteria > Chromatiales > Chromatiaceae > Thiodiazotropha. Next base: position 16,781 of record JARRNY010000118.1, read on the forward strand.
CCGGGGTGGCCATTTTCCTGTTTGGCATGTTGTCGCTGGAGGAGGGTTTCAAGGCCTTCACCGGCGGAATTCTGGAGCGAATACTTCAACGCACCACCAACCGTCTTTGGAAGAGTCTCAGCTTCGGCATTCTGACCACCACGCTGATGCAGTCGAGCTCGCTGGTCTCGGTTATCACCATCTCCTTCCTCAGTGCCGGCCTGATCGGGTTGGCCTCGGGTATCGGCATCATTTTCGGCGCCAATCTGGGCACCACCACGGGTGCCTGGCTGGTGGCAGGTTTTGGACTCAAGGTGAAGATATCGGCCTACGCCATGCCGATGTTGGTCTTCGGCGTGATTTTGGTGTTCCAAAAGTCGCGCACATGGAAGGGGGTCGGCTACATTCTGGCGGGGCTCGGTTTTCTGTTTCTGGGTATCCACTACATGAAGGAGGGCTTCGAGGCCTTCAAGGACGCCATCGATCTGGCTGCCTATGCCATGCCGGGACTCAAGGGGCTGCTGCTTTACACCCTGTTGGGTATCGCCGCTACCGTGATCATGCAATCGAGCCATGCCACGCTGGTGTTGATCATCACGGCCCTGGCGGCACAGCAGATCACCTATGAGAATGCTCTGGCGCTGGCCATCGGCGCCAACGTGGGCACCACCATCACCGCCATTCTGGGCGCCATGAGTTCCAATGTGCAGGGACGGCGTTTGGCGGGTGCGCATCTGGTGTTCAATCTGGTCACCGGCATTGTGGCGATTCTGTTCATTCAGCAGTTTCTTTTTGCCGTTAATCTCACCAGCGACTGGCTGGGTATCGCCAAAGATGACTACACCCTGAAACTGGCGCTGTTTCATACCCTGTTCAATCTAGTGGGTGTGTTGTTGATGCTGCCTCTGACAGGCAGATTGGTTTCCCTGTTGGAACACCTGCTGCGTGGCCGTGAGCGCCTGATCGATGAGCCACGTTTCCTGAATGACGCAGCGATGGAGTTGCCGGAATCGGCCATGCAGGCTATTCGCAACGAGATGGGGCATCTGTTGGACAACGCCTTTGAGTTGATCGCTGCCGGCTTGAGCCTGAAACCGGCTGCGTTACGCTCGGAAGAGGATCTTAATGGACTGGTGGATCGTTCTCCCCAAGTGATGAAGGTCGATATCGACGCCCTCTACGAGCGCCGCATCAAGACCCTCTACAGCGCCATCACCGCCTACATCAGTCAGGTCCAGGCGAGTACTTCTGAGCACTATGGTGAAGAGCTATACCAGCTACGTATGGCGAGCCTGAATATTGTCGAGGCGGTGAAAGACATCAAGCATCTGCAGAAAAATCTGGTGCGTTTCACGCAGTCTGACAATCTGGCGATACGCGGGCAATACAATCGTCTGCGGTTGCAGTTGGCCGGTATCTTACGAGAGCTGGCAGTGATTCAGTCTGAGTCAGCGACAGGTATCTCCTCGTTCTCACTCGACGCGGTGAAACTGACCATCGAGGAGGATGACATCCTCTCCAATGGTGAACTTGATCGCCTGATCCGCGACAACGCCATCAGCGCTGAGATGGCCACGTCCTTGATGAATGACAGTGCCTACGCCTATGATGTGGCTGATAATCTAATCCAGATGGGACGCATCCTGTTTGTTACCCTGGGCCAGGATCCACAGGACGTGGAGAGTGAGCTGCTCTTGAATGACGAAGAGATGAGCGAGCTTCTCGAAGAAGAACAGAAACCCTCATCCGATTGAACGAGGTGACAGATGACAACAGAGAAGCTGATCGAAAAATTTCACCGCCTGCTCAATCTGGAAAAGAGCAAGCAGAAAGCGAAGCGGGATAAAATCCGCAGCGTATTGAAGAAACTCAAACAGCAGCAAAAGACGCTCGAGGCCAAGCTGGAGAGTGAGAAGAGCGCTGGTGAACGCAAGCAGATCAAGCGTCATATCAAGGTGTTGCAGGCGCAGCGTAAAAAGGGCCTCAAACTCTGCAAAAACATCAAGTGTTGAGGCGCTGAGGGTGATTGAGTTTGGCAGCCAGGTCGCGAAAGCCTGATACGAAAACGGCCATGCGCCGGCTCATCGCACAGCTGCGTGAAGCTATTCCCTTTGGACTTACCGATGATCAGATATGTGGCGATAGCTGTGAGGGCTGCTCCAGTAAGCTACTGACCTATCTGGAAACCGAACTCGATAGTTGGGAGAGCCGATTGGCCGATGGCGTTGTTCCCACCTTAGGCGATTTAGACCGCCTGGCGAAGCAGGCACGCAAGATTCATCGGGTTCTACAACAGAACGGCGTGCTGGAAATGGTTTCCCCCGGCGATTCCTGAGCTCCTGGGTTGGAACGCTCCCGGTCCGCTATTTTCCCGATCAGACCCGAATGCTTCTCGGTTAAGAGCGTTTGGGATGATATCCAACACCTTATGGCAGAGGCCCGGCACCTCCGTACCCCTTGAATGGAGCGGTAGGGTGGGGCCCTGCCCCTCCTTGAGTAAGTGATATCTCAATCAGACTCTGCTTTCGATAAGGGTCTGGCCATTCAGCTTTCATTCAGCCAAGTCGCCTTAAGCTTAAATCGAAGCTCAATAAAGGAGGCTTACCATGAAACGCAAAACTCTCATTATCGCGACCTTCCTGGTCGCATCACTGGCGATAGGTTCCACCGCACAGGCGCATGACGATTTCGGCTATCCAGTCGGTCTGATGAGCGGTGTGCTGCTCGGTCTGAGCCTGGATCACCACGATCACTATTACTCCTACCGGGATCGTCCCAATCGTCACTACCACCACCGGGAGTATCGCCGCCACGATAGTCACGGTTATCAGTACCGCGACCGGTATAAGCACAAACGCGGTTACGACAGGCACAACCATGGCTAC
>JARRNY010000118.1:19649-22187 GCA_037384445.1 Candidatus Thiodiazotropha sp.
TTGCGCTGATGCTGACGCTGGGTTGGGGTGAGTGGGCGTTCGCGGACGAGACGCTGACACGTCTCTCCCAGTCAGTGGAGGGGGCGGTCGCTGCTTCCTCCGGGGACTACACGGAAAAGCTCGACCTCGCACCCTTGGATGAGGCTAAACCGCTGGTTACCGGCGGCAGCCGTAGCGAATCGGTGAGCCAGTTGCGCACGCTGGCTCACCCGACAGGAAGAGTTTTCAGCATCTTCGATGCCCAGGCGGTGATGAGCTGGGATGATGATGATGATGGCTTTTATCACCGGCTTCGGGTCAGTTTCGATCCGGATGTGGACGGTGGTGAGGCTTGGGTCTACGCCCGACTCTATCTCAGCCTGGAGGGTGGGCCCTGGAACCACCTCTATACGACGGAAGTATTCCCCATCACCGGTGATGCCAGTGATGACGCCTACGAGGTGGTGACCCGGCTGCTCGACGGTTATCCCACTGGCTACTACGATGTGCTGATCGAGCTCTATGATGCTGACTACGATCTGTTGATGGTCAACTACGGTCCCTACGAGGACAGGGATCTGGCGGCCTTACCCCTGGAGGACAGTTATCGTGACAGTTACGAAGAGAGTGGTGGCGCTGGCGCTATGGGGGGAGGGCTGCTGTTGCTGCTGCTGATCGGGGCGGTAAAAGTGGTCAGCGAGCACAGGCCTAGAGCGGCCGGCTTGAATTGAAAACAGGGCGAGAGTGAGCACTCCGCCCTTGCCGGGGGGCAGCGAGTTGCTATCATCATTGTGGATTCAGGTTCGATCCATTCACTCACTGGAGCTCGCCCCCATGCGTCAAACCCTGCTACTGATCACTGTTCTACTCCAGACACTCTTGTTGGCGGGTTGCGCCACCCTCGAACAGGTCAGTCAGGCGCTGGAGGGGCAGAAGCCGAGTGCCGCAGTGCAGGGGCTGAAATTGACCGGCCTCGACATGAACGGCGTCAACCTTGTTTTCGATGTAGCGGTCGATAATCCCAATCCGGTCGGTATCTCACTGGCTGCTCTCGACTATGACCTCAAACTGCTGGGCAGCTCTTTTCTGCAGGGTGATCAGCCGATGGGCATGAAGCTGGCGGCCAATGGCAGCAGTCAGGTACAGGTGCCGGTCAGGCTCGGCTTCCAGCAACTGCTCAACAGTTACCAACAGCTGAAGGGTGCCGAAAAGGTGGGCTATGAGCTCGATCTGGGGATGGGTTTCGATGTGCCCCTGCTGGGCAAGGTGCGGGTGCCGGTGAACTATCGCGGTGACTTTCCTATACCCGAGATGCCGGCGGTGAGTCTGCGTTCCCTGGACGTGCAGCAACTGACCATGAGCGGCGCCAGTCTGCTGTTGCAGCTGGAAGTGGATAATCCCAACAGCTTCTCCCTCCTGCTCAACAAGCTCAACTACAACCTGAAGCTGAACGGCTACGATGTCGGCGGTGGACTGGTGGATAAGGCGGTCAATATCAAGCAGGATGGACGCGGCACCGTCTCGCTGCCGGTTTCTCTCGATTTCGCCCAGGCAGGCATGGGGCTCTACTCAGCCCTGTTGGGCAAAGGCATCAGCTACGACCTGAGCGGTTCCATGCAGGCGTCCAGCTCCAATCCGATTCTGGAGGCCTTCCGCATCCCGCTCGACAAACAGGGCAGGGTCGATCTGCAGTAGTCACAAAGCGCGTTTCAGGGCTGGCAGGCAGCCTGAGTTGCCGCATTCGGACAATCGTTGCTGATCTGTCCACGTGCCCACTCTGAGTCGTACACCTGCGCCGCAAACTGAGCCAGTTTTTCCTCCATCGCCTCACCGATGAAGCGTTGCGGCTGTGAGGCCGTGCGCTGTTCCCGCTGCTCTTTCTCGGCCACCCAGGTGGCGGCCAGATCGAACGCCTCAATGAAGTTTCGTTGTTGCGGCAGGGCATGCTTGAAGTAGGCCGTACCGAAGTCAGTGAACTCGCTGGTTGAGCCACAGCCGAACGATTGCCGGTCAGGGGCGGAGGCGGTGATGACCAGGGTATAGGGGTCTTGCAAAGGTTCGATAAAGCCGCCCGAGTAGCAGCTGGAGACCACGATTACCCGCCAGCGGATGCCGGCGTCATCGAGTGCCTGACGGACCTCTTGCGGAGTCAGGTCGTCGAGAGGCACAGGGCCAAAGCTGACGGAGAAGCGGTGGTTTCTGCTGCCGTGGGAGGTCATGAAGAGAAACAGCAGATCCTCCTGCGGATCCATCCTATCGCCGATGGCCGCGAGGGCGCTGCGCAGGTTGTGGCGGTTGGCCATGGGATAGCGATCAAGCGTCTGTGCATTGTTGACCAGTACCAGCGAGTGATCCCGGGTGTCAAAGCGCTGATCGAAGAGTTCGCGCACATACTCCACTTCATTGAGAAACACCTTTTCCAGACCGTAACCGCCAACGGCCAGCAGATAGAGATCGGTTACGCCGGGACGTTCCGAGGAGACCTCCTGCAGGGTCCTATCCAGTAAGGGTTGTTGCTCGTAGAAGAGATCTTCGATGCTTAGCTGGTAGAGCTTGGCA
>JARRNY010000119.1:0-9069 GCA_037384445.1 Candidatus Thiodiazotropha sp.
TGGGTTGATGTCACCAGCGATGAGATCTTCAAGGGTAGGACTGTAGTGGTGTTCGCCCTGCCAGGGGCTTTCACGCCGACCTGCTCCTCCACCCATGTGCCCCGCTACAACAAGCTGGCTCCGATGTTCAAGCGTCATGGTGTCGATGAGGTGGTCTGCATCTCGGTCAACGACGCCTTTGTTATGAACGAATGGAAGCTGGAACAGAGGGCCGACCGCATCACCTTTCTGCCTGACGGTAACGGGGATTTCACCCGGGGTATGGGCATGCTGGTATCTAAAGAGGATCTCGGTTTCGGTGACCGCTCCTGGCGCTACTCCATGCTGGTAAAAGATGGGGTGGTGGAGAAGATGTTCATCGAACCCGATGTGCCAGGAGACCCCTTCGAGGTCTCTGACGCGGATACCATGCTGGCCTACATCGCGCCCGGTGAGAGTAAGCCGATGGATGTCACCGTCTTCGCACGCGAGGGTTGTCCTTTCTGCGTACGCGCCAAGGGCATGCTGCGGGATGCCGGTATCGAGTTCGAAACGCTGGTGTTGAACAAGGACTATAGCGAAAGCAGCCTGCGCGCTGTGGCCGGTGTCTCCATGGTGCCCCAGATCTTCATCAATGGTGAGCACATCGGCGGTTCAGACGAGCTGGAGAGCTATCTCAGCGAGCGCAGCCGCAACGCCGCCTAGCCTGAATCTTTCACCCGGCCGCTTGGAGATGCAAATAACCCACTGTTTTTACTTGGAATTAGTGGAGTGTTAGCAAAGTGAAAAGTGTTGCCGACCCACGCTGAACAGCGATCTCGGCACGATCATCGCGTTCCCGGGTGAGACATTCGGGCAAGGTCATAAACCAAGGCACACAGTCAGTATGAGTGAAAGGTTTCGGCCTCCCGTTCGTCAGATGGCGATATTCGCTGGAAGCGAGCGGGTGGCCGGGGCTCTTCTCAGGGTGTGCGTCTGCGTAAGAGCCGGGCTCGTTCTGGATATCAATACCGGCAGGTGCCGGTAGGCAGTAACTTAATAGGAATCATCATGAACAGACATTTCGATTTGATCATCATCGGTGGTGGCAGTGGCGGACTGGCAGTGGCGGAACAGGCCGCCCGCTTCGGCCGTCGTGTCGCCGTGGTGGAGTCCGGCAAAATGGGTGGCACCTGCGTCAATAATGGTTGTGTACCGAAGAAGGTGATGTGGTACGCGGCCAATCTGGCGCATGCGGTGGAGGATGCCGGTGATTTCGGCATTCCCGCAAAGCGTGGGGATACCGACTGGGCCAAGCTGGTCGAGGGTCGTCAGCGCTATATCGAGAACATCAACTGCTATTGGGATGGCTATGTGGAGGAGCTTGGCATTCACCATCTTCAGGGGCGAGCCCGCTTCATCGGCCCCGGTGAGATTGAAGTGGATGGGCAGGCTTACGGCGCCGACCATATCGTCATCGCTACCGGTGGCCGACCCATCGTACCCAGGGTGCCAGGAGCGGAACTGGGCATCACTTCCGACGGCTTTTTCGCGCTGGATGAACAGCCGAGGCGGGTGGCGGTTATCGGCGGTGGCTATATTGGCGTTGAGCTGGCCGGTGTTCTGGCGGGCCTGGGTTCTGAAGTCACGCTGGTGGCCCTGGAGAATCGTTTGCTCGAGGTTTTCGATCCCATGATCGGTCAGGTGCTGATGCGCGAAATGCAACAGCAGGGCATCAGGCTGCGACTCGGCTTCCAGGTGGCGGGTTTGGCAAAGCGTGGCTCGGAAATTTCTCTCGATGCTGTAGACGGAGAGCGGCTGGACGGCTTCGATCAGGTCATCTGGGCGGTAGGGCGTGCTCCCAACACCGGGGATTTAAACCTGCAGGCGGCGGGAGTCGAGATGCGCGGCAACGGCATCGTGTTGACCGATGAGTTTCAGAACACCAATGTTCCCGGCATCTATGCTGTCGGCGATATCACCGGTCGCACTCCGCTGACGCCGGTGGCTATTGCGGCAGGGCGTCGTCTCGCTGAGCGCCTGTTCAATAATCAGCCGGAGAGCCGGGTGGATTATGAGAATATCCCCAGTGTGGTCTTCTCCCATCCGCCGGTTGCAACCATTGGTCTTACTGAGCCTGTCGCTCGACAGCAGTATGAAAAAATCACTGTCTATCAGACAGAGTTCACGCCGATGCGTTACGCCCTCTCTTCCCACGGGGTGACAACGGCAATGAAGCTGATCTGTGCCGGTAAAGAGGAACGGATTGTGGGTATCCACCTGATCGGCGATAGCGTGGATGAGATGTTGCAGGGGTTTGCGGTGGCGGTGAAGATGGGCGCTACCAAGGCCGATTTTGATAATACCCTCGCCATCCATCCGATCAGTGCGGAGGAGCTGGTGACCATGAAGGTGGCGCAACCCGAGCCGGTGGAACACCACAGCATTGATACGGGTATTGCGTGGAAGGAGGCGGCCGAGGTGTGATGCGAGCCGATCCGGTCACCTTCTATTGTGACAATGGTACGAGCCAGGGATGGCTTGGGAGGGAACTCTAGTATAGGACACTACACTAGAGCAGGCCTTCATCTTCCAGCACACCCTTGAGCTGGTTGGGATTGAAGCCGACAAACTGCTGGTTGCCTATGACGATCATGGGTACGCTCTGGCCCCCCAGTTCAAAGAATCTCTTCTGCATCTTGCCCGGCTTGGCAACGTTAAAGTCAAGAAAAGGAACCTGGTTCCTCTTTAACCACCGCTTGAGATGCTGACAGTGGGGGCACTTGAGGGTGGTATAGATGACGACGCGAGCCGTCTTTTGTTTTAGCTGCTGTTGCATGTCAACTGCATTTTGAGTGAGGCATCTTACTGCATTCTAGCCGTATGAAGCGTGGTTTCAGGTTCTCTCCTGTTGGTGTAGACGTTGGCCTCCTTTGCGTGCTGACTGTGAGCCTTCTCCCTGTTGAATCCCTGAATTGTCAGGAAGGGGCAGGGGGTGAGCGACAGTAATCCCTAGCATTGGCTCAATCTTAGTGACGTTTGTTACAGAATTCCAGTATGTTGCAGCAGTGTTGCGGTTTGTCGAGAACTGCTTTCCCAGCAACGCCAACTAATGCCCGGTTAGCCTTTTTTCTGCTTCGCGGTATTTCTCCGCTGTCTTGTCGATAATGGCTTGTGGCAGATCGGGACCTGGTGCTGTTTTGTCCCAGTCGAGGGTCTCCAGATAGTCCCGCACGAACTGTTTGTCGAAGCTGGGTGGGCTGATGCCGGGGCGATATTGGTCTGCTGGCCAGAAGCGGGAGGAGTCAGGCGTCAGCACCTCGTCGATCAGGTGTAGTCCGCCAGTCTCATCCAGGCCAAATTCAAACTTGGTGTCAGCGATGATGATGCCCCGCTCGAGGGCGTAATCGGCCGCCTCCCGATAGATCTGCAGGCTGAAATCCCTGACTTGGCTGGCGAGGCTTTCACCCAGTAGTTCCACCGTGCTGGCATAGTCGATGTTTTCGTCATGGGCGCCAAGCTCTGCCTTGGTGGAAGGCGTGAAGATCGCTTCGGGAAGCTTGTCCGCCTGCTGCAGACCGGCCGGTAGCGGTATGCCGCAGACCTGGCCGCTCTGCTGGTAGTCCTTCCAGCCGGAGCCAATCAGATAACCGCGCACGATCGATTCGACCGGCAGCGGTTTCAGTTTGCGTACGACCATGGCGCGCTCGCCCAGGGCTTCCCGCTGGGCGGGGTCGGTGACAACGCTTTCCAGTGGAATATCCGCCAGATGGTTGGGTAGCAGATGCTGGGTGCGTGCGAACCAGAATTTGGCCACCCGGGTCAGTACCTCGCCTTTGCCTGGGATCGGCTGCGGCATGATCACATCAAATGCGCTGAGTCGGTCGCTGGTGACGATCAGTAGATGCCCGGCGTCTACCTCATAGATATCGCGAACCTTGCCGCGGTTGACCAGTTTAAGATTCAGTTTCGATTCGAAGAGAGATTCGCTCATGTGATCGGCCATCGGTTTCATATTAAAGCGGCCAGTATAACGCAGTGTCTGGACTATTCGCTCGCCTTTAACGTGCTCCGCCGGCGTGCTGGAGACTCCCGTCGATGCGGTCTACATGCTACTGTTGAGGCGATTGAAAGAGGAGGTGCGATGAACGATTCGCAGGACTATATGATGGCCTTTCGCGGCAGCTTTACTTCAGCGCTGCGCTGGCATCACCTTGACGCCTTATGGCAGGTACTGAGGGAGGATGCGGATGGCGGTTGGTATATCTATGCCATCGGCGAGCTGCCGCCTGATCGAGTCAGCGAGCCGCAGCAGCTACTGACCTTTATCGAAGAGATCGACAAACTCCTTAGGACGGAGCATGACGAGGACTACTGCGGTATCGTCTACGCCGATGACCTCCAGCAACCCGCTTTTATCAAAATCTACGACCCGAACAACCTGGGTGTCTCCTGTGGTTACAGCGACAACCCGCCGCTGCCTGGATGGGTGCTAAGTAAAATTGCACCGGTGGATCTTCCAACCACCTTGGTGCCGAAAAATCGCAAGCGATGGTGGCAGGGGTTGTTCGGCAGCTGATGAGTGTGTCAGCAAACTGTCGAGTCTCTGGTGTGGCAGAGAAAAAAATACCTTTGGAATCGCCGGGGAATCCACTTTTGAAACATGCTAGACTCGAATAACCAAGTTAAAAAGTAGGTAATAGGTTCAGGTTATGAGCGAGACACAAACATCAAGCAACGACCAATCCATGACAGATCGGCTGGCAATCACCCAGGGAACCATGAACCTGTTCGAGAGCTGGGGTCTGCATACTGAGGAGATGATGGCGCTGCTGAATCTGCAGGGTAAAGCGCGGCACTTTGCCCAGTACCGCTACAACAAGCCCTTTCCCGATGAGCCGGGACTGATGCGGCGCATCGAGTATCTGGTACGTATCGATGAGGCCTTGCGCACGACCTATCCGACCAATCCCACCATGGGCAAGCGCTGGCTGCGGCAACGCAACCACAAGTTCAACCGCCTCAGTCCACTCGCCATGATGCTGGACGACGGTGAGCGTGGTCTGGTCTACGTGCTCTCCCGTCTTGACTGCACCTTTGCCTGGGACCAGAGCGGTTCCAAAGCCTGCTGAAATATTTGGGCTGAGGGTAATGCTACTTAGTTAAGCGAACTGTGCCGGATTGGTCAAAGAATAGCGGTGCGGCAAGCCGCAGCGAATACCTGCTTAAGTAAGTGCCATTCTGGCTAGAGGGTAATGCTACTTGGTTGAGGGCGTTTGGGATGATACCCAATACCATATGGTGGGGCTGGGTTTCGCTCTACCTGTGGTCCGAAGTGTAGGGTGGGGCCCTGCCCCACCATCAAATCGCTTAACTTAAGTGGCATTCGCGCTGGATGGCGATCAGCCGTCAGCCTGTTGTGCCTCTTTTTCCCGCTTCTGTAGCCAGACCTCCAAACCCTGAGCATCCAGTTCCAGATCCATCGCCATGAGCTGTTCAATCTCCTGTGGCGAGCGAGAAGTGCCGTGCTGTTCAAGACTGGCCAGAAGCCAGCGGAGCAGGTCGGAGCGGATCTGCTCAATACGCTCCCGCCCGGGATTGGCATCGGCGGCGAGGGCAGTGGTGGTGAACTGATCGAGTGAGCCACGCAGCATCTCCACCAGTCGGGCCGGTTGTTCTACCGCACAGTAGTGGGTCAGGTAGATGACCTCTGGTTCCAGTGCCATCAGCCGGTCAATCGTCTCATGCCAGGCCGAGGGGTCGAACTGAATCGGTGTCGAAGTGGCGAGGAGGAAAGGTCCTGCTTCGGTGTCGAACTCCCGGTAGGAGAGGCCGAAGGTGTCGCCGGTAAAGAGGCCCCGACTCTGATCGTCGAAGAGACAGATATGGTGGCGTGCATGCCCCGGAGTGTCGAGGCAGAGTAGCTCTCGGCTGCCCAGCTGCAGCCGATGTCCGTCCGGTGCCTCAATGGTTCGGTGCTCATCCACCGGAATCAGTTCGCCGAAATCCTGTTTGAACTTCTCTTCCCCATAGACCGCAGTGGCGCCGGCAGCGAGCTTGCTTGGGTCGATCATATGACGCGCGCCATAGGGATGAATCACCATGCTTGCCTGGGGCAGTTGCTGCATGAGCGCGCCGGCCCCACCCGCATGGTCCAGATGGACATGGGTCGGTATGACATATTTAACCTGTTCGGGGGCAAGCCCCTTTTCCTCCAGCACCTGCATGAGCATCGGCACAGTATGGCTGGTGCCGGTGTCGATGAAAGCGGCCTCTCCCTGGGATTCGATCAGATAGCAGGCGGCCAGACCCGGACGCTGATACTCGGTATCGATGCAGGTAATCTGATGGGGAAGTTCTTGATAGCGGGGCTGTGGCATGGTGCGCAGGCTCCTGTCGGGTTTGTATCTATTCTGGATCGGGTCCGATACCGTTCTCGTCTGCGATCTTTCCCTCTTCGCCCTGTAGCAGATTTCGGATGTTGGAGCGATGGCGCCAGAAGAGGATCAAGCTGACCAGAATCTGCATCACAACCAGTTCGGGAGCCGGCCAGATCAGCCAGACGATGAGCGGCGCCAGGGCCATGGAGACCAGTGCCGCCAGCGAAGAGATGTTGACTACCTTGGCCATGAAGAGCCAGATCAGCCCCACGCCGGCACCGACCCCCCAGTGCAGACCAAACTGAACGCCGAGGGCCGTGGCGACGCCTTTGCCACCTTTGAAGCCGAAGAAGATGGGGTAGAGATGTCCCAGAAAGGCGGCCATGCCGGTCAATGCCAGAATCATTGGCGAGGCATCCAGCAGATGACCCGCCAGCATGGGGATGAAGCCCTTGAGTGAATCCCCGAGCAGGGTGATGGCGGCCGCTTTTTTGCCGCCGATACGCAGCACATTGGTGGCGCCCGGATTGTTTGAACCCTGGGTGCGTGGATCTGGCAGCCCCATGAGCCGGCAGACGATAATGGCGCTGGAGACGGAGCCGAGCAGATAGGCGCCAATGACGAGGAGTGATTGCAGCAACATCGCGCAATTGGAACCGGTTGTAGGGATCAGGTCAAGCGCTGGCAAGTTTGAAGCGAGGTTTCGGGAAGGCTTCCCCGCTGCCACATCTTTCTATTGCGCGATGTGAAACATTCGGGCTAGGTGCAATGAATTCTATCGTTTGCCAAAAGGTGAGCGATCTCCATGGTTTGTATTTGCGCGCCACTCCACTACCATGTGTCGTTTGTGCAGCTTCACCGACAGACTTGATCTCATGGACATCGTTTTTATTCGCGAATTACGTATCGATACCGTTATCGGTATCTATGACTGGGAGCGGGAGATTCGGCAGACAGTCGTCTTCGATCTCGAGATGGGGGCGGATATCGCCCGCGCCGCAGCTACCGACGCGATCGAGGATACCCTCGACTATAAGGCGGTGAGCAAACGACTGGTGGAGTTCGTGCGCGAGAGTGAATTCCAACTGGTTGAGACCCTGGCGGAGCGTTGTGCGACGATCGTACTGGAGGAGTTCAACGTCCCCTGGGTTCGCTTGACGGTAAACAAGGTCGGGGCGGTCAGCGCCGCACGGGATGTGGGCGTGGTTATCGAGCGGGGACAGCGTGACTGAATCGACAATGGTGCGGGTCTGGCTCAGTCTGGGTAGCAATATCGACCCGCAACAACAGATTCCCGCCGCCGTGGAGGCCCTGAAGCAACGATTTGGTCATCTGGTGGTCTCTCCGGTCTATGAGAGCCCGGCGGTGGGTTTCGATGGCGACAACTTTCACAATCTGGTGGTGGGCATCGAAACCGAGCTGGCGCCACGGGAGCTGGCCGGGGTTCTGCGTGAGATTGAGGGTCAGCACGGTCGGGTCAGAAGCGCTGAGAAATTCTCCTCTCGGACGCTGGATATCGATCTGCTCACCTACGGAGACCGGATCATTGATGAGCCACAGATGCAGCTGCCAAGGGATGAGATCTTACGCTATGCTTTTGTTTTGCTGCCCCTCTCCGAGGTGGCGCCGCAAGAGCGGCACCCGTTGAACGGACTCACTTACCGGGAGCTTTGGGCCGAATTTGACGCGACTGATCAACCCTTGTGGCGGATATAGCGTGCTTCACCGGAGTTTGAGCATGGAGGTGGCGGAAGAGCGGGAGTAGGCATTTTCTTACACGGCTGACCACTGCAACTTGATTCGCCTGCTGCTCTTTTGAAACAATCCCCCCCTCTCAAACCCAATCGAAGCTGACATCGATAGACACAAGACTCCCCTGAGGTACCCAATTCATGTCCCTGATCAGAGCATTTCCCGGATTGCGTCCAGCGCCCGGCCGCGCCGCCGACGTGGCAGCCCCGCCCTATGATGTGATGAACGAAGCGGAGGCGCGGGAGATGGTGAGTGGCCGCCCCTGGAGCTTTCTGCATATCTCCCGCCCTGAGGTCGATCTGCCGGAGGGGACTGACCCCTACGCCCCTGAGGTCTACGCTAAGGCTGCGGAAAATCTGGAAAAAATGGTCAAAGAGGGCGTGTTGGTGCGGGATGAAAAGCCCTGCTACTACGTCTACCGCCTGACCATGGGGACCCACCGGCAGACAGGTCTGGTGGCCGCTGCCTCAGTGGAAGCCTACGATACCGATCGTATCAAGAAGCACGAATTCACCCGACCTGCGAAAGAGGATGACCGGGTGCGTCAAGTCGATGCCCTGAATGCCCAGACCGGTCCGGTGTTTCTGGTCTACCCCAGTGCTCCCGGCGTGGACCAGCAGTTGGTTCGCATCGCCCAAGCGCAACCCGATATGGACGTCATGGCAGCCGATGGCGTGCGGCATGAGATCTGGGTGGTGGACGACCAGGATGTCGTCGAGCAGCTGACGACCGACTTTGACGCCATGTCCGCCCTCTACGTGGCCGACGGCCACCACCGCTCCGCAGCCGGCTCGCGGGTAGGCGCGGCGCGCAAGGCAGCCAATCCGGACCACACCGGAGAGGAGTCCTACAACTATTTCCTCAGTGTGATTTTCCCTCACAACCAGATGCAGATCCTCGACTACAATCGGGTCGTCAAGGACCTCAACGGTCTCGACAAGTCCGCTTTTCTGGCCCGTGTTGCAGAGGCTTTCAACCT
>JARRNY010000120.1:0-7966 GCA_037384445.1 Candidatus Thiodiazotropha sp.
CGCGAGGTGACGTCGACAAACAGACTGGAGCCGATGATGATGGCGATGACCTCCCAGTCGACCGCCTCGATATAGACAGGGAGATGCAGACGCACGCCACCGGGGATAATCACATCACCGAAAGGGATGAAGCCGAAAAACGACGCCAGGAGCAGGCTGCCGACCGCAAAAACGCCGACGATGATCGACTTCTTGGCATGCAGCTTCTCCTCCATGGCCAGCGCAATGATCATGCCGGCCAGAACTGCCGCAAAGAGATAGGTGACACCGGCGGAGACGGTGTGGTGCATAGTTTCCATGATAGTTAACTCAGATCAGAAGCAGGGGGATATGGCGCAGTTCCACGCTCAAGGGATAGGCCGCGCTATGCATGGCATATTGGCGTTCATCCTTGGCGCTCAACACCAGCAGGTCGACTTTTCTCGACTCGATCTGGTGCCGGTATTCGGCCACCAGTTCACTGAAAATCACCAGCGAGTTGACCTGCATTTCAGGATGCTGCTGTCTCAATATCTCGGCGCAGGAGCGAAAGTAGTCATCCGGCTCTTTCAATAACTGTTCACCCAATCTTTTGCGCGCCAGTTCGGTGTCGATGACGTCGATCTTGGAGATGGCATCCATATAACGCTCGAATATCCGTACCTCCTCCACATGGGTCAGATAGAGATTGCCCGCCGGGTCGGTAAAGGCGGCGGCGTAGTTGATCAGATGATCGTTGACCGCATGCATGTCGGTGACCACCATCACATCGGTGGTGTCCTGCAGAGCATGCTCGGCCTGGTAGTCCGCATCTGGATGGGGCAGGACCATAACCGGGATATCGATCTTTTGCAGCATCACATCGAGATGTTCGCCGAGGGAGTGGGGAAAGCGCCAGGCAGTGGAGTGCAGGTTTCGATAGGTACATATCAAATCAGGGCTGAAGTTGGCGAGCAACTCCAGCAGATCGCCGGTGGTGTTGTACTCATCGCCGTTGATGACAAAGAACTGCCGCTCGGACTGGGCAACCGGAAAGCGAAGGAAATTGATCACCACCTCCCTGAAACGCCGGCTCTGCTCGGCATCCAGATCGGTCACGATCAGAACATTTTCGATATCGACTTTGCGGAAAGTAAAGACGTCCTTGACGGCTGAGCGAAACACACTTTCAAACTGATCAACTTGCGACACACGCATTTCTCCATGAATTTCCTGATGGCCAGAATCAAGCGGATCGATTGACGACTCTCATGTCGGCGAAGAGGCCTGCAGGACCATCCTCTGATTCGGCTGAGGCTGATAGCAGCCTCAAGGGGCGCTATGTTAACCGATTGTTCAGCAGGCTGTTAGATGCGAGGCTGACCTGGCGCACCATAGTAAATTACGCAACCGGTAGAGTTCGGACAACCGCGCCCCCTCTCTTGCCGTCAGGGCTGATAGACCAGAATATCCCCAGGCTGGCACTCCAGAAACTCACAGATCTTCTCCAGTGTTTCAAAGCGCACACCCTTGACTTTGCCCTGTTTGAGCAGAGACATATTCGCTTCGGTGATACCCACGAATTCGGCCAACTCCTTGGACTTGACCTTGCGCGTCACCAGCACCCTATCGAGATGAACAACAATCGGCATGGCACATCCAGTCAAACAAACGTGGAGTTCTCTTCAGCCAGCTTCTGGCCCTGACGTATGACATTCGCCATCAGATAGACCATTACGGCAAAAAACATGAGAAATATCTGATCCGAGGAGACACTCACCGCCAATAGGCGTGAACCCTCCATATTCTGCAATGTGATGACTACCGTAATGGCGGCCCCACACAACACGGAACCCAATACAGAGGCCAACAACCAGCCGGCAAACCGGCTGAGGTAGCATGCAGCCCTGGTTGAGAAGATCTGACCGGCCGCGAAAAGCTTGAAGAATCTGTATGCATGCCAGAGGCCGACCAGCATCAGAGTCAAAGGGACTCCGCTTATCAATCCCGCCACGACACGCTGCCAGATCGACAGCGTCCCCTGAATCGCTGAAGGCGCGAGATTGGCGGAAAGCGCAATATCACCCACGTCGGTCACCATCCAGTAGAGCAAAACGCCAACCGGCGAAAGAACAATGGTAATCAAACAGAAAACCGCCATCGCTTGGCTTAGTCGCCGCGTGAACTTGGGCAGTCTCTCCTGGCTATCCTGACTCATGGGTATGCACCTCATAAAGATCTCAAAAGATAAGGCTAATATTTATTGCAAGTCGATTATTTATTATCGTAATACAATAATTTTATTTGTCTACCCCCTTTAAACCTCTCATGCATGGCACCCAGCCAGGTCTCTCCGCACTCTTGCCGTGCTAAAGCACGCTATAATCCGCCCCCATGTCCCAGCCTGCTCCCCTCTTCTCCTACCGCCCCTACTGGGCTGCCCGTTTCGGTATCGCGCCAGTGCTGCCCATGAGCCGCGCCGAGATGGATCAGCTTGGCTGGGACAGTTGCGACATCATCATCGTCACGGGTGATGCCTATGTGGACCATCCCAGCTTTGGCATGGCGCTGATCGGGCGACTGCTGGAGGCGCAAGGGTTCCGCGTGGGGATCATCGCCCAGCCCGACTGGAGCAGCGCCGAGTCCTTCCGTCAGCTGGGCAAACCGAATCTCTTTTTCGGCATCACTGCCGGCAATATGGATTCGATGGTCAACCGCTATACCGCTGACCGGCGTATCCGCAGCGATGATGCCTACACCCCCGATGGCGAGGCGGGCAAGCGGCCCGACCGCTCGGTGGTGGTCTACGCTCAGCGCGCACGCGAGGCCTACAAGGGGGTGCCGGTGATCATCGGCGGCATCGAGGCGAGTCTGCGGCGTATCGCCCACTACGACTACTGGTCGGACAAGGTACGCCGTTCGGTGCTGCCCGATTCAAAAGCAGACCTGCTGATCTACGGCAACGCGGAGCGGGCCATCGTGGAGGTGGCCCACCGGCTGGCTGCCGGCGAGCGCATCAGTGAAATCAGAGACGTGCGTGGTACCGGCTTCATGCGCCAGGAGCTACCCGAAGGGTGGAGCGAGATCGACTCGACCCATCTCGATGAACCCGGTCCCAAGGCGCACCATGTCGACCCCTATCAGGCGGAACCCGCCTGTGAGACCAACCTGGTTCGCTTCACCCCCCACCAGCGTCCTGCCGGACTTGATCGCTCACACACCGTAGTGCGGCTGCCCTCCTATGATCAGGTGCTGGAGGATGAGGTGCTCTACGCCCACGCCTCGCGGGTGTTTCATCTGGAGACCAACCCAGGCAATGCCCGTGCCCTGGCGCAGCGCCACGGCAAGCGGGATGTCTGGCTCAATCCGCCGCCGATCCCGCTCACCACCGAAGAGCTGGACCGGGTCTACGAACTACCCTACACGCGCCAGCCCCACCCCGCCTACGGCGAGGCGCGCAACCCGGCCTGGGAGATGATCCGCTTCTCGGTCAACATCATGCGCGGCTGTTTCGGCGGCTGTACCTTCTGCTCCATCACCGAACACGAAGGACGCATCATCCAGAGCCGCTCTGAAGACTCCATCGTCAAAGAGGTGGAGGCGATCCGCGATCAGGTGCCCGGCTTCACCGGCAACATCTCCGACCTGGGCGGCCCCACCGCCAACATGTACCGGCTCGCCTGCAAGGACAAAAAGATCGAATCGTCCTGCCGCCGCCTCTCCTGCGTCTACCCCGATATCTGCGGCAATCTGAATACCGACCACAAACCGCTGATCAAGCTCTACCGGCGTACCCGCTCACTGCCCGGCATCAAGCGCGTCTTCGTCGCCTCCGGACTGCGTTATGACCTGGCCGTGCGTTCGCCCGAGTACATCCGCGAGCTGGTGACCCACCATGTGGGCGGCTACCTGAAGATCGCCCCGGAGCATACTGAATCCGGCCCCCTGAGCAAGATGATGAAGCCGGGTATCGACAGCTACGACCGTTTCAAAAAGCTGTTCGACAAATACTCCGCTGAGGCGGGCAAGGAGCAGTATTTGATCCCCTATTTCATCGCCGCCCATCCGGGCACCCGCGATGAGGACATGCTCAACCTGGCGTTGTGGCTGAAAGAGAACGGCTTTCGCCCGGATCAGGTACAGGCCTTCCTGCCGACCCCCCTGGCCATCGCCTCGGCCATGTACCACACCGGCCACGATCCCCTGCGCAAGGTCTCGCGCAAAGGGGGCAAGGTCAGCGTGGTGAAAGGACTGAAGCAGCGTCGCCTGCACAAGGCCTTCCTGCGCTATCACGACCCGAAGAACTGGCCCCTGTTGCGCGAGGCGCTGACCCGCATGGGGCGTGCCGATCTCATCGGCAACGGCAAACGACATCTGGTTCCCCGCTGGCAGCCGGGGAGCGATAAAACCCTGACGAAGCCGTCCATAGGGCGTGGTGGCAAAGCCAAAGCCACAATCGGCAAAAAGGCCAGGGGGAAACGTCGCTCTACGACGGGCTCTGGCAAGCGAAAATAGGCTCGATCTAATCCGAGCGATACCTCTATGGCATCTTGCTGAGACTGGATCTCACTCTCTTTCAACAGCATTTTGCCACTGAACTCTGTGGCGCCCGGTTACCGGATCTGGGGGAGAGATCGCTCCCATCAGTTGCAGGTTATTCAATAGGCAGGAAGCCTTTGAATAACTGATTTTAAGGCCATACTTCGCCGAAAAGTACCTAACCAGATGTGAGATGCCGGCCTTCTGCGTATCCATCACTATCTGCAGGGCGTTTCCCAGATGCCGGCCATCAAATCCAAGGTAAGCAGCTATCTCTTTTGAACGGTCTTCATCCATTTACTAACCACCCCCCAAGAACCAAGAAAAATAATCCTGTCAGTCGGATCATATCCAGCTCCTACTTTCCCCACAACTGCCTCGCTAAGCTTAGTGAATCTTAAAACTCACTTACCTCCGAACAAGGATAAAAAACAGGCAGCGGTTGCCCGCTTGTGCCCGTTTTACTCGCTGAAAGCCTCACTAACCCGATATTTCCGTGACCCCAGTCACAAGCTTCTTCATTGTTACTTAAGCTGATTCTTACATACTCGGAATCGTCCAGGTGCTGGGTCAGGCCATGTAAAGAGATCGCCTGACAGGACACAGATAACGACAAGCTCTCCAAAAGTCGAGAGCAGGAGGAAGCGAAATGGGATTGGACGATCTGTATATCATTAGTACCATTCTTGGGCTCGCAGTTTTCGCGGTCGGCGCCAAGGCATTGGTGCGATACAGCAAAACCTTGATCAGCACCTCTGGCAGTTCCATCGATGAGAGCACCTCCCCCCAAAGCCAAACAGATGTCGGGATGGAGAGCAGCCAGGATAGCGAATCCGCCTCGCAGCTGAGCGTCACCTTCAGTGAGAGCGGCAAGCAGTTCCCCTGGGATACCACCATGGAGTGCCTGCTCGATTTCATCGAATCCAAAGGCATTGAAGTCGATTGCCTATGCGGGGCGGGTGAATGTGGATCCTGTAGGACCCGTATAATCGAAGGTGAGGTCAGCTACCGCACGGAGCCCAAAATCAACCCGGGAGAGGGCCACTGTCTACTCTGCGTCACTGTGCCCAAATCAAACCTTGTTCTGGCGAAATAGTTTTTTACAGTCAAACCCTGCCAAGCGCGCACGCATCTGAAGATTGTGCGCCCCGGAGCATAAATTCGCGGCCCTGCTCCCGCTCGGGATCCCACCCTCTTCACCACTGATTTCAAGAATAATCGCTGCTGCGCCAACTATTTCGTACACAGCGAACCTCAAACCCTGTGCCACCTGATTTGACAGAGTCCAGGACGTCAGAGACAAAAATCGCGCTTCCCTTCTCACAGCGGGGGAACGGGCTAAGCAGGACACCATTCAGGAAATTTTTCATCGTCATATCAACAGCTTATAAGAGCACCAAGCAACATCAGAACACTCCTTCCTGAGAGTTGAAAAGCGCCCATTTCGGGACCATATTTATAGTAGGGATGGGTGATTTGAATGGAGGACTATCATGAACATTACACGTTACGATCCATGGCGTCCGATGGAAGACTGGCGTCAAGAACTGAACCGCATGTTCCACCCGCTCCTGCAACGAGATGACGATACCTCTCGCGTCGTAGGCGGTGACTGGGTGCCCGCGGTTGACATCAAGGATGAAGGCAACAGGTATCTCATTCGGGCCGATATCCCGGGCGTGAAACCGGAGGATATCGAGGTCACGATGGAGAATGGCGTACTGACGATCCGCGGTGAGCGCAAGTTTGAAGAGACTGAAGAGAAAGAGAACTTCAAACGCATCGAGCGCAGCCATGGCGTCTTCTATCGTCGCTTCTCACTGCCGGACAACACCGATGCCGAAGCGATTCAGGCCACTGGGAAAGACGGCGTACTCGAAGTGACCATTCCGAAGACGACTGAGATGCACAGCAAGCGTATCGAGGTTACGCATTAAACGCTGTCCAACTGCATTCGTTTAACCATGAACAAGCCCTCTTGCTGAAAGAGGGCTTTTCACATGCCCCCCGATAACGAACCGACTCACCCCCCATCTGGGCTGTTCCCGCTTGAAAAGCGGCGCGAAACCGTGTGACATAGTCAAACCTCGTTGAGCGGTTGTCGGCATCAAGTCCCGCTCGCCACCTTTCAACACCAATCAAGCAGATATAAAGGCCAACGGCATGAACGATGGCGTAAAGACTTTTTTCAAGGAATCGCTGAATTTAAACCTCTCTGGCGGACCAGTGGAGATGTGGCTGATCGCCATCACCGTAACGGTCGTCTCCTTTCTGCTGTTGAAACTGTTTATCGGCGTTGTGGGACGGCGGCTTTCCAACATTGCCGAACGGACCGATACTCGCATCGATGATGGCATCGCTGAGCTAGTGAAGAAGACCAAGTGGTGGTTCCTGGGCATCTTCGCCCTCCTTCTCGGCTCACTGTTCGTGGAACTGCCAACACAGGCCTCCGACACCCTCGGCAAGCTCCTGATCATCATTCTCCTGTTACAGCTGGGCATCTGGGTTAACAGCGCCATAAAACTCAGTTTCCAGATCTATCGCCAGAAGCAGCTGCAGAAGAATCCGGCCAGCGTCACCGCCCTCAATGCCATCCGCATGTTCACCACCGGTTTGCTCTGGCTGGGGGTATTCCTGTTAGCGCTCGACAACCTGGGTTATGACGTCACCGCGTTGATCGCCGGTCTCGGTGTCGGCGGCGTTGCGGTCGCTTTGGCCGTGCAGTCGATCCTCGGCGATCTGTTCGCCTCAATGTCGATCCTCATCGACAAGCCCTTTGTGGTGGGAGACTTTCTCATCGTCGATGACTATATGGGCAGTGTGGAGCATGTGGGATTGAAGACGACTCGTGTACGAAGCCTGTCCGGGGAGCAGCTGATCTTTTCCAACTCGGATCTGCTGAAAAGCCGTTTGCGCAACTATGGCCGTATGTATGAGCGGCGCGTTGCGTTCAACATCGGGGTGACTTACGGCACCACCCGCGAACAGTTGAAGAAAATTCCCGGCATCATGCGTGATGCCATCGAACACCGGGAGAAGACCCGTTTCGATCGCTCCCATTTCTTCAAGTACGGAGACTATGCCCTGATCTTCGAGACCGTCTACTATGTGCTGGGTCCCGACTTCAACCTCTATATGGACATACAGCAGGCGATCAATCTGGAGATCGGTGAAGCCTTCGAAAAAGAAGGCATCGAATTCGCCTTCCCGACACAGACCCTGTTTCTGCAACAGCAGGCATCGTCCACTTAAAGACGTTCTTGATTACCCACAAAGCCAGCCTTTAGCTGAGTAGCATGGGCAACCAGGTTGAGGTTTATTCGCGGCTTTTCTCTTAGCAGGCCGCATCCGGAAAATCCGGATGCGGTTGCAGACAGACTCAGACCTTGAAGCGGTCAACCAGCCCCTTGAGCTGCTCGGCCAGTTTCGCCAGGTCATCGCTGGCCGCTGCGGTCTGCTGAGCACCGAT
>JARRNY010000121.1:0-9899 GCA_037384445.1 Candidatus Thiodiazotropha sp.
AGCTACCTGGCCAGAGTGAAGAGGGCGTATTAAAGCGGGCTTGGCTTGTGGAGTCAAGCCAAGCGCCCAGGGAATCACCCCTGGGGACGGAAATCGGGGGGTGGCGCGGAACCTTCGCCGAAGAAAAACTGCTCCATCTGCTCTTCGAGGTACTTTCGTGCCTTCGGGTCGACCGGGCTGAGGCGGTTTTCGTTGATCAGCATGGTCTGGTGGCGCAGCCACTCCTGCCAGGCCTCCTTGGAGACGTTGTCGAAGATGCGTTGCCCCAAATCGCCCGGGTAGGGCATACGTTCCAGCCCTTCGGCCTCTTTTTGCAGTTTGACGCAGTGTACGGTTCGGCTCATGGAATCTTTACTCCGTTGTTGTGGGGCTGTCGCTGGCCAGCTCCTGCAGGATGCGTGCGATCGGTGCGGCCAGCCCCCTGTTGTCCGGCTTGCTGAGGTTATACCAAACCCACTCTTCATCATCCATGACGCGCCTTCTGGGGTTTTTCACGGCAGCGCGTACAGGCTCGATGTCGAGATGAAAATGGGAGAAGGTGTGACGACGGATCGGCAGCGGGCGGGGCGGGCCGATCTCGTAGCCGATCCGCTCGCGGCACCACTGTTCGAGCGCCTGCTCCGGCGGACACTCGGGCAGGCTCCAGAGACCACCCCAGATACCGCTGGGTGGGCGGCGCTGCAGCAGAATGTGTCCCGCAGGGTCGGCCAGGATCACCATGCGCGTCGCTTTGGCAGGAAGCCGCTTTTTCGGCTTGCGGGCGGGATAGGCCTCCGCATTGCCCTGGGCTCTTGCCTGACAGCAGTCTGAGAGAGGACAGACGGGGCAGTCGGGACGACCACGGCGACAGATGAGGGCTCCCAGATCCATCATGGCCTGGTTGTAATCGGCGCAGCCCTTGTCGGGTGTGAGCTGTTCACTGAGGGCCCAAAGCCGCTTCAATACCGCTGAGCTTCCCGGCCAACCCTCGACTGCAAAGCAGCGCGCAAGCACCCGCTTGACGTTGCCGTCGAGGATCGCCGCTGCCGGGTAAGGCTTCCAGTTGAGCCAAATCCTCAGGAAAGCGGCCCTGATGCTGCTGTTGAAGGGTCTGAGCGCAGCGGTGGAGGTTGCGCGCCCTGGCGTAATAGCCGAGCCCTGACCAGTGGTGCAGCACATCATCGATCGGCGCCTGCGCCAGGGTGTTGAGATCGGGGAAGCGCGTCATGAAGCGCTCGAAATAGGGGATGACCGTGGCTACCTGAGTCTGCTGCAGCATGATCTCGGAGATCCAGACCCGGTAGGGCTCGCGTGCCTGCTGCCAGGGCAGATCCTTGCGCCCGTGACGGCCGAACCAGGTCACTACCCGGCGTGCGAATCGCTGCGCCTCGGCACGGCTGACTGCCGGCTCCACAGGGCTCGGGTCAGCGGCCATCAGAAGAGATTTTTCAACTTACCCTTGAGCTTGTCCTGCAGATCTTCCGGCACCTTATCCTGCAGCTTCTCTTCCACCTTGGTGTCGAATTTCTCCTTCAGCCTGGCCTTCTGCTGCTCCTCCAGGATCTTTGCCAGCTGAACGCTGAACTTGGGATCGCTCCAGCTGCCACTGATGCGCACCGGAACAGGCACACCGACCAGCTCATCGAGTCCCTCTCCACCCTGCCCCTTGGGGGTACTGACGATGACCGGGCGGATGGTGTAGTCGAGAGACTCTCCCACCAGATTCGCCTTGCCGCTGCCCTCGACCCTGAGGTAGGGCGACTTGGCTAATAGTTGCTGATTGTTCACCAATCCGTTGACGATGGTGGCGTTGCCGGTCAGTTCGGAGAAGTCGGTCTGCTCTGGTTCATTGGAGACCGGCACAGACTCTCCCGAGAGCTTGGCCCGCGCCTGACGAATCATCTTGGCCAGATTGAAGCCCTTCACTGCGCCATCCCGGAAATCGAAGTTGAGGTTTCCGCTGAGCGTCCGCTTGATCTGCTCTACGCTGCCGCCGGTGCTGTTGATGTTAAGCTCTAGATTGCCGCTGCCGAGCATTTTGTCGTCTCCAATCAAATCCTTCAGCAGCGGGCCTGAGAGAACGCGGGAAAGTGATTGAACGACCTTCATTTTCGGCGTCTTGCCGGTGACATCGAGGCTGACACTCCCCTTGGTCAGGCCATCATAGAAGCGGCCGATCTCTTGATCGACGGTGAGCTTGCCGTCGCGTCCGCGAATTTTCAGCAGTACCGCCTCGGCATGCAACCCGTTGACCACCAGGCTATCCACCAGGAGCTTGCCGTCGATTCGCAACTGCCTCAGAAGCTCGACGGGAAACAGCTCCTTACTACCACCGCCAGCCTGAGAACCGCCCTTTGCAGGCGCTGGCGTATTTTGAGCCGGCGGCAGATAGCGATCGAGATTAATCTGGTCCACATTCAGATCGAACAGGTAGGCCGGTTTAGCAAAGCTGATCAGCTCAAATTTGCCTTTGATGAATGTCTGATCAAGCTTGAGAGAGAGGTTGTCCAACTCGGCATGATCGATGCCGGCCTTGAAGTCGGTCGAGAATTCCAGGGCATCCAGCACCTCCGGATCGGCCGTCTCGGGTATCGGCAGGGAAAAGGTTTGCATCCACTCCCGCGGACTGAACTTCTCCAAGCGCAACTTACCCTGCAACTGCGGGGCAGTGGTCAAGGCGTTACCCTCAACCTCACCCCTGAGAGTCAGTCGGTCCGACAGCACGACCAGATCCTTCACATCGAGCACGTCGTTTGCCTGGTCATAGCGGATCTCAGCCTCCAGCTGACCATTGACACCATCCTCTGGCAACCCCTCACCGCGAACCGTCGTCTCCAGCGCCAGGTCATTGAGGATAATGAGCGACCTTTCATCATCGACTGTGAGCTTACCGGTCAGGGCCAACTTCCCACTCAACTGCGGCTTACGGCTCTCCAGCCCCACATTGAAACTGATGTCGACCGCGCGGCCAGGGGCGATCGCCCCGGTCTCTAAATTGAGATCCGACACCTCATAGTGCTCGCCGGTGGAGCCATCATCCCAAACAATCCGGGCGTCCTTGATAGCGACACCACCAATGGTGAACCTCATCATGCCGTCACCGCCCCCAGCGGAGGCTACCGGCAGATCCTCTCCCTCGTGACCCTTTGCCGGGCTCATCATGTCATCCCAGTTGGTCACACCCTGCTTCGTCTTGGCCAGATTGAGAGTCAGTCCCTCGATCTGCACCGTATCTGCCTCCAGCACCTGGCGAAACAGCAGGGGGATCATATTGACCTTCACCTGGGCATGCTGAACCACGGCGAAATTTTTTGCCTCGAAGCCCTGCGCGTTGCTGAGACTCAGGCCATTGAGCTCCAGCGCAAAGCTGGGGAAGACTGACAGGCCGATGTCGCCGCCGATCACTAAATCCCGGCCGGTGGCCTTTTTGACTTCGAGAATGATGCGTTCCTTGTGATCATTCAGATCGACAAACATGGGCACCAGAATGATGGCAGCAACGATCAGGACCAGCAGCATCCCGAACAGCCAGCCAAACACCTTAAAAACCTTACCCATGACTCTCTCCCTATTCTTGTTTGATACGTGGAGTGGCACAATTCCAACACAGATCGAAACCTGGATCGACAACCTCACCACAAACCGGGCAGCGCCACGACTCACCAGCCGGGTCATTTGCAGCCGCTTTGAACTCGTCGATCAACCAGCGTGCCCGCTGGTACTGTTCGTCCTTCATCACCCAAAGCTCGGGGAAAATATTTGCCGGCAGCTCTCCAGTGCCCCCACTCAGGAGATCACCAAAGAGGGCGCATGTAATATTCTGCTCCTGCAGATAGTCTTTGAGCATCTGCGCCTCGACTCTGTCAACGGCTTGGTAAAGTTTTCGCATCGACCTGTGCGCTTGATTGCCCCCCACCCTTAGTATGATGACACACCCCCTCCCATTGGGTTCCCCGGTAAATCCTAAACCATTGCACCGCCTTATATCCATCGCAGCGGCAACATACAGAGGGAGAGGCCCAAGCATGCAGGACTTCAGATCATTGCCCGCAGGTCCATCAATGCCCTGCGAATCGTCTCCAGACGCTGACTGTGGGGACTGTAGACCGCATAAGCGAAACGGCTGATCATCGGGGCATTCTCAACCAGAAAGAGCCTACCCTGGTCGATCTCCGTCTGTACCATGCGCTGACTCAGATAGGCGCTACCAGCCATGTCGAGCAGCAGTTCCACCGCCAACGCACCGGTATTGACCTTGATCGCCGGTGTCGGCAGGTCGGAAAACAACTCCGCATGGCGCAGCATGAAGGCGCTGCCCCAGTCGACCAGCAAATAGTCGCCAGCCATTGCCTCTGCCACACTCAGACCGGGACGACTGGCCACCAGCATCAGCGGCACTTCGATTACCTGTTCGGTCTCCAGCCCCGGCATCATCGGCGGCTCGAACATAAAAGCCAGATCGAGCAGATGACTGGTCAGCCGGTGCACCAGCGTCTCTCCCGGATGGGTCTCGATACGCAGGGCCACATCAGTCTGCTGCTGGCGCATCTGCAACACCCAGTCATGCAGCAGAATTTTCCACAGATCCAGTGCCAGACCGACTGCCAGGGTGGCCGAGTAGTCCGGCGCCAAGGCGATCTCCTGACGAGCCCGCTCCCAACCGCTGACGATGGTCTCGGCATGCCGCAACAGCCGCTGTCCAGCCTGTGTTAGCTGGATCTCCTTACGCTCACGGACCAGCAACTGCAACCCGAGCTGGGATTCCAGCAACTTGATGCGGGCGCTAACAGCGGACTGGGTGATACAGAGGGTATCGGCGGCCTTACCGAAGTGACGGCGTTTGACCACTTCCAGGAAGGTTTTGAGCAGTGCGATATCCAAATTTACCTCAAACGAGCAGGGGAAAGGCAGGCGTGCACGCTTTCAGCGCCCGTACCGACACGCATTGCCAGGGGGTGCGCCGCAATTCATACCACACACCAGCCACGACGATAAATATTATTTGATCATTCGATAAAAACTATTCGATGGATTTTTACCACTCAATCAGGTTATTAAGCCGGAAAATTTAACCGTTTTGAGGCAAACCCATGAGCCGTGAAATTGTTGACGATGACGACGACTTCTCCGCCGATGACTTCGACCCGACGATCGAATCCTCAGCGCCCACCGCCAAGGATAAATCGGATGCCAGGCGGCGAATCGAGGAGATGATGGAGCTCCGTCGCCTGAAGTCGCTGCTGGACGACCCTTACCGCGATACGTTCGATGAAGATTATTGAAGCCTATGCTTCACCGGGCGCAGGAACGCTATCAGCTGCCGTGTGCGCAACACCCTGACTGAGCAGCCGATCGGTAATTTGAGAAGTGAGGAAAAATGGAGCGGGTAACGGGAGTCGAACCCGTCTCTCTGGCTTGGGAAGCCAGGGTAATACCGATATACGATACCCGCGTGTGGGGTGCATTCTAGGTTAGCCCGAGCGAGCCGTGCAAGCCTCCATTGCAAGGAGTGATGAGCTACACCAGACCGTCATCATAGAGTGAATCAACCGCCTGCTGGCAATAGGCCAGTACTTTCTGGCGCTTTACCTTCAAGGTGGGCGTCAGCAGGTCATTTTCGATGGTCCAGGGCTCCAGCGACAGCGCTACCCGACGGATCTTGGCGTAGCCAGGGAAGTCCTTCAACTGCGAGCGCATGCGCTTGAGCAGCACATTCTCAAGGCGCTCGTCCCGCAGGCTCTCTTGGCTCGATGGATCGAGATCGTACTCCGCCGCAAACCCGTTCCAGAGATCGGGGTTGAGCACCACCAGCGCGCCCAGATAGGGCTTGCCCTCACCCACCACCATCACCTGCTCTACCAGCGGATCGAGGGCGATCGCCATCTCCAGATCGCTCGGGGGAATCTTCTCACCGTTGGAGAGCACCAGAATATCCTTGATGCGACCCGTGATGTGGATATGGCCGTCGTCGTCGATACGGGCCTGGTCACCGGTATGCAACCAGCCATCCGGATCGATCATCTCGGCGGTGGCGGCATGGTTGTTCCAATAGCCGATCATCATACCGGGCGTCTTCACCAGCAGCTCATCATTGTCGCCGACCCGGACCTGGATACCCCGTAGCGGTACACCCACGCTCTCCGGTTTGATGTTGTCGAGGGGGTTGACGCTGATCACCGGGCTGGTCTCGGTCAGGCCATAGCCCTGCAGCATCGGCAGGCCCAGCCCCAGAAAGACCCGTGCGATCTCCGGCGAAATGGCGGCACCGCCGCTGACCGCCACCCGCAAGCGTCCGCCGAGTTTATCGAGAATCTTGCCGGAAACCAGCTTGCGCAGCAGCGGATGGATCAACAACCCGGGAAACCAGCTGCGTCGGCCCATGCGGTACTCGAACTCCTTGAAGCCCACCTCAAGGGTGAGACGGAACAGCATGCGGGCGAAGGGGGATTTATTCTTCAACTGGTCCTGCACCCTGGCGTAAACCCGCTCGAAGATTCGCGGCACCGCGATGATCGCCGTCGGCTTGATATGCTGCAGATCCTCCGCCAGCTGCGGAATGGAGCGGGCAAAACCCACGGTGGAACCGGACATGATGGGCAGATAGTAGCCGCCGGTCCGTTCCAGCGTATGGGACAGAGGCAGAAAGGAGAGAAAACTGTCCTGGGTATAGCAGTCGATCACAGTCAGCGAAGCGTGAGCGATCGAGAGCATATTCCAGTGGCTCAGCATCACCCCTTTCGGCCGACCGGTGGTGCCCGAGGTATAGACGATGGAAGCCAGAGTGTGGGAATCTGCCCGCCGCTGTACCAGCGGCTCACCCCGCGCAGGCAGCCAGCCCTTGGCGGCGCACACCAGCTCCTCATCATCGGGCGTGATCGACTGCTTGTTCTCGAGTACCACGACCCGCTTCAGCGAGGGGAGATCACTGACCGCATCGCGCATGCGATTCCAGCGGCCGGAATCCTGCACCAGTAGCAGCTTGACCGCTGCATCCTTGAGGATATAGGCGATGGCATCGGCCCGGTCATCGGTATAGAGCGGCACCACCACCAACCCCAGCGAGAGTGCCGCCTGATCGAACATTACCCACTCAGGGCAGTTTCTCAGCAGAATGGCGACCCGGTCGCCGGACTCCAGCTCTTCCCCCGCCAGCGCCTGGCGCCAACAAGCCACCTGACGCTCCATGTCGGCCCAGCTCAGCTCATACCACTGCTTGTTCTCGCGGTCATAGTTGCGATAGGCAATCCCATCGGGCGTGCGCTTGACCCGCTGGTAGAACAAGCCATCCAGCGTACGCGCCTGCTCCAAAGGGATCAGATCCTCGTTCCACTGCCCCACTGAAACCTCCGCCAGACCCTGCGGCACGAGCTGCCTGGGCCATGATTATTCAATTTTGACTCTGCGTACTTTGTCGGTCGCAGATGTTGTAGAATTGCCGGTCTCAAGAGAGATTGTCGTCATCCCGGAGAGACCGCAAGAGATGCAGATTTACTTAAACGGCGAGGAAAAGCAAATTCCGGAAGACCTCGACATGGCGGGCCTGGTCGAACTACTCGAACTGACCGATCAGCGCATCGCGGTGGAGGTCAATGAAGAGCTGGTGCCCCGCAGCACCTTCCCCGGCCATCCACTCAAGGCCGACGACCGGGTCGAGATCATTCACGCGGTCGGCGGCGGCTGAGAGCGCCCCGCAACCCTATAATTCCACGCCATACAACACAGACAGACCGATGCCTAATCAAACCAACGATAGCTTCAGCGTCGCCGGACGCACCTTCACCTCCCGCCTGCTGGTGGGAACAGGTAAATACAAAGACATGCAGGAGACCCGTGCGGCCATCGACGCCAGCGGCGCGGAGATTGTCACCATCGCGGTGCGCCGTACCAATCTTGGCCAGAACAAAGATGAGCCCAATATTCTCGAGGTGCTGCCACCGAGCGAGTTCACCTACCTGCCCAACACCGCTGGCTGTTACGACGCCGAAACCGCAGTACGCACCTGCCGCCTGGCCCGCGAACTGCTGGACGGTCATAACCTGGTAAAGCTGGAAGTACTGGGCGACGAGAAGACCCTCTTTCCCGACGTGGTACAGACCCTCAGCGCCGCCGAGGAGCTGATCAAGGACGGCTTCGATGTCATGGTCTACACCAATGACGATCCGATCATGGCCAAGCGTCTGGAGGAACTGGGCTGTGTCGCGGTGATGCCGCTGGCAGCGCCGATTGGTTCCGGCCTTGGCATCCGCAACCGGCTCAACATCCGCACCATCGTCGAGAATGCCAAAGTGCCGATCCTGGTCGACGCCGGTGTCGGTACCGCCTCTGATGCGGCAGTAGCGATGGAGCTGGGCTGCGACGGCGTGCTCATGAACACCGCTATCGCTGCGGCGCAGAATCCGGTGCTGATGGCATCCGCCATGCGCAAAGCCATCGAAGCCGGCCGCGAGGCCTTCCGCGCCGGCCGCATGCCGGCAAAACGCTACGCCTCCGCCTCTTCACCGATGGAGGGTCTCTTCTTCTGACCAGGTAACCGCGAGTGCCGGTCAGGCGAGTAGAGATCACTCCGGGAGTCGGGCGTAGCGTGAAAGTTTTCCCGCGCACCGCCGATAATCGAAAGAGTGCCGCTTATTGAAGACCCCCGGGCGCCCGTTAACCGGTGCCCGGGGGTTGTCGTTCGATGGCCTGCATAGACGAACCCCTTGGTTACTGAGACCATCCGGCCTGAAGCCGCGATTGCCATAGACGCGTAGAAGTATGGAGTGACAGGGATGACCGATCTGCTGTTGATAATCTTTACCCTGGCCCTGCTTTTCATCACCCAACTGATACGCATGCTGCTGGCGGTGCGTATCCCCCAGACCCACAGCGAACTGAAGGCACTCGGCTTTACGCGCGTCGGTTGGGCAACCCCCCAGACACCCATCCCCCTGCCCGGCTTCGTGCCACCGTTGGTGCGCCTCTATCACCACCAAACCCAACCCGTGGTCGCACGGGTTTCGCCCCCCTTCAATCTGTTTGCCGGCGACCGTTGCCAAGTGGTCTTTATCTCCCGCAGCCGGGAGCGGGTCTATCTCGCCACCGCCAACCGCACGCCCGAACTCTTCCCGCGCCCGCCGGAAACCGCATCCATCATGGTCAACACCCGGCTGGACTCGCTCGCCGAGCAATATCGCGCGCATACCGATGAGATGGCACGCCGGGGACTGACCTGGCAGGACCGTCGAGCCAAGCTGGGTGCGATGACCTGGACGCTGCATCTGGTCAACCGCCTGGAACAGAAGAGCATCCAGTGGATACAGGAGAGCGGCTTTGTCAGGCCCCTGGCGGATGGCACGACCGCGCCCAGACTCGGCATTGCGCTGCGCTTTCTCTGGCGCTTCTTTAGCGGCAAGGAAAAAAATCCGCCCCACGAGCTGCAGGCCATCCCCACCAGCCGCGCCGCTTACCTGTTCGGCAACTGGGAGCAGACCCAACGCATGCCGGCTCCGCTCTCGACCCAGCTGGGCCTCTTTCTCATCAGCGCCCTCGCCTTCGTCGTGCTTGCCGGGACCCTCTGGGACTGGGGTTTCAGCCTGTTGATCCTGGGGGTGATCCTGTTTCACGAGGCGGGGCACTGGCTCGCCATGCGACTGCTGGGCTACCGCAATCTACAGATCCTGATGCTGCCCCTGGTCGGCGGCGTCACTCTCGGCCAGGAGAGCACGGGGAAGGCCGCCCACCGGGCCCTGGTCAGCCTCATGGGTCCGCTGCCGGGAATCATCCTCGGCTTCACCATCCTCGGCCTCTACGGATTTGAGCACGGCTGGGTCACCACCCTGGGCGTCACGCTGCTTCTCGTCAACTACCTCAACCTGCTGCCGATCCTGCCGCTGGACGGCGGCCAGCTGATCAAGGCGCTGATCCCGCTCAGACGCTTCGGT
>JARRNY010000122.1:0-20291 GCA_037384445.1 Candidatus Thiodiazotropha sp.
GCGCTCAGGGCCTTTGCGGGAGGTTTGAAACGAGTTCTGGAGAGGGGCGAGGATATTGTGTAGAATGAACATGTGATGGTGCTTTTTGTTATTTATTTCAATTACTTAGCAGTAGAACAAATAACAAAAACGGAGCACCATATACAACTATAACTTATTGTTTTTCAATGAGAAAATTGCGATTTCCATGCAATATATATGGGTATTATTTGTACAGCCCCCATTGGAACGCGCGTGAGTTAGGTGTGCAAAAAAATCTCAACATCTAACTGAAACCCTCAAAAAAACCGTGAAACTATAGCTGAAAGAGTCCTACTATGAAAAATCCGATCACAGTTTTTCCATGGCATCGGGTCGTGATCGACTGTGTGCAGAAATCAGTGTTTGGATAGGCAGTCTCGGTTAGTTGCAGGCGTTTTTGTTGTTCGCGACAATATCCGCTTTAACTCATCGTGGAGTCACAGTACAACTTGAAGTGACGTGAGACGCTTCGCTCTCGTGATTGGTATTGCCTGCATGCACTTCTTTAACTGCAAACATCAACACGATCCTACGGGTTGTGGTTGACCTATGATGCGTTAATGCTTTACTACGGATTGTGGTTGACCTATGATGCGTTAATGCTTTATAGCTACGCCTTTTTCATGCTGGGGACCATCAAATAATGACGCTTGAAGAGTTCAAAAACTGGATCGCCATTGGCGGTGAATGGGGTTGGGTTATCCAGGTCTTCCTGGTGGTGTTCGGTGTGCTGCTGCTCAACTATCTGCTGCGACGCATGCTGGATAAGTTACATGATCGCCTGAATCGCACCCGCACGCCCTGGGATGATGCCCTGATCGATGCCGCGCGCAGACCACTGGCCTGGGTCGTCTGGATTGTCGGCATTACCTTTGCTGTGGAGATCGTGCGCGATATCTCTGACCTGACTATTTTCGATCTGGCTGGTCCCTTGCGCGATGTCGGTGTGGTGGCCTGCTTCGCCTGGTTCATGATTCGCTTTATCTCTCGCGCTGAGCAGAATCTGGTGAATAACCGCAGTGGTAAGGGTAAACAGTACGATCGCACCACCATGGATGCCATCGCCAAGCTGCTGCGCGCTTCTGTGGTGATCACCGCTGCCCTGGTCACCATGCAGACGCTTGGTTTCAGTATCTCCGGTGTGCTCGCCTTTGGTGGCATCGGTGGTATCGCGGTCGGTTTTGCCGCCAAGGACTTGCTGGCTAACTTTTTCGGTGGCCTGATGATCTATCTCGACCGTCCCTTCGCCGTGGGGGATTGGATACGCTCACCCGACCGTAATATCGAGGGTACAGTGGAGAAGATCGGTTGGCGTCTGACGTGTATTCGTACCTTCGACAAGCGTCCGCTCTATCTGCCGAACAACATCTTCACCACCATAGCGTTAGAGAACCCCTCGCGTATGAGCCATCGACGGATCTACGAAACCATCGGCATCCGTTACGATGATGTGGAGCACATGGGCGCCATCGTGGATGATGTAAAAAAGATGCTGATCGAGCATGCTGAGATCGATGACGGCCAGACTCTGATCGTCAACTTCAACAAGTTTGGGCCTTCATCCCTCGATTTCTTTATCTATACCTTCACACACACCACCAACTGGGTGCGCTATCACGAGATCAAGCATGAGGTGCTGTTGAAGATCCACGAAATCATCGCTGAGCATGGGGCGGAGATTGCTTTCCCCACCTCGACGGTGCATATGCCGGAAGAGGTCAGGCTCGCGCTTACCCAGCCCATGACTTCGATCAGCACCAGCAGCTGAAGGGCGAACGTAATGCGGGGGTATCCGCTCGGCGCTTCCCTGAGCCGAGGTGAGTGTTATCGATATCGGGATGATGTTATCGCCACGATTACATCCCGTCCT
Organism: Candidatus Thiodiazotropha sp.; assembly: GCA_037384445.1. Taxonomy (GTDB): domain Bacteria; phylum Pseudomonadota; class Gammaproteobacteria; order Chromatiales; family Chromatiaceae; genus Thiodiazotropha. The sequence continues at coordinate 1,892 of JARRNY010000122.1, forward strand.
GTGGATAGAGTCGGGGGCGTTCTGTTTCGCCCTTGCTCATCCACTTTGCATGATATTCCCGGTATTTCGACTGGATGTCGTTGAGATTGCTGCCTGCCCAGTTCTCAGATTCTGCGGTGAGTTCCACCCACTCGCAGGAAGAGTGGCACTCCTTGAAGGTAGCTGTTTCACGCTCTTCGTTGTTGACCGGGGAGAGGGAGAATCTGGCTTTCCAGAAACCCATGCGGGGTGTGACGTAGGCATAGTAGGTTTTGTCTGCGGCCAGATCGGCTGACATGAAGTCGGCACTCTCACCGACCACCATGAAGAGATGTTCGCCCGGGTCCACTTCACAGGCCACCTGTTTTTTAGCGGCGACGATACCGACCAGCTCCGGCGTTTCGTTGACGATTTCAAAAACGCTGGACTGAATGGCATAGGCCATACCGGACGGCCGCATGAAGATCACCAGTGACTTGCCCGTTTTCGGAGTGGTGATGATGTTGTCTGGCGATGCGACTCGCATGTTTTTGACACTACCCGAACAGCCGGCGATGGCCAGCGCCAGGAGCAGTAGCAGGGCATGGGGTAGGGTGGCTTTCATTTTCTTCATGTCTGATATTCATCCTTTTGTAAAGAGGGTTCCATGAACAGCAAGGCGTATCGCGATGGGCGATTCACCTTGAGGCATTTTGATGGAAAACAGGTAAAAATGATATCTGAATGGAATGGCACTTACTTAAGCAATTATTCGGTGCGGCAAGCCGCACCCTACCCGTAATTGAGCCGTAGGGTGCGGTTTGCCGCACCGCTATTCTTTGATCAAACTGGGATATTTCGCTTAACATTTGGCCTAGAGCAGGCTGTTAAACAGGAAGACCATGATCGTCAGCAGGGCGATGCTGACGAGTATGGGACCGAAAATTCCCAGTCGTTCAAAGCTTGTTCGACTATCGAGCTTGTGTTGATAGAAGGCTCGAATCTCGGGCGCCAACATCTCGAATGCCTGTGACCTGTTGCCACGTATGGTTTGGCTGTCCAGCCAGTTCGTGATGGCCATTTTCAGGTTGTCCTGGTAAATCTTTGTGGCCGGATGGAGTTTGGCTGCTTTGTAGAAGGCATCCACTGCCTCCAGCCACGCCTTTCTGGCCAGGTGGATCCGCCCCAGGTCGTTGTGCAGGACATGATCTTCCGGTGTCAGCTGCAAGGCTGAGAGAAGGTGGGTTTCGGCGTTGGCATAGTCATTGAGTTCGAAACAGATGTCGCTCAGCAGGCTATAGGTGTCGACATCCTCGGGGCTGATACGGGTGAGCTGGATGGCGGTTAGCTTGGCGCGTTTGAGCAGCCCCGACTGGATCTGGGCGCGGGCCAGACGATCCAGCAGAATCGGATCTTCGGGGTCGAGGGAGAGGGCGTGCTCCGCGGCGTTGAGTTCACCGTCGAAGTCGAGAAGGTGGTGCAGGCAGATGCTCATGAGATAGTAGCCGTAAGGCCACTCAGGAGCGAGTGTGATGACCATTTTCGCGGCCTCAAGCGCATCCTGGTTCTGTTTCAGCTGGAGGTGGATCCGGGTCAGGGTGGCATAATTCGCCGGTTCTTCGGGATCGCTGGCGATGGCGCGGGAGCAAGCTGTCAGCGCCTCCTGGTAGCGCTTCAGTTCGATCAGTACCTGTGCCTCTTCGGCGTGGGGTGTGGCTTGCGTTTCAACCCCGACCTGACTCATAACTTCTGCACTCGCATATATTCCAACAGATCGTCGTATCCGCCGCCCTCATTGGCGAAAAGGACATAGTTGCGCGCCGTTTCAAACCAGCTCCGGGTGCTTGGCCGGATCTCCTTTAGCGCGCGCATCAGATCCGTTTGTCGCACGGGCTCAATCCCGCCGCTGGTGAGACTGCTCTCCATTACGTGTTCGACGGCGGTGTCCACCAGGTGCTTAAGGTCGGCTCCGGAGAACTCTTTGCAGTGGTGGGCGATCTCCTCCAGGTCGAGCTCGCCGGTCGGCTTGCCGCGCAGGTGGTAGGCGAGTATGGAAACGCTCGCCGCCATGTCCGGTGGGAAGACGGCTACCATCCTGTCGAACCGGCCTGGGCGTTTGAGCGCGGCATCGATATCCCAAGGGTGGTTGGTGGCGCCGACAATGTAGAGGTTGGTATTGTCGCTGCCGACACTGTCCATCTCCGAGAGGAGTTGGTTGACGACACTGCGCATGCCGGAGGTACGCAAATGACTGCGTTTCTGCCCCATGGCGTCGAGCTCATCCAAAAACAGCACTGCCGGTGCAGTGCGCCGGGCATTCTCGAACAGTTCATGCAGGCGCCGTTCGCTCTCGCCGAGGTACATGTCGAGAACATCGGATAATCCTACACTGATGAATTTTGCGCCCAACTCGCCGGCTAAGGCGCGTGCAATGAAGGTCTTGCCACACCCCGGCGGACCGTAAAGCAGCAGGCCGCCGCCCACACTCTTACCATAGGCCGACATCAGCGCCGGATTTTTCAAAGGGCCGAGAAAGGAGAGCTGCAGTCGACGCTTGACCTGCTCCATGCCACCCACATCATCGAGCTTCAACTGTGGCTCTTCGCTCTGCGTACTCACGTCGCTGCTCTCGCGGCCACCCACCACGCGCAGTTTGAACTCCTGAGGCTTTTTTTGCTGGTTGTCTGCGCCCTGGGGGCTCTCTTCGGCGGCATCAGGATCAAAGGCGGACAGCATGTGACGATAGCCGTCAGCCAAGCGCCTATTGCCGCTCTTCTCAGCCATCCGCAAGGCCCCTTGCAAGGCCTGGAGATTGACGGGCTCTCTGGATAGTACGTGCTGAAATAGCTGGAGAGCCTTTTCAACTTGTGATTCCCCTTCTAACAGCGTGGCGAGATGGAGGGCGATCTCCAGATTGTCGGGGTTTGCCTCATGGGCATTGAGAAGGGTATCGATGACGGATGAGTTTCCAGACATAGAGTGCAGCTTCCTGGCTTGCTGAACAGAGAGCGCCAAATTATATACCGGATAGCCAGGTCAGGCTAAAACCGATATTGAAAGAGAGATGAGGCCTCCTGCGACCGTTACAATAAATGGTAAATGAGTTTGCTGGTATGCCTTTGCTTGGTATGACTCAGGAAATGAAGAGGGCTCTAGAATAAACCAAGCCAGAATGGCGCCCAAAGAAAACACAATCAGTGAAACCCATTTATTATTAGACGGTGCTGAAATATAGGCCATTGACACAACACCAAAAGCGGCGCAGAAACCACTTGAAGGTGTTTCCCACAATCCAATAAAGCCTGCAATACCGGCGCCACCAATCCCGCAGAAGAAGAATGCGCCAAAGATTGCGAATACCGACATCACCCACTGTTGTATCAACTTTTCCATTCTTTATTTATCAAGCCTAACCAGGATGCTTCAGGATGATCCTATGCATTCGGGGGGCTGGCTGGGTCTCCGCCCTGCAGGCTTTTGATCTTTGCCAGCTGCGCCTGCAGGCTCTCCAGAGCCTTTCTGGCCTCTGCCTGTTTGTCCCGCTCTTTCTGCACCACCGCCTCCGGCGCCTTGTCGACGAAGTTGGGATTGCCCAGCTTTTTACCGATGCGATCAAGACGTTTGATCTCGGCATCCTTGTCGATCAGGCCGGCCAGCGGGATCAGCACCTTCATCTCACCCACCAGGGCGGTGGCGGACTCGGGGCCGTGGTCGTCCGGCGCCAGTACCTCGATCGATTCGGTGCGGGCGAGGAAGTCGAGGAAGTGCCGGTGCTTTTGCGCCAGCAGTTTGTCATCGTCGCTGGCATTGGCGAGATAGACCGGCACCGGTTTGGCCGGCGCGATGTTCATCTCGCCCTTGATCTTGCGGATGCCGAGGATGAACTGCATGACCCAGGCCATCTCCGTCTCCGCTGCCTCGTCGACGAGTGATTGGCGAAGAGTGGGGAAGGGGCGGTTCATGATGGTTTCGCCCTCGACACCGGCAAGGGGGGCGGCCCGCTGCCAGATCTCTTCGGTGATGAAGGGCATGATGGGATGGGCCAGGCGCAACAGGTTTTCCAACACCCGCACCAGGGTGCGGCGGGTACCGCGCTTGGCGGCCTCGGAGGCGTTGTCGTCGTTGAGCACCGGTTTGCAGAGCTCCAGATACCAGTCGCAGTACTCGTTCCAGGTGAACTCGTAGATCGCCTGCGCGGCGTGGTCGAAGCGGTAGCTCTCGAAGGCTTCAGCGACGGCTCTCTTGGTCTTCTGCAGGCGCGAGAGGATCCAGCGGTCGGCCAGGGAACGCTCCAGCTCGGCGACCGGTTCGGAGTGGCCGGTGGTCGGTGCGCCGACACCGCAGTCCTGACCCTCCACGTTCATCATCACGTAGCGCGAGGCGTTCCACAGCTTGTTGCAGAAGTTTCGATAGCCCTCGATGCGGCCCAGGTCGAACTTGATGTCACGACCGGTAGCGGCCAGGGCGGCGAAGGTGAAGCGCAGCGAATCGGTGCCGAAGCTGGGGATGCCATCGGCGAACTCCTTGCGGGTCAGCTGATTGATCTTATTCGCCAGTTGCGGCTGCATCATGCCGCTGGTGCGCTTCTGCACCAGATCTTCCAGGGTGATGCCGTCGATCAGGTCGATGGGGTCGAGCACGTTGCCCTTCGATTTGGACATCTTGTGGCCGTGGGAGTCGCGCACCAGGCCATGCACGTAGACCTCGTGGAAGGGCACATCGTCCATGAACTTGAGCCCCATCATGATCATGCGGGCGACCCAGAAGAAGATGATGTCGAAGCCGGTGACCAGCACGCTGGTGGGGTAGAAGTCTCTCAATCGCTCGCTCTCTTCCGGCCAGCCCAGGGTGGAGAAGGGCCAGAGCGCGGAGCTGAACCAGGTGTCGAGCACATCCTCGTCCTGACGCAGGGGGTAGTCGGCAGCCAGGTCGTGACGTTCACGGACCTCGGCTTCTGAGCGGCCGACGTAGACGTTACCCTCTTCGTCGTACCAGGCGGGGATGCGATGACCCCACCAGATCTGACGGCTGATGCACCAGTCCTGGATGTTGCGCATCCACTCGTAGTAGGTGTTCTTCCAGTTGTCGGGCACGAAGCGGATGCGGCCAGTCTCCACCGCCTCGATGGCGGGTTTGGCCAGCGGGCCGACTTTGACATACCACTGATCGGTGAGATAGGGCTCGATGACGACACCGGAGCGGTCGCCACGGGGCACCATCAGCTTGTGGTCATCGACCTTTTCCAGCAATCCCTGCGCCTCCAGGTCGGCGACCATCTGCTTGCGGGCGTGGTAACGGTCCATGCCGATATAGGCGCTCGGGATCACCTCATCTTCGCCCTCATCGTTGTCGCGGATGGCGGCGTCGATGGTGAAGATGTTGATCAGTCCGCCGTGGATCTGCTCACTGATACTGAGCTCGTCCCGGTGGCGCTGCCACACCGCGTAGTCGTTGAAGTCGTGGGCCGGGGTAATCTTCACACAGCCGGTGCCGAACTCGGGGTCGACATGCTCCTCATCGGCGATGATGGGGATACGACGCTTGGTCAGCGGCAGCTCCAGCAGCTCGCCGATCAGGTGTTTGTAGCGCTCATCGTGGGGGTTCACCGCCACCGCGCAGTCGCCAAGCAGGGTCTCGGGACGGGTGGTGGCGACCACCAGGTGGCCCTTGCCGTTACTCAGGGGATAGCGCATGTGCCACATGTGGCCATACTCCTCCTCGTTGAGTACTTCGAGGTCGGAGACAGCGGTGTGCAGTTTCGGGTCCCAGTTGACCAGGCGCTTGCCGCGGTAGATCAGCCCCTCTTCGTAGAGGCGCACGAAGACCTCTTTCACTGCCTCGGAGAGGCCTTCCACTGCCAGACCCGTTCGATGAAGGCTTCACGTCCCAGGTCGTGACGGGTCTTGCCCTCCGCTTCCAGCTGGCGCTCCACCACCATCTGGGTGGCGATGCCGGCGTGGTCGCTGCCAGGCTGCCAGAGGGTCTTCTCCCCCTTCATGCGATGGTAGCGGATCAGGCTGTCCATGATGGTGTTGTTGAAGCCATGACCCATATGCAGGCTGCCGGTGACATTGGGCGGCGGGATCATGATGCAGTAGCTGCCCTTGCCGTCGGTGTTCGGGGTGAAGTAGCCGCGCTCTTCCCAAGTCTGATACCAGCGTTGCTCGATGGCGTGAGGGTCGTAGGTCTTTTCCATGGTTCTCGATAATTGTTCAGCAACAAAAAGGGGCTATTATACCTAGTAAAAGAGCTGAACGTAGAATAACTAACGCTTGGCCTCAGTCGGGGTTATTGTAGTGTTGACGCAAGTGGATCGTTTGATCGTTGTCGATGGTATTTTCCGCACCAAATCCAGACGAATCGGTGGGGCAAGCCCCCACCCTACCGGATGAACGTAGGGTGGGGGCTTGCCCCACCGTGTTTATTCCGATAACAAAACTCGCTTGCGACAATAAAGAACTGAATCGAAAAACATAACGGCAAAGGAGCAGAGAAGCCAATGAGTCCGAAACGACATGTCTATGCATTTAACGAGGGTGACGGAAAGAACAAGCAGCTGCTGGGCGGCAAGGGGGCCAACCTCTGCGAGATGACCCAGTTCGGCCTCAACGTGCCTCCCGGTTTTGTCATCTCCACCGAGGCGTGTCTCGACTACCTGGCCAACGGCGCCAAGACCCTGCCGGCCGAGATCATGGATGACGTGCGCAAGCACATGACCGAGGTGGAGAAGGCCACCGGAAAAGGTTTTGGCGACGCATCCAATCCGCTGCTGGTCTCGGTGCGTTCAGGCTCGGCCATGTCGATGCCTGGCATGATGGATACCATCCTCAATCTGGGTCTCAACAGCCAGACCCTCAGTGGCGTCATTGAGCAGACCGGCGACGAGCGCTTCGGCTACGATGCCTACCGTCGTTTCATCCAGCTCTTCGGCAAGGTGGCTCTCGGCGTGCCCGATGAGCGCTTCGACGAGGAGTTCGAGGCGGTCAAGCAGAATGCCCATGTGTCTGAGGACGTGGGACTTTCGGCCAAGGATCTGAAAGAGATCAGCGAGCGTTTTCTCAAGGTGTTCGAGGAGCATACCGGCAGACCCTTCCCCGAGGATCCCTACGATCAGCTGGAGATCGCCATCAAGGCGGTGTTCGGTTCCTGGATGGGCAAGCGCGCGGTGGACTACCGGCGCCAGTTCAACATCACCCCCGAGATGGCCAACGGCACGGCGGTCAATGTCTGCACCATGGTTTTCGGCAACCGGGGCAACGACTCTGCCACCGGTGTCGCCTTCACCCGCAATCCCGGTACCGGCGAGAACAAGCTCTATGGTGAGTATCTGGTCAACGCCCAGGGCGAAGATGTGGTGGCCGGAATCCGTACCCCCAAACCGATCGCCCGTCTCGATGAAGAGATGCCGGAGATGGCAAAACAGCTCGAAGAGCTGCGCCAGAAGCTGGAGACCCACTACAAGGAGATTCAGGATTTCGAGTTCACCATCGAGCGCGGCACCCTCTATTGCCTGCAGACCCGCAACGGCAAGATGAACGCTACCGCTATGGTGCGCACCTCGGTGGAGATGGTGGAGGAGGAGCTGATCAGCAAGGAGCAGGCCCTGTTGCGCATCGACCCGGCGCATCTGGAGCAGATGCTCTATCCGCGTCTCGACAGCAGCTTCAAGGGCGAGCCCATCGCCCAGGGTCTGCCCGCTTCGCCAGGCGCAGCCAGCGGCGTGGCGGTATTCGATGCCGATCGGGCCGAGCTGATGGGCAAGGAGCAGGGACTCAAAGTCATCCTGCTGCGCGAAGAGACCAAGCCGGAAGATATCCATGGCTTCTTCGCCGCCCAGGGCATTCTCACCAGCCGCGGCGGCAAGACCTCCCATGCGGCGGTAGTGGCGCGCGGCATGGGGAAACCCTGCGTGGCCGGTGCCGAAGGTATCACCGTCGACGTGCAGCGACGCGAAGCGATGGCCAAGGGCACCCTGATTCGAGAGGGCGACATGATCACCATCGACGGCAGCAGCGGCAATGTCTACCTGGGGGAGATCCCGATGGTGGAGCCCGACTTCACCGAGGAGCTCAACCGCCTGCTGCGCTGGGCCGACGAGGCCGCCTACCTGCGCGTGATGACCAATGCCGATACCTCCGTTGATGCCGCACGGGCACTGAAATATGGTGCGATGGGTATCGGCCTCTGCCGCACCGAGCGCATGTTCAACGCGGTGGATCGCCTGCCGGTGGTGATCGAGATGATCGTCGCCGAGACCCCGGCCCAGCGCCAGGCCGCGCTGGATAAACTGCTGCCGATGCAGCGTAGCGACTTCAAAGCGATCCTGGAGGTGATGGCGCCCAGGCCGGTCACCATCCGTCTGCTCGATCCGCCGATCCATGAGTTCCTGCCCACCGAGTCGCAACTGCTGAGCGATCTGGAAGAGCTGCAGCATCTGCGCAATTCGGTACGCGGCATGAACGTGCTGGCCGGTAGCCTGATGCTGCTGCAGGACCCGACCCAGGCCAAGGCCGAAGCCGACTCCCTGCGCCATCTGGTGGACGAGAGTCTGGTCGAGCAGGCGATTGCCAAGAAGGAGATGATGTTGCGCAAGGTGCGTGTGCTGACCGAGACCAATCCCATGCTGGGTCATCGCGGCGTGCGTCTCGGCATCACCTTCCCGGAGATCTACGGCATGCAGATCCGCGCCATCCTGGAGGCTGCCGCCGAGTGTGCGGCCAAGGATCTGGAGGTGCATCCCCAGATCATGGTGCCCCAGGTCTGTACCGCCGAGGAGCTGAAACTGGTGAAAAAGATGGTCGACCAGATCCGCACCGATGTGGAGGAGAAGTCGGGCCACAAGCTCAACTTCCGCTTCGGCACGATGATCGAGGTGGTGCGCGCCTGTATGCGGGCTGATTCACTGGCCGAGGAGGCGGAGTTCTTCTCCTTCGGTACCAACGACCTGACTCAGGCCACCTTCTCCTTCTCCCGCGAAGACGCAGAGAACAAGTTTCTGCCCATGTATAACCAGAACGGCATCCTCAAAGATAATCCCTTCGAGGTGCTGGACGAGAAGGGTGTCGGCAAGCTGATGGGACTGGCGGTGGAGTGGGGCCGTCAGGTCAAGCCCGATCTCAGCGTCGGCATCTGCGGCGAGCACGGTGGTCATCCCAGCTCCATCGCCTTCTGCCACAAGGTGGGGCTCAACTACGTCTCCTGCTCCGCGCCGCGGGTGCCGGTGGCGAGGTTAGCAGCGGCGCATGCCAGCCTGAAACACAATTAGAAAACTACATACTAGCCAGGCCATAAATATCAATATCTATGGCCTGGCTAGTATCTGACTGTTTGAACTGATGGGCCAGGGAAGGCCGAATCCCCAACGAGTTCTATGCGATGGAAGGTGAGCCTGTGAAGTCTATTCAAAGAAAAATGCCGCAAGGCAGCTAACATTCTGCCGTTGGTTTGTGAGGTTTGCCGCATCAGGCAAGCAATGGGATCCGATGGTTTTGTTGCTAGTCCTCACAGAGATTGAGTTGCCATCAGGCAATCATCCATACATAACAGTCCCCCTGCTTGTTCGTGCATGTGTTCCATAACCTGGGATTGTTGCAGGTGCTGATCTACAGGTCGGCCTAGGCATGATGTCTATCTTCCCAGCAGCTTTCTCATGGCAGATTGGGCTGATGAACTTTGGCTTTGCTTTGGCTAAGGTTTTGGTTTTCCTCCCCCTCTCCCCAACCCCTCTCCCGCAAGGGGAGAGGGGCTCTTGCTTACAGGTTATTGTGAGGTTTTTAGGCCAGCCTTCGGGTTGGCTCGTAGGCTTTGCTTCGGCAGAGGAGTTGGGATTTCTTACCCCACTCCCCTTGCGGGAGAGAGGGGGCAAATAACCTAAGCAAAGCGAACACCTCAAAAAAGTCGGGCTTAGCTCGTGCGCAGATCTACCTGCATAGTCGTGTCGGGATGAAATTGTGATTACCCGGCGACCCCTGTGTGATGTGGCGGATGCTAGTCTAGAGAGAACAGTCGGCGATTGATTACCGGCTTGGAGAGTGAACCCTTGGAAGACTTGTCATGAACTCGCGCAAACTGCTTCTGCTGATCATTGTAATGTTACTGATAGCGGCCTTTTTCGTTTTCGATCTCGGCAGCTACCTCAGTTTTGAGAACCTCAAGGCGAGCCGGGATGAGATTGTTGCTTGGCGGGAAGCCAGACCGTTACTTGCACTGGTTGGCGCCTTTTTGCTCTATGTGGCAGTGACCGCCCTGTCGTTGCCGGGGGCGACTATCATGACTCTGGCCATCGGTGCTGTGTTCGGTTTTTTTACCGGGCTGATGCTGGTTTCGTTTGCCTCCACGGTTGGCGCCACGCTGGCCTTCTTGATCTCTCGCTTCATCTTTCAGGATACGGTGCAGCGGCGTTATGGCCAGCGACTGAAGACCCTCAACGAGGGTATTGAGAAGGATGGGGCCTTCTATCTCTTCTCCCTGCGCCTGGTACCGATCTTCCCCTTTTTTCTCATCAATCTGCTGATGGGGCTTACGCCGATCCGCAGCTGGACCTTCTACTGGGTCAGTCAGATCGGCATGCTGGCGGGGACGATGGTCTATGTGAATGCGGGCACTCAACTGGGTGAGTTGGAGTCGGCTTCGGGGATTCTTTCTCCTGCGCTGATCGGCTCTTTTGTTCTGTTGGGACTGTTTCCCTTGCTGGCCAAACGGCTGCTGTCACTGGTGAAGTCGCGCAAGGCGCTGGCGGGCTGGGACAAGCCTGATGCCTTCGACCGTAACCTGGTAGTGATCGGCGCCGGCTCGGCGGGTCTGGTATCGGCCTATATCGCCGCCGCGGTGAAGGCGCAGGTGAGCCTGATCGAAAAGCACAAAATGGGTGGCGACTGCCTGAACACCGGGTGCGTGCCCTCCAAGGCATTGATCCGCTCGGCGCGGATTCTGGCTCAGAGCCGGCGGGCGCAGGAGTGGGGATTCGAGAAGATCGATGTCACATTCGATTTCGCCAAGGTCATGCAGCGGGTGGCGCGCGTGGTGAAGCAGGTGGAACCCCATGACTCCGTCGAACGTTACCACGGGCTCGGGGTCGATGTGATCGAGGGGGAGGCGAAAATCACTTCGCCCTACAGCGTGCAGGTCAACGGTATCGAGCTGCGCACGCGCAACATTATTGTTGCCACCGGCGCGACCCCCTTTGTACCGCCGATCCCCGGCCTCGACGGCATCGACTATCTCACCTCAGACAACCTGTGGGCACTGCGTGAACTCCCTGCACGACTGCTGGTGCTGGGTGGTGGGCCCATCGGCTGCGAACTCTCCCAGGCCTTCGCCCGCTTTGGCAGCCAGGTCACGCTGGTCGAGATGGCGCCACGCTTGATGATGCGTGAGGACGAGGAGGTGGCGGAGTTGGTCATGCAGCGGTTCAGGGAGGAGGGCATACGTCTGTTGGTCGGCCATAAGGCGATGAAGTTTGTCAGCGGAGAGGGGGGCAAGCGGCTGATTTGCGATCACGATGGCGAACCGGTGGAAGTCGACTTCGATGAGGTGTTGGTGGCGGTGGGCCGCAAGGCCAATACCCAGGGTTTTGGACTGCAGGAGGTGGGTGTAACCCTCAATGGCAACGGTACTGTGCAGACGGATGATACGTTGCAATCCTCCATCCCCACCATCTATGCCTGCGGCGATGTGGCCGGGCCCTACCAGTTCACCCATACCGCCGGTCACCAGGCCTGGTACGCGGCGGTCAACTGTCTCTTTGGCGGTCTACGGCGCTTCCGTGTCGACTACTCAGCAGTCCCCTTCGCGACCTTTACCGATCCGGAGGTGGCCCGTGTGGGTCTCAATGAACTGGAGGCAAAGCAGCAAGGAATCGACTATGAGGTGACCCGCTTCGATCTGGCGGAGCTCGACCGCGCCATCGCTGAGGGCGAGGCCCAGGGGCTGGTCAAGGTGCTGACAGTACCGGGCAAGGACCGGATTCTCGGCGCCACCATTGTCGGCGAGCAGGCCGGGGAACTGATCGGCGAGTTCACTTCCGCCATGAAACATGGCTACGGGTTGAATAAGATCCTCGGCACCATCCATATCTACCCGACCCTGTTCGAGGCGAACAAATATGCGGCCGGGGTCTGGAAACGGGCGCATGCGCCGCAGCGGGTGTTGGAATGGGTGGCCCGCTATCATACCTGGCGCAGGGGGTAAGGATGCTGGTGGGGCAGGGCTCCACCCTAGGTGCTGCTCGCGCAGGGAGAGGGGGGTTGGTGATATCCCCCTGGCTGCATGCCTCAGAGAAACGTCTGTCGATGCGCTTTTCAGGACGGCAAAGCGTGGTTAATCAACCCCGCCCTCTTTTCGTCAAACTGTTCTGTGATATTCTGAAAACCTCATAATGAAATAACAATATTTTGCTGAGGACATCCTCATGCCGTTGTATCGCTTTTTTTCCGTGTTGCTTGTCTTGGTGTCGTTTGTCGCCGGAGCTGAAGAGTACTCTTGGCATGGTTCGCTGCAGGACGGCAGCCGGATCACCATTGACCCCGCCACCAACAAAGCCACAAGAACCCAGAATGGGGAGAGCACTCCGCTGTGGAATGGCGTGCACCGTTTGAATAACGGCGCCGTGATCATTGTGCGCGATGGCTTGGTGGTGCGTGACGAAACCATCATTGAGGCGCAGCAGGAGCAGGAGCGCAATCGGCTCAATGTGGCCTGTATGCAGTTGGTAACCAAGGTTTGCGGCCCCCACAACGAGTGTGGCTCCAGCCAGCCATGCAATCCGGCCAGGCAGCTGCTGGCGATGGAGCGGGATGAACTCAACAGCAGCTGGTCAGGCGCCCCACTGGAAAGCTCCACGCTCTGTCTGGAGGCGCTGGCGAATGAGAGCTTCTTCGCGGCTTGTACGCATCGAGACAATGCCTTCGGTAAAACCGCGTGTGAACGTCTGGCGGTGAAAGTCTGCGGTAAGACGGAAGCCTGCGAGGGGTCTCAAGGTTGTGATGCGGCCCGCCAGTTGATCTCGATGGAGCAGCAGGATCTGTTTGAATTTCCGGGAAATCCCAGTAAGACCACCACGCAATGCCGGGAGATGCTCGAACAGCCGACAGAGCTCTTTCAACGCTGTGGCCAATAGTGTCGAATGAGCAGACAGCGGGCTTATCCGTCGAATGCCTTTACAGTCTGAATAAGTCAAAGAATCAATAAGATAACGCGCATTTTTCCCTTTGTGGCCGATTGCCGGCGGATCTTTGACTGCCGATTCGTCGGACTGCTTTACAAATTTTTGGCTCCGCAACGGCGTCTATTGACTAACCTTCTGAATTTCTGGTTCTTTCAGGATCTGGCAATGAACTTGCATCTTCTTAGTCAAGCACTGCACAAGGAGTCAGGAAGATGAGTGAAAAGTCTACAGTTCAGAGTTGGCCTGAAGATCCGGCATGGCCCGATCCCTTCGGTAACGACCCTTACGATATCGCCAGAAGTTAAGAATCCCCCCTTCCGGTCCCCAGAGCGACAGTGAGCATGCAGGATGTCGTTACCGGGGACACCGGTTTTTTCCTCTCGATCAGCCTTTCGATTTGCTTGCGGACAGAGGCCCTAAGGGCGTTTGCTTACCGGCAGGTTGGCGCCGGTGATGTAGGTGCTCGCTTCGTCAGCCAGGAAGGCGACAGCCTGAGCGATCTCTTCAGGTTGGCCCATGCGGCGCATCGGGATACCACCGATGATGGCATCGCGCACGTCTTCGCGCATGGCAGCCGTCATAGCCGTTTCGATGTAGCCGGGTGATACCGTGTTTACGGTCACGCCTTTGGCGGCGCCTTCGTAGGCCAGAGCCATGGTAAAACCATGCATGCCGGCCTTGGCGGCGGAGTAGTTGGCCTGGCCAAACTGGCCACGCTGGCCGTTGACCGAGGAGATGTTGATGATACGGCCAAAGCCACGCTCGATCATGCTGTTCCAGATCGGCTGGGTAACGTAGAAGGCGCTGCTGAGATTGGTGTCGATGACGGCATCCCACTGCTCAACCGTCATCTTCTTCATGGTGCTGTCACGGGTGATGCCGGCGCAGTTGACCAGGATATCCACCGGGCCGAACTTCTCGACAATCTCGCTCATCAACGCGGCACCGCCTTCGGCAGTGGAGACATCGCCGGCAACGACTGCCACCTCGGCGCCTGCGGTTTTCATGTCGGCAATCCAGCCATCGACCCGATCGGCCTCAGAGGGATGACAGGTGGCTACCACCTTGGCGCCTTCTTTGGCCAGACGCTGACAGATCGAGGTACCAATACCGCCCATACCGCCGGTGATGACAGCGATTTTATCTTTACAGCTCATACTTCTCTTGCCTCCAATGTCATTAACTCAATATTGTCAGCCAACGGGGATCTGCCATTGGCTGACAGTATTGCGCTAGAAGAAAAACCGGCGGGTTGACCGCCGGTTTTTCCGTTGTGATCAGGCTGAAATCAGGCAGCCTTCTCAACCGCTTTGCTCACCTGCTCGTTGACGGTGGAGAGGCTGCTCTCAAACCAGGCGCGGACTTCTTCGCCGGTCTTCTGGCTCATCTCTACCGCTTCACGGGTGTTGTTCACCATCTCTTCACCCAGCTTGCGGGTCATGTCCATCTGGCCGCGAACCACCTCGTGGTAGTCTTTGGCTTCGGAAACCAGCTTGATCTGCTCAAGGCTGGAGTTCATCAGGCTGGAGTAGGTCTCCATCTGCTTCTCAATGGCCTGGTTCCAGGCATTCAGGGTGATGTCGGTCAGCTGACGAAAGCTGTCGTAACCCTTGCCGTTGATCTCGTTCATCATCTCAATGTTCTCTTTAGCCTTAGTCATGGTCGTGTGCTCCTGTGTGGATTGTGCGATGCAGCATTGTTGCGTTGCAGCATAAAACGCGCGAGGGGGCTTGTCAAGAAAAATTGTGCAATGCACAAATAAAGGGGAGGAGGTGTGATGAGTTGTCAGGCTGTCGTGTGAAAGCTGGCGCTTTCAAATACTAAAATAGTTATCCCATTCAATGGGATAGGACTTATTTGGATTTGTTCTTCAGACGCTTGAAGCGCTAATTGTCGTCCTGTTTTCCCGGTTTGATACCGGCCGCATTGAAGAAACTTTTCTGCAAATCGGTCCACATTTTCATGTTCTGTTGGGCCATATTGGTCATCACACTGAAGGGGTCTTCGCCCAGATTCTGTTTGAACTGATCCTGTTGCTGGGTGAAGAGACTGAGGCTCTGTTCCAGGTAGCGTCCAAAAATTCCCTGCAGGGTACCGTCGTAGAAGCGGATGATCTGAGACAGCATGCTGGCCGTGAAGAGGGGGTCGCCGCCTGATTCGGACTCCAGAATGATCTGCAGCAGGATGTTGCGGGTAATGTCCTCTTCCGACGTGGAGTCGATGACCTTGATTGCCGCGCCCTGAATAATCAGCTGACGCAGCTGGGAGAGGGTGATGTATTTGCTCTCTTCGGTGTCATAGAGCCTGCGGTTGGGGTACTTCTTGATAATACGCTCAGACATGGGATATGGCTTGCTTTCTTGTGGGACCGTCAGTCAGTGTACCCCAATCGTAGCCGGGAGAAGAAACAGAAAAAGCCGGCGGGTTGCAAACGGCCGGTTTTGGAGAAATGCCTTCAGGATGAACTCCCCATGGTGTGGCGAGCCGCACCCTTCAGGATATCGCGACATAGGGTGCGGCTTGCCGAGCCCGAAGGAAGTGCCTTTGGGGTGCACCGGGAGGTGTTTATGATTGGAGGTATGGAAGGTGGGGCAGGGCCCCACCGAATAGCCTTTGGGTCAGACCTTCTCAACCGCCATGGCGACACCCTGGCCGCCGCCGATGCAGAGGGTGGCGAGACCCTTCTGGGCGCCGCTGTGCTGCATCTCATGGAGCAGGGTGACCAGCACCCGGCAGCCGGAGGCGCCGATGGGGTGACCCAGCGCAATGGCGCCACCGTGGACATTGACCTTATCCATATCCCAGCCCATCTCCTTGTTCACACACATGGCCTGGGCGGCAAAGGCCTCGTTGGCCTCGATACGGTCGAGGTCGTCGGTCGACCAGCCGGCCCGCTCCAGGCACTTGGTGGAGGCGGGGATGGGGCCGGTGCCCATGATGGCGGGATCGACGCCCGCTGAAGAGAAGGCGACGATTTTGGCCATGGGGGTCAGGCCCAGTTCCTTCGCCTTGCTCTCGCTCATCACCATGACCACGGCGGCGCCATCATTGATACCGGAGGCGTTGCCGGCGGTCACCGAGCCGTCTTTGGAGAATGCCGGACGCAGCTTGCCCAGCTTTTCGGCAGTGGTGCCGGGGCGGGGGAATTCATCCTGATCGAAGATGATCGGATCGCCTTTGCGCTGGGGGATCTCGATGGGAATGATCTCATCAGCGAAGGCCTTGTCGTTGAGGGCGGTTTCAGCCTTCTGCTGGGAGGCGGCGGCGAAGGCGTCCTGCTCCTCACGAGTGAAGCCGAACTTCTGCGCGATGTTCTCGGCAGTAGTACCCATGTGGTAGTTGTTGAAGGCGTCCCACAGGCCATCGACGATCATGGTGTCGATCATCTTCCAGTCGCCCATTTTGCTGCCGTTGCGGGAGTTGGGCAGCACATGGGGGGAGCGGCTCATGTTCTCCTGACCCCCGGCGATGACGATCTCGGCGTCGCCACAGGCCACTGCCTGCATCGCCAGATGGACCGCTTTGAGGCCACTGCCGCAGACCTTGTTGATGGTCAGGGCCGGAGTTTCAACCGGCATGCCGGCGGCGAGGGTGGTCTGGCGTGCCGGGTTCTGGCCGGAACCGGCTGCGAGCACCTGACCCAGAATCACCTCGTCAACCTGCTCGGGTTTGACGCCGGTCTTCTGTAGCAGACCGGTGATTACCTTGGCTCCCAGTTCATGAGCGGGAATGCCCGCCAGGCTGCCTCCGAATGTACCTATGGCGCTGCGTGCGGCAGCGACGATGACGATGTTCTCACTCACGATCTGAAATCCTCACTAAATTGAATGGATGGGATAGCTGTTCCGCTCTTCCTCTGAGCCTTCTGTGCAACCGATACCGCCGGGTTGTTGTTAGGACTTTATGTCCGGCACGGTGCATGTTGTAACAAAAAATGTTGCAGCGCACAAATTTTGTTGTTAGCTTAATTAGCAGCAGCATCAACAGGCCCAGCCCGACGGATCCACCCGAAAAGCGTGTGATGACCGCAAACAGGCTGAGCCGTTTAAGCATAGCAATCGACACAACAACAGGACTACACCAATGAGTGATTCGCCATTCTGGAACGAGGACTGGATGAAAACCCAGCAGAAATACTGGGAAAACTGGACGGAGATGAGCCGCAAGGCGATGGGCATGGAACAACCGGCCAAATCCCCGCTTGAAAGCGCCATGGACCACTGGTGGCAGGGCATTGCCCCCGGCACCAGCGATTTCAACCAGGACTTCATGAGCAAGATGATGGATCAGGGCAAGAGCTTTTTCCGCATGGCCGAGAGTTACTACCAGAACGCGGGTGAGAGCCAGAGCTGGCTCGACGCGGCCAACCGGACCATCACTGATCTGCAGAAGATGTTCTCAGGCAATCTGGATAATGTTTTCAGCGGCGCTGAAACTGCCGGCGACGACGCCATGCACAAGATGATGGCCTTCTGGGAAATGCCGATGGACAACTGGCAGCGGATGGTCTCGTCCCTCTCCCTGATGCCTGGCGACCTGCTGCGTAATGTGCCGCACAGCGACGGTCTGGAGCGCTTCCTGAGCGCCCCTGGACTTGGCTATATGCGCGAGGAAGAGGGCCAGTACAAAAAGCTCATGCAGCGGGTGGGTGAATACCAGCGCGCACTCGGCGAGTACATGCGCTTTTTCTCCAATCTGGGCCTGCTGTCGGCCAACCGGCTGCGCGAGAAGGTGCAGGAGCTGGTCGAAGAAGGCAAGCAGATCGACACGGCCCGTGGTCTCTATGACCTCTGGGTCGCCAGCAGTGAAGAGGTCTATGGCGAACAGGTGATGACCCCTGAATATGCCAAGATTCACGGCAAGCTGGTGAATACCCTGATGGCGGTAAAACAGAATTTGAGCCATCTGGTAGATGAGAGCCTGGGTGGCCTAAACATGCCGACCCGGCGCGAACTGCGCACCCTGCAGGATCGTCTGCAAGAGTCCCGGCGTGAGTACAAAGCCTTGCAGTCAGAGGTGGAGCTGCTGAAAGAGCAGATGATGGAGCTGCGCAAGCCGAGCCCGGCAAAAGCCAAAGCAGCACCAACAGACGAAGCGGCACCCAAAGCGGCACCGGCAAAAAAGGCGGCGAAGAAGAAGGCAAGCAGCAAAAAGAAAGCAGCAGCCAAAAGCAGCGACAGCTGATCATACCGCCGCAACCGACTGCAACGACAATACCGACACCGTGAAGGCGTTTGGAACCGAGGAGAACAGACGTGCAACCATTTAATTTACGCC
>JARRNY010000123.1:0-13582 GCA_037384445.1 Candidatus Thiodiazotropha sp.
CGACTCAAGGAGTACGAACATCCGGTCATGCAGGTACTGGTACAGGAAAGGGAGCTGGAGCTCGAACACGGTCCTGAGGTCGTGCAGGCTAACCGCTGGGACATTGGATATGACTTGGAGAAGATCCCCGAGAGCTACGTGGACGCCGTCGGTGCCTGCATCGAAGAGATGCCCAAGCAGTTCGAGGGCTACGGCGCAAAATGGGAGTTCGTGCTAAACCGTGTCAAAGGTCTCGGTAAGCGGGCCGACAAGCTCGGGTCGCGCATCGTGGAGTTGATGAACACCTACTGCAGCGACGATCTGTATGATGTAGGGCAGCTAATTGAGGAATTTGCCGGCATTCTCTACGAACTTGGCCTGGAAGAGCCGCCAAAGCTCATCCGCGACCACGCTGAGAACGATCAGTACCACAACATTGAGAACTACGGAGCCTGGGCGTCCAAAGTCCCCACCCAGCGGTGGGAGACATTCGTGGAGCGGTTTGCTGAGAGCCCGGATGACTTTGCCGACTCGGCTGCCTGGGAACAACTCCTATACGACAGTAAAAAGGGCTTAGAGATCTTCTGCAAAGGCATCGACGAGGCGAACAACACTGATGCCATGCTGGACCGGCTCGTGGCGGCGGCCAGAAACGCCGGGGGCCTGCTGGTGCGACTCGTTCACGGGCTGGCGGATCTCTACAACAAGAAACGTCACAAACCTGCGGATGCCGCAAGAACCCAGAAGGTGGTGCGGCTGCTTGAGGCACTGCCCAGCCTGGATGAAAACCACAGCAGAATTCTGCAGCGCGCACAGCTGCTCTTGTTGCGCTTTGCCATCGACCGTAGCGACCCCAGTGCGGAAGCGAGACTGGCTGAGCTTCAGCAAGCCTATCCAGAACATCCCATGCTTCAATTCAACCGAGCGGAGCTGGCATATGCTCGTGGTGGACCTGAGGCTGCCGCCCAAGCCGCATTGACAGCAATCAAGGCTCAGTCGGCAAATGACCTGGTCTACCGCAAGGCGTTCTTTCAGTACACCGACAACCGCGAGTGCTCTTGGGATACGGCTACTCCCCTTCAGGGCTACGCGGCCTACCGCTGGGCCTTAGACTACCTGCGCAAGGACGCCTACCAAAACGGGGAGTTTGCTGACGGACAACAGGGCATGGACCACGACCCGTTTTACCGGGCACTGGAAAAAATGGTCTCCGAGTGGACGGATGCGGATCGCGGTAAGAGACTCACAGAGCTCAAGGCCGAGATGGACTTTGCTGACAATCTCAGGAGCCTCTCCAACGAGGAGCTGGTAGCGCACTTGAGCGCTGACAGCTGGAGCATCTCCCTGCAAGTGGCCAAGCGCCTGCTGCAGGAGCCCGAACAGTTTGAGAAGCAGCTGCTCAGGGTCTACGAATGGTTTCACGACGATGAAGAAAAGCGGCTGACCCTGCTCTCCTTGTACTGGCCGGTGGCGGCGCTACAACGCCCACTCCTTGGTAACGTGGTTTTTCAAGCTGACCTCCCCTGGTTTATTCAACATTATCCGGGCATTCCCTCAGTCCAGCTTGCCAAGACGGTATTCAATGAGCTGTCGGAGTTGAACCTGCCCCAGGTAGTGATGGAGACGGCGCGCGAGCTTGCAGGTCGTACTGTCATTGCCTCGTTCCTGTCGTTGGAACGGGCCATTGGGCAGCTCCGCGCCTACGACGAAGGCATCGCGCTGTTGAATCGCATCCTCGAAGATACCAGCCCCAAAAAGCCCGAGTTTGTTCTGCTCAATAGCAACCGCGGCGTGTTCGAGTACCGCAAAGGCGACAAGGAAAAGGCCGCCAAAACTTTCGATGAGCTATTCGCCATGGACTGGAGTCGTTTTGACTACGAAGAGGATGAGGATGATGCGATGAATACAATTCTTGGCGGTGACCTCGACGCTAAAATTGCCGATGAGTTTTGGCAGTACTTCGCCAAAGCCAGGTTCAATGCCGCATGCGTCTACGCCAACCTGGAGCGCCAGGACGAAGCGGTCGAGTCGCTGCGTGAAGCCACACGGATCAGGCCGACTGAGTACACCGTGGAAAAATTTAGCGCTGAATCTGATTTTGGGCCGCTGCGGGAACTGCCTGCCTACCAAGCGTTCATCTCCAGCCTGGGAGACGAATCATGAGCGTGTTGAAAGCTTTCAGAAACGTATCTCCGCATCTTGAACTGGTAACCAGCGTGCCGGTGGAAGGTAGCGGGCAATTCGTGTTGCACCGCGATCACGTATTCATGAGCGCACCCTACGGTAGCTCTCACACGCTGTCTATCATCGACGTCTCCGTACCCGAAAAAGCCAGGCTGGTGAAGGAGATGAAGTTCAAACATGCTATCACCTCTGTGGCCATACGGGACGACATGCTTTACGCGGCCGAGGACGAGCGAGCGATAAACTTCATCAACGTGGAAAACCCAGCCGTACCGGACTACTACGATTGTTGTGTGGCACTGGGCAAGGATCTCTGCGACCTCAAGCTCCTCGGCAAGTACGCCGTAGTCGGATTGTCCCGGGGTGGTATTGGCATCATAGATGTCAGCGACCCGCCCAATGCCCGGTTTCTGCACAGCGTGAAGCTGGACGAGGGATCCATCCAGCGGCTCGTTGTCGCCGAAGGCCGGATCTTCGCCGCTGGGGGGACAGGTGGGCTCCGGGTGTTCGAGATCCAAAGCGACGAACTGGTTGAAGTGGCGAGCTACAAAGAAAACGCATTTAGAGCGGGCAAAGTGCTCAAGGTGGGTGATCGCATTTGGGTGGTTGGCAAGGGCGATAAAGAGCCCGACCGCGTTCTGGTATTCAACCCCAAAAAGCCCGGCGAAATTGAGTCGAGCTTTGAACCTGGGGAACACCTTCCCAGCAATGCGCTGTTACCGCACAGCAGTGGCGGTGCTGTGGGCTTCTATACCCACTACACCTGTATGGCCTACTCCGCCGAAGAGGGCTGGGGAGGCGAAATCTTCAAGCAGTTTCTGCGCGATGACAACGAGGGTTACCATGAGGTTCCGGTCCGCGAAGAGGAGTTCACGGAGGAAGAGCTTGAACGTTTCGATGTGCCGCGTACCTGCATGGATGAGGTTAACTGGATGGTGCGAAAGGGTGACCATCTGATCGCAGCTCAAGGTTCAGCGATAGTGGTTTACCGTATCCTGCCGGGTTCGATCTTTGAGGGCATTACAGAGGTTGGGTAGAACTTAAGAGGTAAGTGCCGCCAGGCGAGGCCCCTGTTCAAGCCAGATGATTCATTTGGCCGTTGAGCCATGCTCGGGGGCTCATGCCATGAGCGTCTGTTCCGACAAGGGGCAGGTTCAGAGGCGAGACCAGCTACTCATGGCTGAGAGCTGGCTCTAAACAAATGAGCTGAAAAATAGAGGGCGTAATTTAGTGAGTCCTTTTCCTTCAGCGAAATGTTTTGCCGGTTCTGCCCCAGGTAACAAACAACCAAAACGTCACGAGAAACACCCATCCGAATTGGGTGGGGGCAGACCACACCGGTATCCTAGGAAGATCCCAAGCGGGTCAGCATTGCAAATCCTGCCACTCGCCCCCACATAGTAACTACACCTGTATAACGTCATGGAGTTGACGATGAGCGAACAAACACATTTCCTGCATGCTGATCAATCCCAGCAAGATGAGTACAAAATGTACCTGGATAAGGTTGCAAAAGAGATGGGGAGAACCGGCAGCCGCGATGACCACGTGGATTGGGAAGCCGTAAATGAAAAAATGAAGCAGTGGTGGGAAGATAAAGGTTATACATTCCCCTGATTAGACACTTCGCGGTGTCGTTTCACGAACTGAGGCTGAAAACGGGCATCCCTAACCGTTTGTATGCGTCGGGTTGTCTGAGATAAAAACCAGCTTTAATGCTGGTTTTTGTTTATTGGCTTAAGTCGCTAAAACGGGCATCCTGTGAAGCATCTGCTGGAAGTATAAATAGATAACCAACGTCTGCATGGCGATGTAGAGTTGCTTTTCCTGTTAACACTTTCTAGATATATGTATGGCTCTACAGAACTTTTTTACCCAAGGAGGCCATATGCGATTCTTGTCGATAGTGGTACTGCTTTTATCAACTTCTGTAAATGCCGCAATTTCTGAAGCAGGTAAGGGCATGCTGTTTGGACAGGACCATGCTTTTGCAGTAACAGCAACGATGGGATGGGTTCTCGACAACGAGAGCGGTGTCGAGCGTGGCCTGCACATGGTCTTCTACCCAAAGGGCGAAACCTGGTCCGGCAGCCCTGTGATAATTTATGGCCGCGCGATATCCACCAAAGATGCAGCGAGCGCTAAACAACAGGTTGAAAAAACAGTAAGCGAGTTCCAGAGTGAGGGCAGTTCTGGTTATTCGAGTACGCTTCAATCGCCAATAAGACTTGAGGATGGTCGAAGGGCAGAGCTCTACTATTTCTCTGGTGACCAATGGGGTAATCATGAAGCCGCAGCCTACTTTCAGGAAGTGGATACGATAAACTACCTGGTGTTTAACTCAAGAACAAAGGCAGACTTTGATAAGTACATTGGTGATTTCATCAAGATTGTGCGTACTTACCAAAATCTATACGCGCCAGTCGGTACACTAACCAATGAGAAATTCGAGAACCTAAAGCGTGAATCAAGGCTTTTACTTTCAAAGCCTCACGGGAAGGAATATGAATCAAAAGCGGTACAAGCTGTTGGCCAGACCATGGCTAATGCCATGCGCGATTGCACCGCTTATATGCCAGGAAAGGAATTGCCGGCATTCGATTACTTTGTCCGCATTAACAAGGATGGTGGCATCAATGAGGCTTCTGTTTTCCCAACATATGGTTTGAGCACTTGCTTTAGTGGCTTGATGTCCGGCGTGTCCTATCCGGCCCACAATTTTGGTACTTTCGTCCTCAATATCGAAATGAAAGTGACACCATGAATTCCTATTTGAAATACTTCGTGCGGGATTGGCCGACATCTGCGCAATGCTAGGGACTCAATATTTTGTTAGGCCGCAATATATGTATTGTCTCCCCGGAACTTGCCTGAATGGATGCCAGAGATCGTCTGCATCGCGGCCGGGAAGCAGGCGGTACCTTATGCTTCGTTGACGCATCTAAGCTCTCAGAATCCGTACAATGATGTTGCAAATGCAACAATAATTGGCTATATAGAGAATATATATCATCTTTCGGAAAACATCATGAGCACCCAAACGCTACTGAAGCCTGAAGAATCAGCGACGCTGACGAAGGCGTTGCTCAACGCCGGCAAGTCTCTGGGCCTGACCCAGGAGGCACTGGGTCAGGTGGTCGGACGTGACCGTACAGCGTTTCACCGGGCAGGAATCGATCCACAAGGTGAATTGTCACTGCTGGTGATCCGTCTCTATCGCAGCCTCTATGTCCTGGTCGGTGGTAAAGCGGCCGCCATGCGGCACTGGATGCAGACGCCGAACCACCATACGGGTGGTGTTCCGGCCGAGCAGGTTAAGACGGTTCCTGGGCTGATGCGCCTGGTCGAATATCTGGATGCGATGCGCGGCAAGGTTTGATGGATATCTGGGCAGCCTGCAGGGAGGCGGTTGACCCGAGTCGACACCAGGGAGAACTGCTCAGGATGGTGGAGAGCCAGGAGCAGATCGCGACCCGAGCCCTGGTCGACGACCTGGCCGAGCAGGCGCTGTTGGAACAGTTGCTGGAACAGAGCAAACCTCCTCTGCCGGCGGGTAGCGGTCATCTGGACTACCTGCTCGCTTCTCCCTTTCGCTATCCACCTTTGGAATATGGTTCCCGATTTGGCAACCGTTTCGAACCCAGTCTTTTCTACGGTGCACTGGAGACATCCTCGGTACTGGCAGAGACCGCCTTCTATCGTCTGGTGTTCTGGTCCGGGATGAGTCTGCCGCCGCCGGCCGGACGACTGACCACCGAACATACCCTGTTCGCGGCCAACTACGATACTGACCGGGGCTTGAGCCTGCATCTGCCGCCTTTTGATAACTATCGGGAGTTTCTGACCAACCCGACTAGCTATGCGGCGACGCAATCTCTTGGCAGTGAGATGCGTGCTGCTGGTATTGAGCTCTTCATCTACCGTTCAGCAAGAGACCCGCAAAGCGGTTTAAACATTGGACTGTTTAATGCCACCCCCTTTATCGACGGCCGTTCGACCTGGAAGCAGGCGTGGTTGTGTGATGTCAGTGACGATGAGGTAGCTTTCTACAATGTCTCGCTGGGTACCACGGTGTTTAAGCGGGAACTGTTTTTGGTGGACGGAAAACTGCCGGCACCGGCAAGTTGATGGCTCGATACCGGGTTAACATGAAAGAGGAGGCTGGCCGCCTCCTCTTTTCACGTCAGATGGCTGTGAGTGGGATCGATCAGTGCAGATCGCCGATCAACGATTCTCTGACCGCAGGCGGTAGTTCGTCGACCTGAATATGGTAGTTAGGGTGGTCGATACCGGCGCTCAGTTTGGCGCCACCTTTGAGTGCCTTAACCATCTCCTCGCTGAGCTCGAAGCGCATGAAGTGGACGGAGGAGGTTTTCTCATCCGTTGAACGCTCCAGATCTTCGTTGGCGATGGGGTGTACCTTGTCGTAACCTTCGACCTGTAGCCAGATGGTGTTTTCGATGCCGACCAGCTGACTCAAAGCGACCTTGCGCTCATCCTCGTCGGCATACTCCATCATGAAGGTAGCTTTCCAGTTCATGCCGTCGGGTATCAACGGGTTGTAGACATCGAGTTCGTCCTGAATGCCGTCGGGCTCGAAGATCTTTTCTATTCGCAGCATCTCCTGGATCTGATACTGCATGGTCAGCGCGTCCTCGAAATAGAGTGCGGCATTGGGACCGATGGGCAGCCGACGCTGCTTCTTGTGCTCGATCACTTTGGCACGAAAATCGTGCCGGATGCGTGCGTAATCTTCGAGGCTGTAGAGGTCTTCGTGAGAGAGATGGGTCATGGGTCTTTCCTGCAAATGTCTCAATCGTGCGCAATGGGTTTTTCAGTAAACAGATAGTCTTTGAGCTCACCATCAAATTTAGCATCGCGGCGACGGATCCACTCCAGCACCATGGCGGCGTGTTCCTTCTCCTCATCGCGGTTGTGTTTCAGTATGGCGCGCAGCTCCGGATCGCTGCAGGCATCAACACGCTGGTTGTACCAGTCAACCGCTTCGAGCTCCTCCATCAGGGATACGATGGCGCGGTGCATGTCGCGGGTTTCGTTACTGAGTTGTTCTACGGGCTCGTGATAACCTTCGTTCGACATTGTCTTTCCTCGTTCTCTATTAGAGGCCGTAAGCCTTTCTTACCAAAGTGATCGGATGCTCAGGTTCCCGACCGTCGCGCAGTCCGTTCTCTATGTGGTGTCCCGCCATCGGACAGTCGCTGCCGTAGTGGTCGGCTTCAGCTTGTTTGACCCGATTGACCACAGGCTTGCCGATCTTCATGGCATCCTCGTGGAACTCGCTCTTTACTGCGTAGGTGCCATCGTGGCCGGAACAGCGTTCGATGGCGGTAACCTCGGTATCGGGAATCAGTGATAACAGCTCTTTGGTTTTTGCGCCTACGTTCTGTACCCGCTGGTGGCAGGCGGCATGGTAGGCGACCTTGCCCAGTCCCTGCTTAAAGTCGGTCTTTAGCAGGCCCCCTTTGTGCCGCAGCATGAGGTATTCGAAAATATCGAAGATCGCCTCCGACACCTTCTTTACCTCGGGGTCGTCGGGAAACATCAGCGGTAGCTCCTGCTTGAACATCAGAGCGCAGGAGGGAACCGGTGCAACAATGTCCCAGCCCTCGTCGACCAGCCTGGCCAATTCAGGGATGTTGGCATTCTTGGCAGCCTCGACCGCGTCGAGGTTGCCCAACTCCAGCTTCGGCATGCCGCAGCACTGCTCTTTGTCGGCAATGGTGACAGGAATGTCATTGTGTTCGAAGACAGCAACAAGATCTTCGCCTACGATGGGTTCGTTATAGTTGCCATAGCAGGTTGCAAACAGCGCGACCTTGCCTTTGGTGCGGCCAGCGGGAGTACCCACGGCGCTAAGGTGCTTCTTTTCGGCAAGACGTTTGCGTAACGGCTTGCTATGAAATTCAGGGAGTTTGGCTTCCGGGTGGACCCCCAGGGTGTGATCCAGGATCTCGCGGAAGTTCTTCGCTTTGTTGAAGGTATTGACCACGCCGGAGACTACAGGGATGCCCGCGAGTTTGCCCAGGTTGTCGGTGCTGGTCAGTAGGCGGTCGCGCAGCTTTACGTCGCCCTTCTTATACTTGACCGCCTTGGCGCGAAGCATCAGGTGGGGAAAATCAATGTTCCACTCGTGGGGTGGTACATAGGGGCACTTGGTCATGTAGCAGAGATCGCATAAATAGCAGTGATCGACCACCTGCCAGTAGTCCTGTTTGTCGACGCCATCGACCTCCAGGGTCTCGGATTCGTCAACCAGATCGAACAGAGTGGGAAAGCTTTGACAGAGGCTGACGCAGCGTCGACAGCCGTGGCACAGATCAAAGACACGCTCCATCTCGGCGAACACCTTTTCCTCATCGTAGTAGTCAGGGTTCTTCCAATCGATCGGATGCCGGGTGGGGGCTTCCAGATTGCCTTCACGCTGTCCTGTCGGGCCTGCCATTTTTATTTGCTCCGGTTGGTTTTGACGGGCGACCAGGTGGTCGCCCGTACATAACTAAGCGATCATTCCATCTCGTCCAGTGCTTTCTGATAACGGTTGGCGTGAGAGCGCTCGGCCTTAGCCAGGGTCTCGAACCAATCGGCTACCTCGTCAAAACCCTCGTCACGTGCAGTCTTGGCCATGCCGGGGTACATGTCGGTGTACTCATGGGTCTCGCCAGCGACTGCGGTTTTCAGGTTATCGCCAGTGGGGCCGAAGGGCATGCCGGTGGCGGGATCACCACACTGCTCCAGGTACTCCAGATGGCCGTGAGCGTGACCGGTCTCGCCCTCTGCAGTGGAGCGGAACAGGGCGGCGACATCGTTATAGCCCTCAACGTCAGCCTTGGCGGCGAAATAGAGATAACGGCGGTTGGCTTGGGATTCTCCGGCAAAAGCGTCTTTCAGGTTCTGCTCGGTCTTGCTACCTTTGAGTTCCATGTCTGGTCTCCGAATGTGGTTGTTCTTAAGTGAGTGAAAAAAACGTTGAGCCCCTAGACTCTTCGTGGGCATTAGAATAGTTCTAAAATTAATCGGAAGCTAATGGTTGTATCAATGGCATCGATAGCCAATGCCTAACAATGTCTAGGGGTGTCTTTATCTGACATCTAAGAGCCTAGCTCAAGTTTAAGATGTTAGGCATTAATTTCGGTCAATGAAATTGTATTGTCTCAGGAGGCCGTGTCTTACTATACTTATCGGATGACTACTAACCGTGTTAATCAGGATGGTTCCTTGCGGGCAGTCGACTCGATTCTGACTGAACAGGGAATTTTCGTTACTACACAGCGTCGCCTTATTGCACAGACGCTGTTTGCACGTCATCAGCATGTGACGCCTGAAGAGCTATATGATTTAGTCAGCAGTACGGGTGTGCGGGTCTCCAAAGCCACGGTATACAACACGCTTGGCCTGTTTGCACAGAAAGGGCTGGTGCGTGAGATCCATGTCAGCAATTCGAAAACCTTCTACGACTCCAACACCAGTCGCCACCACCACTTCTACAATGTCGATACCGGCGATCTGATCGACATGAAAGAGCGCCTGGTCCCCCTCTTCCTCCACTCCGATCTACCGGATGGCACCATCATGGAGACAGCCGATCTGGTGGTGAGAGTCAGAAACCAAGACTGATAACCCATTTTCACTCTCCGATATCACGTCATGTGCTGACGATTGATATTCATCATTGTTTTAGAACTATTCTAAATCTAAATTCTTCCTTGTCATTTCTAGGGTTATTGCAGAGTGGCATGACCTCTCACATGAAACCTGATGGCAATGATCTGTATTTCGAATAAGAACTGACACGGCCACCTGGATGGCACTTTTCTCACTAAACCCCGTTTATTTTTATCACAGGGGATGGTTTCAGCAGACTCAACCATTTAAGGGATTGAATATGAAACGAATATTGACTGTTATAACTCTTGCCTTACTGGGCCCTACTCCTGGCTTGCTTGTGGCAAATGAGCCGATTCAGCCCATCAAGCCGGTTCAAAACATCAACCTGGGAATGGTGGAGCTGGGTAAAAAGCTCTATTTCGACCCGCGATTGTCAAAGTCAGGGTTTATCTCCTGTAACTCCTGCCACAATCTGAGCATGGGCGGCACGGATAATTTGAAGACCTCCATTGGGCATAACTGGCAGCAGGGCCCGATCAATGCTCCTACGGTGCTCAATTCAAGCCTTAACCTCGCACAGTTCTGGGATGGTAGAGCGGCGGATTTGAAGGCCCAGGCGGGAGGGCCAATCGAAAATCCGGGTGAGATGGCCTTCAGCCACACGCTGGCAGTCAGTTTGTTGGAATCAATTCCTGAATATGTGATGGAGTTCAAGCAGGTCTTTGGCAGCGAAACGGTCACTATTGATGAAGTGACGGATGCCATCGCCGAGTTTGAAAAGACGCTGGTGACACCCAACGCCCGTTTTGACCGATGGCTGCTGGGGGATAAAGATGCCCTGTCGCAAGAGGAATTGGCAGGCTATCAGTTGTTCAAAGATAGCGGATGTGTCGCCTGCCATAACGGTGAAGCCGTCGGTGGTAACTCCTTTCAAAAGATGGGCATCGTGGAGCCCTATCAGACGAATAGCTCCGCTGAAGGATTGAGTGCGGTCACCGGGAAAGATGGGGATCGTTTCAAGTTCAAAGTGCCGACCTTACGCAATGTGGAGATGACCTACCCCTACTTTCATGATGGCGAGGCGGGGACGTTGACTGAAGCGGTTGATGTGATGGGCCGGCTACAGCTTGGAAAGAAATTCACAACGAAAGAGAACGCGCAGATCGTGGCTTTCTTGAAGACATTGACTGGTGATCAGCCGGTCTTCCAGCTGCCTATCCTGCCGCCATCGAGAGACAAGACACCGTCGCCTAAACCTTTTGATTAATTGGATGTTCAAGTCTGGCTTGTGGCAGGTGCAACTGCATGCAACTGAAGCCAGAATCTTCTGAAACACAGGGTTTTTGGCCCTTTTGCTCTTCAACCGGCGCCACCTTCACCCCTTGTACCGGGGTGAAGGTTATCAGCCGAAGAACTTGGACAAGGAGCGCTTGAGTAGGCCCTGCTTCTGTTTGTTGCCTGCATAATCTCGCATTGATGACTGTACGGAGGGCACATAGGCGGCGTCGTCATTAAGAATATGACTGAAGAGCCAGCGGGATAACAATCCGTGAAGCTCATCCGCGACGTCTTCGCCACCATCGAAACGTTGCTTGAATTCGCTGACGCGTTTGATAAAAAGCTCATGTACCTTCTTATGCGGCCGGATGAATTCATAGCCCGCATCTTCAAGCAAGGTCTCTTCGAAACCGAAATGGGAGATGGTGTATTCGATGGTGTCCGCCAGGACTTTTGAGATGGCCTCATGGTTCCGGGTTTGTTTTGCATCGTGAATCTGATTGATGTAGGCAACGATCTGCCGGTGCTGGCCATCGATGACCTCAATGCCAGTATCCAGATTCCTTGTCCATACCAAGTATGTCATTACTAACCTCTGAACGTGTTGGCCAAGTAGACCAATCATAGCTATTTTTCAAGTATTTTAATATTATTTACCGCAAAAAAAGCGTCTTTTCAATGTAATGCATTAATGACTGCTTAATCTTTCCGGGGTGGTACCCTGACAAGCAAGGAAGGAAGTAAAGTACTGGGCGAGCGTCAAATTTGTGATTTTCGCGCAAAATCAATTCAGTGCCGCAAAGCGGGCAGCGCCCATGAGTGCAGCTTTGTCGTTGAGTATCACATTGACCGGCATGGCTTCCATCAGTGGTTGCATGCGGCCTTTACGGAAAAAGGCCTGGAGAAAAGTACCCTCTTTGAGTCGGGGGGAGATACGGGGTGCGATGCCACCGCCCAGGTAGACTCCGCCCGATGACATGATCTTCAATGCATGATTGCCGGCTTCGCGTGCATAGAACTCGATGAAGAGGTCAAGGGATTCTATACAGACTGGGTCGCGGCCGCTTAGGGCTGCTGCAGAAATAGCTGGCGCTACACCTTGTTGCCCTATCTCGGCTTGAAGCCAGTTTGGAATATCGGTCTGATGGTAACCGATAAGGAATTGGTAGATATTTTCAAGACCAGGGCCGGATACCAC
Organism: Candidatus Thiodiazotropha sp.; assembly: GCA_037384445.1. GTDB lineage: Bacteria > Pseudomonadota > Gammaproteobacteria > Chromatiales > Chromatiaceae > Thiodiazotropha. Next base: position 12,266 of record JARRNY010000123.1, read on the forward strand.
CCGCTCCCAGCTCACATGGCCATAGCGTTCAGCGAGCCACTCCATCAGTTCATACTCAAGCAGATTGGTCGGGCTGAAATCCGCATGCCCGCCCTCGGAAGGGAAGGGGCGGTAGTGGCTGCCGTCCCAATAGATACCCGCTTCGCCAAGCCCGGTACCGGCAGAGATGATGGAACGGTTGCCACCTGTCCGGGTCTTACCGGGGTTAAGCAGAAAGAGGTCTTTATCGGACAGTGCCTCAATGCCCCAGGCGTTGGCCTCCAGGTCGTTCAGCAGCCAAGTGGCATCGAAGTTGAATTGCTGCTTAATGGCTTGGGCTGAGACCTGCCAGGGGAGATTGGTGGCGTCACAGGCCTGATCGATGACCGGCCCGGCAATGCCGAAACAGGCACGTTCGATCCGGTCCGGTGCCTGGCCTTCGAGAAATTGGCTGAGGATTGCCTCCAGACCGGCAAAGGCCGGGCTGGGGTAGGTCGCCTCGCGCAGGGGTTCCAGCCGGTCGCGAGAAAGGGCGTGGTAGAGCGTGAGCCGGGTATTGGTGCCGCCGATGTCGCCAGCGAGGATCTGCATGTAAATGCCTTGTGATATATATTGTCGTTTTTACTGGCCCTAGAATACTCCGATGGATGTTTCTCCGATACTCGATCCCCTCAACGACGCCCAACGTGAAGCGGTAACCGCTCCAATCGGCAGCATGCTGGTGCTGGCGGGTGCCGGAAGTGGCAAAACCCGCGTGCTGGTGCACCGTATCGCCTGGCTGCTGGCGGTGGAGAACGCCTCCCCCTGGTCGGTGATGGCGGTGACCTTTACCAACAAGGCGGCGCGGGAGATGCGCACCCGCATCGAGGAGTTGCTGGGGCCCACCGGCTATTGCGCGCCCACTGGAAAGAGGCTGGGTTGCCGCAGTCGTTTCAGATCCTCGATTCGGATGACCAGTTCCGTCTCATCAAACGCCTGCTGAAAAGCCTCGATCTGGATGAGGCCCGCTGGCCCCCGCGGCAGATCCAGTGGTTCATCAACGGTAAGAAGGACGAAGGGTTGCGCGCACAGCACCTGGATGATGGTGGCGATCCCTACCAGCGACAGATGATCCGTCTCTATGCTGAATACCAGGCGGCCTGCGAGCGGGGCGGCATGGTCGACTTCGCTGAGCTGCTGCTGCGCGCCCACGAGCTCTGGCGTGACCGGCCCGATGTGCTGCAGCACTATCAGGAGCGTTTTCATCATGTACTGGTGGACGAGTTTCAGGATACCAATACCATCCAGTACGCCTGGCTGCGTCTGCTCAGTGGCGCGCGCAACAATCTCTTCGTGGTG
>JARRNY010000124.1:0-19664 GCA_037384445.1 Candidatus Thiodiazotropha sp.
AAATGCTCATGTACACGCCAGTACACTGCGCTTTTTCGCCCATTTCCGCCTTGTCTGGCATCCACCAGAAACTTTTTCAACAGCCTGCTAGTTTTATAATCAGTGCATGTCCTACGCTGCTTTTAGTTGCCAACTTTTGTGCACCGAAAACCGCGAAGCATAAAAGAGTGTTACCAGATATTAAATCTGCAAATTCAGATGTTAAGTGAGAAATAGGTTTATGAGTCAAGTCGTCTCACTTATCGTGACAGAAAATTATGACAAGGCGAGTGCGGAGTTTCGAAAGTTACTATCGGAAGATGGTGGAGAAGAAACTCATTCTACCGGCAAGGCTTTCGAGGTTTTCTATGATGAATTAGGTAAAGAGATCCGATGCGAAGGGGATTATCCTGACTCAGTATTTTCGTCTCTGGTAAAGATAAAAGACCAATATGGTGGAAAGCTGCTCTATGAGGGAGAGGAATGGATCGGCGAAGATGAGGAAGAGGTTGATCAGACAGGAGTAATGGGGAAGATATTGATTGTACTTGCGCTTATCTTTTTTCCTCTGACTATTGCGTATCTATTATTACGAGCTCTACTCTGGTTGCCGTATAAATTATGGAAGGCAACAAAGTAAACAAGTGGCATGCGGAATAAATCCATTAGGACGGTAATAGATACTTCTACTATGTTGCTCAGCTTATTGTCACCGTTGATTTGAAGTGTGAAATAAGAAATTACCGGAATGGTCTAGCAATTACGAATAGCGTAAAAAAGGTGTAATGAAGCGGGTTGTACGTATCGTGAATGATTTTAATCATCGAGATGTTATCAGGGCTATTATGAAAGGAGATATCCCCTCTCTTGAGGGATACTTCGCTAATGGGCTCTCTTCAGATGCAACTACAGAGAAAGAAGGATGGAATCTGCTTCATCAAGCAACCATGCTTGCAGGTAAACCGGCAAACGCAAAGGCAGTGGAATTTCTTCTGAAAAAGGGGGTGCCGGTAAATGATCAGGATAAATACGGCAACTTGCCTTTGTACTATTCAGTAAGAAACAATGATGTCGCTATAGTTCAAATGCTTATCGACTGCGGCAGTGACATTAATGTATTAAATAGAGAAGGGGTAAGCCCATTACATCAAGTATTGCTTAGCGCATCTATAAACTCGAGTTGCTGAAATTGCTTTTGTTACATGGTGCAAAGACCACATTCGGCGATGTGTCTGAATTCGCGAAATCAATTGACAACAGCTCAGTCAACGATCTGTTTGAGCAGTATGCTAGCTAGACTGCGAGCAATCACCCTCAAACCTTCAAGAATGGCCGAAAAGATCATCGCAAGTGCATCGAGAATGGATCTGACGCATTATTATTGAAGCGCCGGAGCTAATGAATTTCGCATGTTTACCGGGCGTTGCGGTTCCTGCGAGGTCGCGTAAACCTAACTGCTTTATGTAAATCATGAGATATATATTCCTGTTTTTGTTCGTCTCAACTATTGCTTGCGCAGATGTTGATCTGGTGAAGATTGACAAGTCAGAAAACAGAATGTTTCTGATGGACGGCGAAAAAATTGTCAAGGAGTATAGAGTCGCTTTAGGCGCCAATCCCAAGGGTCATAAGCAATATGAAGGTGACGAGAGGACTCCTGAAGGTGTTTACACGCTTGATTATATAAATGAGGACTCTTTATTTTATCGGGCAATGCACATCAGCTACCCCAATGAAATTGACAAGTCCAGGGCTGCGAAAAATGGTCTTTCACCCGGTGGCTTTATCATGGTGCATGGCCAAAGAAACAATTTAGGTTGGTTATCCGCAATTACCCAGAACTTTAACTGGACTAATGGGTGTATTGCGCTGAAAAATTCAGAAATGGATGAATTTCTGGAGCTAGTCAAAGTCGGCACTAAAATTCAGATTGAGTGGTAGACATATCGCAAAACTTGCCAGCGAAGAGACCATTCGTCGGCAGAGACGAAGTTCTCCCGCACCTTTTTTCCATCACAGGAAGGAAATTAGTCTGATGTCAGATCCAAGCGATCGGGAGTAATATTCGGGCTAGTGTCCTTTATGTTCCCTTGCGCCGCCGTTCGGTTATCTGTTCACCGGCAAAGCCCCAGTTGTCGGTATCGACTTCATCGATCACAACCACCGTGGTGGATGGGTCCTTGCCAAGCACATCCACCAGCAGTTGCGTGGCGCCGGCGATCAGCTCCTGTTTCTGCCGCTTGGTGACCCCTTCTCGCGTGACCTTGATATTAATGTAGGGCATCTCTTGTACCTCTTAAACTGCCTCATGACCTGATACATAGAGAGCTCTCAACCTCCGGTTGCTTCAGAGGGCAAGCTCCCTATATCTAGTGTATGCCTGACTGCCTGCATTTGCAGCTTCTCTACCTGCCAGGGTCGTAGGTTAATAAGGGTAGCTATTGCATGGTATTGATCTCTGGACAATTTCTGATGGGAGGTTAGGCTTGGAGCCGCACTGGTACTGGATCGGAGAGGTGCTTCGTAAAGTGACTTGATGGCGGGGCAGGACCCCCAGCCTACACTCCCTACAGCGCACTCAGACTCAGTCAATGCCATTCGTATCGAGCCCAATTTCATCGACAACACCGCAACCTGCCATTTTCCGTCTGCATGTCCCGTATCGAAACAGCCCCAAATGCCACTAAAGCCGTGTCGTTGAGAAATCCGAACCGGTGGTTGCGCCCCTTTGCTGCGGCTCTGGTGATGGGACTCTTTGCCCTGACCGGGTCAGGGGGAGTCATGTGGATACATCAGCAGACCCTGGAGCGCATTGCGTTGAATCAGCGCCAGGATGCATTACAGGCAATAAGCCGATTACTGCCGGAAAACGCCTATGACAACGATCTGCTCGCCCATCCGCGCCATTTTGCTATCCAGCGCAGTGACAAACCGGCCATGCCGGTTACTGCCTACCTGGCAATGCGTGGAGAGAGAACGGTGGCCACCCTGCTGCAGTTGACTACACCGGATGGCTACAATGGTGATATCGAATTATTGTTAGCGGTACGAGCCAACGGCTCCCTGGCTGGAGTCGAGGTGATCGCCCATCGTGAGACCCCGGGGCTGGGGGATCGCATCGAATCGGGTCGATCCAACTGGCTGAAACAGTTCGATAATGCCACGCTTGAGCATCCCGACGTGGCTGCCTGGAAGGTGAAAAGGGATGGCGGCAGTTTCGATCAGCTGACTGGCGCCACGGTGACACCCAGAGCGGTGGTCAGGGCTGTGCGCGAGGCTTTGGGATACCTGCGTACCCATCCCGTCGAAGCGACACAGATGACAGCGCTATCAGGCTATGGTGATATGACAGAAACAGGCCGGCAAGATACGACAGCGCCAGCTGGCGTCAGTACGTCGGTTTGGCACAATAAACATCAACTAGCAAAAGCGGGCGATGACACGAGATGAGCACAAGCAATAATAAGGCGGAAGCGATATCGGATTGGTTGCGCGATTTCATCAAACAGGACTCCTCCAGCGGCATCCTGCTGATTTTTGCCGCTGTGCTGGCGATGGTGTTGGTGAACTCCCCCCTCAGCTGGCTCTACGATTCCCTGCTCAGCACCCCAGTGGAGATTCGGGTTGGCGCCCTGCACCTGGACAAGCCGCTGTTGCTATGGATCAACGACGGCCTGATGGCGGTCTTCTTTCTGCTTATTGGTCTTGAGGTGAAGCGGGAGTTTCTCGAAGGAGAGCTCTCGCGGCCGGATCAGATTATTCTGCCCGGACTGGGCGCGGTCGGCGGCATGGTAGTACCGGCGGCCATCTATCTCTGGCTCAATCAGGGCGACGCTTTGGCGCTGAACGGGTGGGCCATCCCCGCCGCTACCGATATCGCCTTCGCGCTGGGTGTACTTGCTCTGCTGGGTGATCGGGTGCCGGTCTCCCTGCGCATCTTTCTGATGGCGCTGGCAATCTTCGACGATCTGGGCGCGGTATTGATCATCGCGGTTTTCTACACCGCCGATCTCTCCTTCATGAGCCTGATGTTCGCACTGGCCGCTGTGGTGGTGATGCTGGGCATGAATCTGTTCAAAGTGACCCGGGTTGACGCCTACATGGTGGTGGGGGCTATCCTCTGGGTGGCAGTGCTCAAATCGGGTGTTCACGCCACCCTGGCGGGGGTGATTGTGGGCATGATGATCCCTTTACGCGATCCCAAGGACCCGCAGCGCTCACCGCTGAAGACCGTGGAGCACAGCCTGCACCAGTGGGTCGCCTTTTTCATTGTCCCGGTCTTCGCTTTCGCCAATGCAGGTGTCTCGCTGGAGGGCACCTCATTCGACAGTCTGCTCGAACCCATACCCTTGGGCATCGCCGCAGGCCTGTTCATCGGCAAGCAGGTGGGTATCCTGCTGTTCTGCGGAGTGGCGATCTGGTTCGGCTTCGCCAAGCTGCCCACTGGGGCCAGCTGGTGGGGGTTCTACGGTACCAGCGTGCTCTGCGGCATTGGTTTCACCATGAGTCTCTTTATCGCCTCGCTGGCCTTTGAGCAGGGGGGATCGGACGTGATCGTGTTGGGGGATCGTCTGGGCATATTGCTCGGATCCGCCATCTCAGCGGTGATGGGATTCTTTTTGCTGAAGGTGTTTGATCCGGCCGCTAAGCCTGCCACCTCCTGAGGCATGGAGATGGAGGCGACTGGAGCCTGCTCCTGTCGTGTCTATGCCTGTTCTTTTAGCGATATCCAACCATGCTTTGTGGTGGGGCTGGGCTCCACTCTACGCCTTGATCAAATGGGTAGGGTGGGGCCCAGCCCCACCATTCACCCTCCACCATTCAGTGTCAGCATTCGACATCGGGTTGCCTTTTCACCGCCGTGGGGCATTGGTTTGCCAGCTGAATCCGAAGACTGATCAGGCGACTTATCTACACAGCCGAAGCATAAAACAGTAGATTCTGTGAAAACTTCGTCTGCGACTCAGGGTCATACAGGCATTGTCTGTCTCTGTTTGGATTATCAGGAGGCTTTAAATGCCGATGACATCATCATTTATTCTGATTGCCCTGGGCCTCTTTTCCTTCGGCCAGGCCATGGCCGAGGTTAAGAGCGGGGAGCCGGCGCCGGAGTTCCAGTTAATGGATCAGAATGGTGTGACACAAAGTCTTGCCAAGTACGCAGGGCAGTGGGTGGTGCTCTATTTCTATCCCAAGGACGATACTCCCGGCTGCACCAAGGAGGCGTGCGAGTTTCGTGACGATTTTGATCGTCTGGCCGAAATGGGAGTCACTCTGCTGGGGGTGAGTATGGATGATATCGAAAGCCATCAGGCCTTTGCGGAAAAGTATCATCTGCCCTTTCCCCTGCTCTCCGATGCGGATGGGCAGGTCGCCAAGCGCTATGGATCACTGTGGCAGCTGGGGCCGATCAAATTCGCCAAGCGTCACAGCTTTATCATCGATCCCAAAGGGCGCATCGCCCATGTCTACCGGGATGTGGAGCCGAAGACGCACAGCGATGAGGTGATCAACCGGTTACAGGCGCTGGGAGTTGAAACGCCCTAGCGGCTGACCGAAACGCTTTTACCCGGTTTTTTTCTGTATACCGGCTGTCAGCGGTGTGACTGAAAGGTTTTTCGCGACCGCTCAGGCGAGTGGCTGCCGGTAGGGGATACCAGCCTGATCAAGGGCTTCCGCCAGCGCTTTGATCGCCGTGGCGATATCGCCACGCCCACGCAAACCCAGCTCGATTTCCGGCGTCTCTCCCAGGTGCGGCAGACTGAAGAGTTTGAGTTCGGGAAAGCGGCCGGTAAAGGCCTCCATGATAGGCACCAGGGTGCTCTCCGGTGTCTCCAATACCAACAGAGAGGCCTCAGCAATGGCTGTTACCTGTGACGGATAGTTGTTCTCCAGAACCCACTCAGCCATCGGCCAGGCCATCTCTGGAAAGCCGGGCAGAAAATGGTGCCCCCTGATGGAGAATCCGGGAATCCGGTTATACGGATTGGGGATCAGCGCGCATCCCTGCGGCAGGTCCGCCATGTGGATTCGGGTCGGGTAGGCTGCCTCGCCAAAACGCTCTTCGATCAGGGCTGATGCCTCTGCATGGCGAGTCAGGGCCACCCCGGCCGCCTCAGCGGCACAGGGGCGGGTGAGGTCATCCGGGGTCGCACCTATGCCCCCGCAGACGAAGACGGGCAGGCCACTCTGCATGGAGAAACGTAGATGTTGCGTCAGGCTTGTCGCCTCATCCGGTAGCAGCCAACAGCGGGCGAGCTTCAGGCCGCGGGAATCGAGCAGCTGCCGAAAGTGGCTCACATGACTATCCTGATGTTGGCCGAAGAGAATCTCGTCACCGATGACGATCAGTCCGAAGCCATCGATCTGCTGCTGACTCATCCGCTTAGCCCCTCTTTTTATCCGCTATGAAACACACTTGTGTAATACCCGCTCAAAGATCAATGGAGTTGTTGGAATCGGTGATTTGAGCTTGTACATTGCGTCTACAAAGTCTATCGCTATCGCGACCCATCAACACTATCCTCACGGGGTTCCAGACAATGGACGAAAGCCTGCTCGTACCGCCCGCAGAAATCTTCCAGGAGACGACCCTGGCAGAGTCAGACGCCACACAGCCTGAGCGGAGCAGCCGAGAGACGCTCTGCGCCATGCGCTTCGATCTGCAGTGGCATTCGGATGTGGCGCGTCACACAGACTCGCAGGTGTCGCAGAAACTCAATCTGTGGCGCGACATCTTCCCGCCGGCGCTGGAGGCAGGGGTTCTCGATAAGCCGGTCGGTCACACGGCGGTGGAGAATTTCTCCGTTGGTGAGTTGATCGAGGCCTATCGTCCGAACCACAGTTTCGATATCAAACCGCATCAATTCAACCGCCAATTTCGCAAGGGCATTAAGTTGGAGCCCCGCGCAGGGCGTTTCTATCCCAAGGGCGTCATCGCCCCGGTGCGTGGCATCTACCCCGAGGACCATACTCCCTTCAGGGTGACGCGCGTTGACGACGCACTGGGTGTCGATCTCAATCATCCCCTGGCCGATCGAGCGATGAGACTCTCCGCGACCCTGCTGAATATCCGGAGTGCCGGCGAAGAGCATGGCGGCGCCTGTCATGACATCGCAGAACTGATCAGATGCCGCGACTGGTGGATCATATCGATCGTATCGCGCATGAACAGATCGAGGCGCTTTACGGCCGGTTGATTCCGCCAGGAGGAGAGGTGCTCGATCTCATGTCGAGCTGGAAATCGCACCTGCCGGAGAGCTTATCCCTCTCGAATGTCGTCGGCCTGGGGATGAATCTGGAGGAACTCGACGCCAATCCGCAACTGAACGAGCGGCTGGTGCATGACTTGAATCTGCAACCCAGGCTGCCCTTCGAGGAGAACCGTTTCGATGCCATTGTCTGCACCGTCTCGGTGGAGTACCTGATCCAGCCCCAGGCGCTCTTCCGCGAGGCGTTACGGGTGCTGAAACCGGGCGGCCGCTTCATCACCACCTTCTCCAACCGCTGGTTCCAACCCAAGGTGATCAGGATCTGGCCAGAGCTGCATGAGTTCGAGCGCATGGGACTGGTGCTCGATTATTTTCTGCAGGCCGAGGGCTTCAGTAATCTGGAGACCTGGTCTCTGCGCGGGATGCTGCGCCCGCAGGAGGATAAATATGCCAGGCAACAGCCCTTTGCCGATCCGGTCTACGCGGTTTGGGGTGAAAAGGTTTAGCGTGGGAGTGGTACTTAGTTAAGCGACTTAATGGTGGGGCAGGGCCCCACCCTACACCCTGAATGGAGCGGTAGGGTTGGGCCCACCCCAGCAAAACCGCTAAGTCAGTGCGATCCGATTCAGATAGCAATCAGCTGAGCATCAGATAGGCGATCAATGGCATCACCAGGAAGGCCAGCAGGGTCTGCAGGGTGATGATCGAGGCCATGGTTTCGGTATCGCCGCCGAGCTGTCGGGCCAGGATGTAGGCCGAGGATGCGGTGGGGGTCATGAAGGCGATCACCAGTACCCCGGCAGCGGGTCCCCCCAAGCCGGTCAAAATAATCATCCCGGCCGTGGCCAGCGGCTTCACACCGAACTGAACCAGTGACGAGACCAGGATAGGCCCCAAGTGGCCGTGTAGCGCCCTGGGTCGCAACGCCGCGCCCACCGCCAGCAGGCCGAAGGGGAGGGCGGCACGACCCACGATCTCCAATATCTCCTCGCTGGGCCCAGGCAGGCCGATACCGCTGAGGCTCAGTCCCCAGCCGATCAGGCAGGCAAGTATCAGTGGATTGCTGATGACATCCCGCATCAAACCTCCGCGTCTGACCGCTCGGCCACTGCCCCAGACCGACAGGACAGAGATGCACAGCAGATTGATGAGGACGATCATGAAGCCTGCCATCACAGCCCCCATGGCAAGCCCCTGATTGCCGAAAAAGGCCTGAGCCAGGGCCAGAGCGATATAGGTGTTGAAGCGGATGCCACCCTGGAAGATCGAAGTGAAAGTGGCGCCGGAAACGGCAGCAAAGAGTTTAAAGCCGATCACCAGCAGCAGGCTTGCCAGCAGTAACACAGCGACCACGACCGCCAATATCTCAAGCCAGGGAATCCCATCGAGCCGCTGGCGGCCAAGGGTGTGGATCAGCAGTGCGGGAAAGAGCAGAAAATAGGTCAGTCGCTCCATGCCGGCCCAGGCCTCATCGGGGATGAAGCGGATCTGTTTCAGCGCCAGTCCCAGCAGGATCAGGCTGAGGATCGGTAGTAGTGCGGTAACGATGCCCTGAGCGTTCATATCCCGTTGCGCAGCCCCAGCTTGTCTGGATGGGGACGCAGATAGATCTGCTTTTCCATGTAAGGATCGGGGTGGCGTCGGAAGTAGTGGCGCAGCAGGGTGATGGGAACGATCAGCGGGGTTTCGCCACGGCGGTAGGTCTCGATGCTGTCGCTCAACTCCAGTTTGTCACCGCTGTCGATCTGCTTTTTCAGGTACCCCATGATGTGTTGCAGTACGTTGACGTGACGCTTTCTGGTGACCCGGCGTTTCAAGGTGTGCATCAGTTCCATGCTGTACTCCTCGGCAATCTCCGGCAGGTATCCCTTGGAGAGATTTGACAGCATGCGCCCCAACCGTTGGTAAGCGGCCTGGGAGTGGGCCATCACCAGATACTTGTGAGCGGTGTGGAAGTCGATCAGGCGCGCCGCTGTCACCCCCTGTTGCAACAGGTTCTGCCAGCGCTGCATGACAAAGACCCGGTTGACGAAGTTCTCGCGCAGTACCGCATCGTTGAGGCGGCCCTCTTCTTCCACCGGCAGCAGGGGCAGACGTTGCATCAGAATGCGCGCGAAGACGCCACTGCCTTTGCGTTCGGCATGGGTACCGCTGGTGTTGAATACCTTGACCCGTTCCATGCCGCAGCTGGGCGAGTCCTTCTTCAGGATATAGCCGCAGAGCTCGCCGAACTCGCCTGTCTGGCGCTGTGCATAGCGCTCCATCTTTTCCGTAACGTCGAAATCGGGGTCGGCGGTGCCGACCAGTCGCGGGTGATCGATATCGCCCATCAGGCGAATGGTCGGACGGGGAATCTCCAGGCCAATGGCCGTCTCCGGACAGACCGGGACGAAATCCATATGTTCGCTGAGCGGGCCGATGATGAAGGCGTTACGCTTGTGGCCGCCATCGTAACGTACCTGATGACCGAGCAGACAGGCACTGACACCGACCTTGGGTGGGTTCTGATTCATCGCTTGGCCTTCACGGGGTTTGGGACATGGGGTTGATCTACTTTATCTGCTTCCAGGCGCTCAAGGCTGACTCCCGGGATTGCTTGAGGTCGACCATCGGCTCGGGATAGGTCTGGCCCAGTTTGATGCCGGCGGCGTCGAGTATCTCAGCGCTGGCTTCCCAGGGGGCGTGCAGCCGGGCGTTTGGCAGTTTCGCCAGTTCCGGCACCCAGTGTCTCACATAGTCGCCATTGGGATCGAAACGCTGGCCCTGACGCACCGGGTTGAAGATGCGAAAGAAGGGGGCGGCGTCTGCGCCGCAGCCAGCCGTCCATTGCCAGCCCAGGCTGTTGTTCGGCAGATCTGCATCCAGCAGAGTGTCCCAGAACCAGCGCGCTCCCTCCAGCCAGTGGATGCCCAGGTTTTTTGTCAGCAGGGAGGCGACGATCATACGCACTCGATTGTGCATCCAGCCGGTATGCCAGAGCTCGCGCATGCCGGCATCGACGATGGGAATGCCGGTGCGGCCCTGCTGCCAGGCGGATAACGCTTCCGGTCGTTGAGCCGCCCAGGCCCAGGGAAAAGCCTTGAACTTGAGCTGGAGTGGGGTCTGATCGGTCTGCGGAAAATGGTAGAGCAGATGGTGGGCGAATTCGCGCCAGCCCAGTTGGCGCAAATAGCCATCAACACCGGCTCTCGTGGAGGAGAGAGAACTCTCAGCCAAGACGCGCAGGGCGTGGTGGATCTGTCGCGGACCGATCTCGCCGAAGTGAAGATGCGGGGAGAGTCGTGAGGTGCCTGCGACGGCCGGCAGGTCCCGTGCCTCGTCATACCCTTCGACGGCTTTGCGCTGGAAGGTCTTCAGTTGTCTCAGGGCGCCGGCTTCACCGGGTTGCCAGGTTTTCATGAGGCCGCTGTCCCAGGCGACACCGGGTAACAGTTTTAGCTCGGCGGGGCGCAAACCACGGCGCTTGATCGGTAGAGCGGGCAGTTTCTTGGGGGCGGCTCGCGGTGGCGCAAGTTCATTCAGCCGTTGCTGATAGTGGCGCCAGAATGGCGTAAAGACCCGGAATGGCGCGCCTGACTTGTTGTTGATCGTCCAGGGCTCGAAGAGTAGGGCGGCATTGTGGCTGCTGCAGGTCACCCCCTGCGCTTTTAGCCCCTGCTTTATTCCCAGGTCGCGTTGGATCAGCGCCGGTTCATAGAGCCGGTTCCAGAACAGATGGGTGACATGACTCGCAGCACCGGGCGACCAGGGATGCTCCTCTTGCGGGGCGTGAATGTAGATGGGTATGAGCTCGTCGCAGTCACGCAGAGCCGCCAGCAGGGCGGGATTGTCGGTCAAGCGCAGATCGCGTCTGAACCAGAGCAGTGCGCGCCTCATGGGGAAGCCATCTCAGGCTGCACGTCCGACGCCAACTCCAGCAGATGACAGCCGTCCCAGCTCCGCCGCCTCATTGAATCGAGGCCGATGATTTCGGCTGGCTTGAGGATGGCATGGCGAGAGTCGCAGGTTGAGGCTTTTAGCGGCATGGGATCTCTGGGTTGTAGGATAAGGCTAAGCCGGCGCCGATTAATCATAGTTCGATATGAGATACGGATCACCTGTCTGGCGCGGAGGATTCACCTGCCTGTTCTGGGGTTAGCGCAGGCAGATCGGCGTTTTCCCGGTTGGGCATATTTTTCGCGGGTTGCGCTTTGTCATCGTCTCGCTTGAGACTGGGCTCTATCTTGCCAATCAATGCGTGGCGATGCGGGAGCCTTTAGCCGGGACGGGCAAAGCCATTTTCCATTTGGGCCTATTGGTTTAGTGTTACAGGTCCTTGTCAAAGAGAGGAAAAAGTTGATGACTGAGCGTGTGAGCGCCTACGAACTCATTGGAGGCGAGCCGGGTGTGCGGAAGTTGGTGGATCGTTTCTACGATCTCATGGATGAATTGGACGGGGTGAAAGAGTTGAGAGCCATGCACGCGGCGAATCTCAAGGGCTCCCGCGAAAAGCTCTTTCTCTTCCTCTCCGGCTGGTTGGGCGGACCAGACCTCTATATCCAGAAGTATGGCCATCCGCGCCTGCGGGCACGGCACATGCCCTTCAGTATCGGGGTCACTGAGCGCGATCAGTGGATGCACTGCATGAACCAGGCGATGCAGGAGACCGGCATGGACGAGAACCTGCGTCAGGCTCTCGGTGAGGCGTTGGGGAAGACGGCGGATTTCATGCGCAACCGTCCCGAGCAGGAGTCTGAAAAAAATGACCGGGTCGAGATGGCTGCCGGCGCTCTGGCTGACGATCTCCACTGCCTGCTCATGGGGGTAGGCGTCTTTGTAGACCCGCTTGCTGATGAGCGCATCGTAGACGTCGGCGATCGCCATCAGCCGGCCTGAGATAGGAATCTGCTCGCCTTCGAGGCCACGGGGATAGCCTGTCCCATCCCAACGCTCATGATGGGTCAGTGCGATCTCTCTGGCCATCTGCAGGAAGTCGGTACTGCCCAGCTCCTCTTCAGCACGCAGCAGGGCGTCGTGACCATACTCGGCGTGCTTCTTCATCTGCTCCCACTCATCAGGATCGAGTTTTCCCGGTTTCAGCAGGATGCGGTCGGGTACGCCAACCTTACCGATGTCATGCAGTGGCGAGGTCTTGTATAGCATCTCGATGGTGCCGTCAGCCTGTAGAAAGCCGGAGAAATTGGGATGGCTAAGCAGATGCTCTGCCAGCCGCTTGATATAGTTCTGCGTGCGAAGAATGTGGGCGCCGGTTTCGTTGTCGCGGGTCTCGGCCAGTGTCGCCATGCAGAAAATGGCCACATCCTTGGTTCGGTTGAGTTCCTCGGTACGTTCCCTGACCCGCTGCTCGAGCAGCTCGTTGTGGTTTTCCAGTTGCAGCTGGGCCCGATGGAGATCCAGGTGGGATTTTACCCGGGCACGTACGATCGGTGGACTCATGGGCTTGGCGATATAGTCGACAGCCCCCAGCTCGAAGCCCCTTACCTCGTCGGGCACCTCGCTTTTGACGGTCAGAAAGATTACCGGGATAGGGCGGGTTCTCGGGTTCTCTTTGAGTCTGCGGCAAACCTCATAGCCGTCCATGTCCGGCATCAGAATATCGAGCAGAATCAGATCAGGAAGCGGATGGTCGCTTGCCCGTTTCAGCGCCTGTTCACCATTTTTCGCGACGATGGTTTTGTAATCGTCTTTCAGTTGATCGACCAGAATATCAATGTAGAGGGTCTCGTCGTCGACCAATAATATTTTCGGTTTGTTATTCTCCATCACTCCTCATCCTCAATTGGTCGGACAGAGCCGCTAAGGTTACTCTGGCCTGGTCGAAGTCGTAGTCTCGAATCTGTCCTGACAACTGTTCTTTCAGCGATGCCGTATGGGGTTGGTTCAAGCTGTTGCTCATGGATTGAAACAGGCTCTTTGCTTCAGGGTCGCCCACTGCCAGTAATTGGTCAAGGGATTGAAGCAACGTGTCGATGTCAGATTTGTCTGTTTTTCCTTCGCGACCTTTGTCGGCCCGTTCAGTCTGCTTGTCGGTACGGACAAGGAAATTCTTCAATCCATCGAACAGTTCGCTAAAGCTATCGTTAAATCCGGCAGGCAGAGGCCCGGTAAGATCGGCTTCATCCTTGACCAGTCTATTTTGCAGCGCTTCTGACTCCTCCTGCAGTCGGCGTGCTCCGATATTGCCGGAGACACCCTGAAGGGTGTGCAGTGTACGTCTGGCGTCCTCGATGTCCCTTTGCGTTAAATCACGCTCCAGACGCTCTTTGTCCTCGTAGTGGTTGGCAACAAACTCTTTGAGTAGATTGAGATAGAGCCTGCGGTTACCGCCGACTCTTTCGAGCCCCCACTTCAGGTCGATGCCCGGTAGGGTGTCTGGGAACGGGACTGGGCTCTCTTTGTGCACGGGAGTCACTTCATGCGGGGATGGCCGAGTAGCGGTTTTCAGAAAACGCTTGAGTGTCTGGTAGAGATGCTCCGGATCGATCGGTTTGGGAATATGCTCGTTCATGCCGGCTGCGAGGCATTTTTCCCGTTCATCTGCCATGGCGTGAGCGGTCATGGCGATCAGTGGAAGATCTTTGTATTCAGCTTGGGCACGGATGTGCCGGGTGGCTTCGTAACCGTCCATCTCCGGCATCTGCAGGTCCATCAATACCAGATCAAAATCGTGAAGGCGCAGTGCATCGATGGCTTCTTTTCCGTTGTTGACGGTGTAGACAGACAATCCCAGGTTCTCCAGCAGTTCTCTTGCCACCTGTTGATTGATGATGTTGTCTTCCACCAACAACAGGTTTCCGGCAAGTCGATGACGCTGATCGGCTCTCAGCTGTGGCTTTACATCGATCTCTTCGTGTTCGCTCAAGGCTCGAATCACTGTGTCGTAGAGAACTGACGGACTTACCGGTTTGATCAGGATGCCGTCGAGATCAGCTTCTTCCGCCTGCAGTATGACCTCTTCACGACCAAAGGCGGTGACCAGAATCACAGCGGGCACGAAGGAGAGATTTGCTTTGTTGGTTTTGATCTGACGACCCGCCTCGATGCCGTTGAGGCCGGGCATGCGCCAGTCCATCAGGACAAGTCGATAGGGTTCGTTCTCTTCCAGGTCTGCTCTGGCAAGCAGTTGCAGGGCTTTACTGGCATTGGTTGCCGGGGTGACATCGAAGGTGAAGGAGTCAAGTCGTTCGCTCAGCAACTCCAGTGCAGTAGGGTTGTCATCAACTACCAGTACCCGCAGTCCGCGAAGACCGGGCTCGGGGATCCAGCTCTTTCTTGTCGGAGCATCACTGATTCCGAAGGGGACAACAAAGCTGAAGGTGCTGCCTTTGCCAGGTTCAGTCTCAACATTGAGCATACCCTGCATCAGCTCCACCAGGTGGGTGCAGATACTCAGCCCGAGGCCGCTGCCGCCATAGCGCCGGGTTGTGGAGTCATCCAGCTGAGTGAAGGGAGAGAAGAGTCGCGGAAGTTCGGTTTTCTCAATGCCGATACCGGTGTCCTGTACAGCAAATTTTATCCAGGCCCGGGTGTTGGTCTGTCTCTCCAGTGAAGCGCTGACGACGACTTCACCCTGTTCCGTGAACTTTATGGCGTTACCAGTCAGGTTGATCAATACCTGACCAAGTCGCAGCGGGTCACCGACCAGCATGCTGGGGATCGCCAGATCCTGGTTGAAAAGAATCTCCAGTCCCTTCTCATCGGCCCGCATGCCGGTCAGGTTAGCCAGATTTTCGAAGACTTCATCCAGGGAGAAGGGGGCGTTCTCAATCTCCAGTTTTCCTGCTTCGATTTTTGAAAAATCCAGGATGTCGTTGATGATGCCGAGTAAAGCATGGGCGGAGGTGTTGATCTTATCGATGTAGTGGTATTGCTTCGGCGTCAACTGGGATTGCAGGGCTAAGTGGCTGAAGCCCATGATCGCATTCATCGGAGTGCGTATTTCATGACTCATGTTGGCCAGGAAATGACTCTTGAAACGGTTGGCCTGTTCAGCCTCGGCTTTGGCCACGGAAAGTATTGCCTTTTGGCGGCGAATCTGTGCTATCCAAAGCAGAGTAACGAGCAGCAGTGCGCCGGCGACGGCCAGCACCTGCCAGAGGAGGGTATAGTTGACTTCCACATCATAACGGATGCCTAACGAATTCTGACGTAGGGAGCGCCGCTCGTTTTCATCGATGGCCGCCAGCGCCTTGTCCATGATCGAGCGCAGTTCCGGCCAATCCTTGCGTACGCCGATGGCCAGATCATTGGCGTACTCCGTGGGAGCAGCGACTTTGAGATTGCCAAGTCCGAGGCTGTCGATGGTGAAACTGCCGAGGGTCAGGTTGCCGATATAGGCATCCACATCGCCACCAGCCAGAGCTTTAAACGCCTCTGCGGTGGTGTCGAAAGGGATGAGATCCAACTCCGGGTAGTCCTTGCCAAGGTACTCTTCAGTGATGTAACCCCGTTCAACGGCAATGCGGGCATGGTCGAGATCTTCGATTCCCGTAATCAGCGGCGACTCTTTGCGGGTAAAAATCATAAAGGGGAAGTGCAGGTAAGGCTGGGTGAAATTGAGAAAACGAGAGCGCTCTGGTGACGGGGTGATTGCCGGCAGCAGGTCGATCTCTCCCGCTGACGCCTGCTGCATCACCTGCTGCCAGCTCAAGTTGGATGCATAGGTGAACTCAATATCCAGCATCTCCCGGATACGCGAAAGGAAATCGGCAGAGATTCCCCGATATTGTCCCTGCTTGTCGATGAACTCGATGGGTTTCCATTTTGGATCAATGCCGATATGGATTTTGCGATGGGTGTCGAGCCAGGCCAACTCCTTATCTGTCAGTACCAACCGAGGTTTATCTGAAGAAATAGCCTGATCCGACTCGGCATCGGGCACCCATTTTTTGAGTATTGACCGCATCTCTTCGCTGCTGATGGTGGCTAGTGCTTTTTGCAGAATGTCACGAAGAATCGGCCAGTCCTTGCGCACGCCGATGGCGTTGACAGAACGTGTCTCTTCAATTTTTCCCTGTATGGTCAAGTTCGATATGAGTTCATGCTCGATCAGATAGAGCGCAACTGCCCGGTTTCCGATATAGGCATCAGCTTCACCCCGGGATACTGCGTCGAGAGCATCGCTGGTGTTCGCGTAGTCGATTTGTTCGATTTCGGGATATCGATCAGCGAGAATCTTGCCAAGCATGAAATTGTTTTCCAGGGCAACTCGCTTGCCGATCAAATCCGCGACTTTGTCAGTTGCCGGGAAATCTTTCTGGGTCACGATCACATGCGGAATGGTCAAATAGGGTTGGGTGAAGTTGAAGAGTAGTCGGCGCTCCGGCGTCGGCGTGATGCCCATCAGCGCAGGCAGACGTTTCTCTTTGACGTCTGCAAAGAGTTCCTCGAAGGGGGCGGAACGAGGCTGCAGAATGCCGCCGAGGCGTTCATTCAGTAGCCTGATAATGTCAGCGCCAATACCGGATGCATCACCGGATGTATCGACGAAATCCATGGGTGGCCAGGCGTTCATGACGCCTATCTCTATCGATGGGTGGTGAGAGAGCCATTCATGCTCCCGTGCGCTCAGTACCAGTGTATTGTCCTGTGACTCTGTAACCATCGAGAACCAGCGCGCTTTCAGTTTGCGATGTTCTTTCGGGGTGATGCTGGCGAGTGCCCGGTTCAGGATCTGTGTCAGCATCGGCCAGTCTTTGCGGATGCCAAGACGCAGTTCGGCCTTACCCAACTCGACTGCGATTGCTACTGGGGTTAAGCTCTCCAGCCGGTCCTCTTCGATCAGCCAATCTGCCGTGGTCTGATTGCCGATGTAGGCATCCGCATATCCCTGGCTCACTGCTTCAAGCGCCGCCCGGGGAGTGTCCCTGATCAGCAAATGGATTGAGGGGTACTCCACGGATAGCCTTTCGTGGAGCCAGTAGTCCTTCTCAATGGCGACGGTTTTTCCTGTCAGGTCTGCCAGGCTGTGAATGCTTGGGTTGTCCTTGTGGATATAGATTTTTACCGGGGCGACATAGTAGGGAAGGGTGAAGAGTAGATATTGTTGCCGCTCGTCGGTTTGCGATATACCGTTGATCATATCGAGGTGATGGGACTGAATGCGATCGAGCATCTCAGACCGACTGTCAAAGGCTTGCATCGAGAATTCGATGCCGAGGCGTTCTCCCAGGAGACGCAGATAGTCCGCTGCAATTCCCTCATACGCTCCATTGCTTCCCAGGAAACTGATCGGTTGTGTATTTCCCATCGCGCCTGTTCGGATCACGGGATGCCGTTCAATCCAGGCTATCTCCTCACGGCTAAGGCCCAATTGATTACGCTTTACCTTTTCGTTCTCGAGATAGACCCAGTGACGCCGAATCGTCAGTCGTTCCTCCTCATCAATGGATTTCAGAGCCTTTCGAAGGATGCTCCCGAGCTCGGGCCAGTCATTGCGACTGGCAATGGAAAGTCGGCTCGATTGGCCCAGGGTGCCGGCAATCCTTAGATTGGTTATCTCATTCCGGTCAAGCCAGTAGGCGGCAACACCGCTGCTCAACACGGTCGCGTCCGCAGCACCGAAGGCAACTTGTTGCAGGGCTGTCGCAATGTCCGGTGTTTCATTGATTTTGATGCTTGGCCATTTGCTGCGCACGATGTTATTGATTGAGTAGCCGGTGGGTAGCGCGAGGGTATGTCCAAGCAGATCGTCTTCGGTCTCTATTTCGTTCTGCTGCCGACGCGTGATGATGTGGCGTTGGGAGAGCAGATAGGGCTCTGTGAAAGTGAGAAATTGCTCTCTCTCAGGAGTAGGGTTCGCCAGCGGCAGGAGGTCCACCTTCCTCTCACGGGCCAGCTGCAGCGACGCTTCCCAACTCGTCGTGGCTACCAGTTCGAGATCAATATTCAATTTGCGGGCGATGGATTGAATAATGTCAGCGGAAATACCTCGATGCTTACCCTCCTCATCAGTGAACTCATAGGGTGCGAAATCTGGATCGACGGCAATACGCAGGGTTTTATGTTGTTCGAGCCATGCCTTTTCATGGCTATTCAAGTGCAGGGTCGAATGCAGGGGAAGTTCGATACTGGCGCGTGAGGATTGATCCAACCAGCGTCCGAATATGGCATTCATCTCCTCCTGGCTGATCGCCGTAAGCCCACGATTGACCTCTTCGAGCAGGGCGGTGTTTCCTTCTGCGACGGCAGCCCGTAGATTGATCGGGTAGAGTTCTCTTTCCAGTGTTAGGAAATCGCCACGTAATCCCAGATTCAGAAGGGCGACTGAGGACGAGGGTTGGTCGGCTATGAAAGCGTCGATCTCTCCTGCCTCCACGGCCTGAATCATCTGTGGAATATTTTCGAAAACCTGCTGTTTGCCCTCTGGAAAAAGCCGGGAGAACACTTCGGCAGGCACTGGGCCTTGTGTGCCGATCTTCGCCTCAGCAAAATCACTCAGCCTACGCTTTTGCCCATCGTTACTGAGGTAGTGAAGATAGGCGGAGGTCTTTATGAAGGGAGGGGAGAAGTCGAGCCAGGTATCGCGTTCTTTGGAGAGTAGGAGACCCGCGTGTATATCCGCGCGTCCATCCTTCATCTCCTCTAACGATCGTCTGATATCCGTCAGGCGGAAGCGGATGGGGTGACCGGTTTTTTGCGACCACAGTCGCCAGAGATCGACGCCGATGCCAACCGGTTCTCCATCCTTGTTCAGCATGCTGAAGGGCGGAATGTTGCGGCTGCCGACGATGGTTAAAACGTTTTCCGGATCTGTTTGCGTGAAATCCAGTGAACGCTGTTGGCGGCTTGTCAGCTCTTCGGCTGTGTAGGCGGCCTGGTTAGGAGGTGTTTCGTTCACTTCAGCCAGGCTGATGCTTATTGGCAGCACCAGGCCGAGAAGCAACAACACGAAATTTTTCAGGCTGAAGTCCACTTAAATCATCTGCCCTGATGCGATCTGCTCTTTTGTCATTCTGGTTAGTATATAGTCGACAAGTGATGGGCTGATCAATCCTTGTTCTTAATCTAGTTTGAGCGCAGCCCACCACGAAAAGCAAGATATTCTCTCTGCTGCAGGAGCTAGGGGGAGGGGGTAGCGACAGTATTTTTCTTTGCGAGGATGGGGGTGAAGGGTTTAGATACAGAGAGCGGAACTTCCAATGACGCTGGAAGAAATCAGAATACCGTCAATCGGACAGGTTTAGGATTCTAGGGCAGGGCTGATCTTCTCTCTGCTACAGGCAAGCTGTATTGCCTCTGACACTATCTGAGTGGAATGCTTAAAGCCATATGCGACTCAGGCGTTAAGCCGCCGTATCCGGACAGCCCCCTATCCTATGGCTGCCCCAGAAAGACAAAAGGCTTACATCATAACGATGTAAGCCTTTGTTTCTATTGGCTCCCCGGGACAGGCTCGAACTGCCGACCTAGTGATTAACAGTCACCCGCTCTACCGACTGAGCTACCGGGGAATAAGTTGCGAGGGGCGCATAT
>JARRNY010000125.1:0-7752 GCA_037384445.1 Candidatus Thiodiazotropha sp.
GCGGCCTGTTGCAGCGCTTCGAGCGAGGCCAGACGGCCATGCCCCGACTGCAATTCGGCACGCGCCTGATCGAGCTGGCCGGCGAGCTGGTTGTTAGCCTCACGTCGCTGGTTGATCTGCTCGACACTCTCTGCCAGCTGCTGCTGCAGGTTATCGGCTTCCGCCTTGCGCAGCTCCTCGTCGCTCTCCAGCTGCGTGATTTCGGTCATGAGTTGGCTGTCGTCGAGACGCCCCAGCTCTTCGTTGAGTTTCTCTAAGCGCCGCTCAAGATTGGTGCCCTGCTGCTCCAGATGGTTGATGCGGGTGCGTTCCACCTGGGCGGTCTGGGCCGGTTCGGCAGCCTGCTGATTGAAGGCTTCCCACTCGCCCTGCCAGGACTGCATCGCCTGCTCTGCCTGGGCCAGGGTCTCGGTTTCGATCTGCTCCTCTTCACGCGCCTGCTCGAGAAGGGGGGTCTGCTCCTCAAGACTGGCATTCAGCTCCTGCAGACGCTGTTCGTCCTGATCCCGATGGGCCTGCGCCTCGCGCCAGGCTTGATCCACCTGATCAAGATCCTGCTGTTGCTGGCGCCGATTGTCTTTGCTGAACTGGATCGCCTGCTCGAGGCCGGTTATTTCGGCGCCGAGGGCGTAGAAGCGGCCCTGGACTTCGTTGAACTGATCGTTGACCTCGGTATGCTTCTCGCGATCCGCGTCGATGGTCGATTCCAGCTTGCGTTGATCGGAGACGGCCGCTTCGAGCCGGTTCTGCAATTCAGCGATTTTGCGCTCCCGCTGCTGCAAATCCTCATCCAAGGCACGCCAACGCAGAGCCAGGAGTTCTGCCTTGACCTGGCGCTCTTCCTGTTTGAGGAGCTTGTATTTCTCCGCCGTGGACGCCTGTCGCTGCAGGTGCTGTAGCTGTTTCGCCACTTCGTCACGCAGATCGGTGAGACGCTCCAGATTTTCCCGTGTGTGGCGGATGCGGTTCTCCGTCTCGCGGCGGCGCTCCTTATATTTGGAGATACCCGCCGCCTCTTCGAGAAAGGTGCGGAGATCTTCAGGACGCGCCTCGATCAGACGCGAGATCATGCCCTGTTCGATGATGGAGTAACTGCGCGGTCCCAGACCGGTACCGAGAAAGAGATCCGTAATATCGCGGCGGCGGCAACGCACCCCGTTGAGGTGGTAGAGGGACTGGCCGTCGCGGGAGACCAGGCGTTTTACCGAGATGGTGTTGTACTGGGCATACTGACCGCCCGCACGTCCCTCGGTGTTGTCGAAGACCAGCTCGATGGTGGCGCTGCCCACCGGCTTGCGGGCACTGGAGCCGTTGAAGATGACATCGGCCATCGATTCGCCACGCAGCATCTTGGCCGAGCTTTCGCCCATGACCCAGCGAACCGCATCGATAACATTGGACTTGCCACAGCCGTTCGGACCGACGATGCCGACCAGATTACTGGGTATAGGCACTGTTGTCGGGTCGACAAATGACTTGAAGCCGGCGAGCTTGATTTTCTCCAGACGCATGGGCGGCTAAGATACACCAAAGCTGGCGTTTGATACAGTGTGAAACGTAAAATTACGCACCTTAACTTTACCCTTTATCTTATTGTCTTTATTAACTTTTATGATGAATGCTTCTGGTTGCGGCAGAGCTCGCGTATAATCGCGCCTCATTTGTGTGAAGAGTGACCCAAATTATGCCCAGTCAACCGAGCAAGGATCTGGAAACGTTCGATAATCCGCAACCGGAACGGGACTATACCATCCGCATCCACATCCCGGAATTCACCTGTCTCTGCCCCAAGACCGGGCAACCCGACTTTGCCGAGATGACGCTGGAGTATGTCCCCGACCAGCACTGTGTGGAACTGAAGGCGCTGAAGATGTACATCTGGTCCTTTCGCGACCAGGGAGCCTTCCATGAAGCTGTCACCAACGAGATCCTGGGTGATCTTGTGGCCGCGACACAGCCACGCTTCATGCGCCTGAGCGCAGAATTCAATGTGCGAGGCGGCATCTACACAACCGTGGTAGTCGAACACAAGGCTGACGACTGGACACCACCGGTACCAGTCCAGCTGCCTTAACTTTGCGCACTTTCCTCGGCATCGACCTGGGCACCTCCGGCTGTCGCGGAGTTGCCATTGATGCCGCAGGCGCAGTGATTGCCGAGACCGCTCTCGACCTGCCCGGCTCTTGCCGTGAACGGCCAGGGGAGAGCCGTCAGAATCCCGCTGACTGGTGGCACGCCGTGCTGCAGATCCTTACGCGGATGGCTGCAGGCCGCCAGGAAATGACCATCGAGTCGATCGCCGTCGATGGCACCTCCTCCACCCTGCTGCTGTGTGACGAGCATGGCGAGCCGCTAACACCCGCTCTGATGTACGACGACAGTCAGGGCCGAACCAGTCTGCCGCTGCTGTTACGCTCAGCCCCACCCGACAGCCCTGTGCTGAGCGCAAATTCGAGTCTGGCAAAACTGCTCTATCTGAGCGAGGGCCTTGAAACAGCGTCATATATCGCCCTGCATCAGGCCGATTGGATTATGGGCAGGCTCTGCCAACGCTTTCCACTGAGCGATGAAAACAACTGCCTGAAACTCGGTTACGACCCGGTCGGCAGGTGCTGGCCCGACTGGTTGCAAACACTACCCTTGCCGTCTGCATGCCTACCGACAGTGTTGCCAAACGCCACCCCGGTCGGCAGGCTTTCAGCACAGGTTGCCGAAGCTGCCGGGATAAAGAATCGGCCCGCCATCGTGACCGGCACCACAGACAGCAACGCCGCCTTTCTCGCCACCGGCGCCGACAAGATCGGCGATGCAGTCACCTCACTCGGCAGCACCCTGGTCTTGAAAATACTCTCTGACACACCGGTATTTGCTGCGGAGCATGGGGTCTACAGCCATCGGCTCGGTGATCGCTGGCTGGTCAGCGGCGCCTCCAACAGTGGCGGCGCGGTATGTCGCGCCCTGTTCAGTGACGCAGAGATTGAACAATTCACCGACGCGATGCAGCCGGCACAACCGACAGGACTCGACTACTATCCTCTGCTGCGACCCGGTGAGCGCTTTCCGGTCAACGACAGCGATCTCCCACCCCGCTTGAGCCCAAGGCCGGCCGATGACAGCCGCTTCTTCCAGGCCATTCTGGAGGGCATCACAGGAATCGAGCAGGCGGGGTACGATCTGTTGCACCGCCTGGGGGCACCGGCTCCCCGGCGGGTGATCTCAATCGGCGGCGGCGCCGTCAACGAGCCCTGGAGAGAGATGAGGGAGGAGGCGCTGGGGGTACCGGTTGTTCGGGCAGCACATCAGGAGGCGGCGTACGGAGCGGCACTGCTGGCGCGCGATGGGATGATCGACGAAACCGCTTAGCGCGCCCCTTTCGCCAGCAGCACGACCTCGACTGTCTCGATCAGAATAATCAAGTCGAGAAAGGGTCCGCTGTTCTTCACATAGTAGAGGTCATACTCCAACTTCTTGCGATTGTCCGTTTCATCGGCGGCGTAGTGGTGCATCAGCTGGGCCCAGCCGGTGATGCCCGGTTGCAAGCGGTGTCTCTCGTTATAGTAGGGCAGCTGCTGGCTCAGGGCTCTGACAAACTCCGGCCGCTCCGGCCTTGGCCCGACCAGGCTCATCTCCCCTTTCAACACGTTGAACAGCTGTGGCAGTTCGTCGAGACGGGTCTTGCGCAGGAGACTGCCCAGGCGGGTAATGCGACTGTCGTTGATCGCCGCCCATTGGGGCCCTGTGCCAGATTCCGCATTCACCTTCATGGAGCGGAATTTGTAAATGGTAAAGAGCCTGCCGTTGCGCCCAACCCGAACCTGACGGTAGAGCACCGGATCACGGCCGAGGGAGGAGAGAAAACTGATGCTGCCGATCAGCAGCATGATCGGCGCGAAAAGAATCAGCAGCGAGAGGCTGGCGAACAGATCAGTCAGTCGCTTGAAATTACGCATCATCAGGCTGTGATAGAAACCATTGGAGAAGAAGATCCAGCTCGGATGCAGCTGGTCGATCTTGATAACGTTCTCCTCTTTCTCGTAGAAGCTGAGCAGATCAAGGATCTCTACGCCCTTCATCTTGCAGTCGATCAATTCGTTGACCGGCAGCCCCTTACGGCGATCGTCCACAGCAATCACGATCTCATCCACTGCCATACGGTCGACAATGCTGAAGAGGTGCTGATCCCGCGGGATTTGCCGATTATCGTCGATAAGGCTGACCGAATCGCCCAGGTCGACATAGCCCACCACGACAAACCCCAGGTTGGGATCATCGGACTGCAGCATCTCTATTCTGTCGGCGTTGATTCCGGTACCGAGCACCAGAACCCGGCGCTTGCGCGAGTCGGCCTTGGTCAAACGCACAAAAGCGGAACGGAGTATCAGCACCATCGCAAAGGAGAAGAGCAGCGCTAGAGTCAACTCCAAGAGAGTCAGCGAGTGGAGAGCAAAGAGATAACCCAGCAGACTCACCAACAGACCGCCGATAAAAAAGGCGATCAAGAGTCTGATCAGAAACCCCGAAGCGCGCTCCAGCACACCCCGCTGGTAGAGCCCAAGGGCGAACATGGAGGCCCACATGACCGAGATGTAGAGAGAGATGGGGTAACTCAGGTCCGGTAGACCGGCCTCCGCAGCCTCGCCGCCAAAGTGCCGGCTGTAGAAGTCGACGAACCAGATCGAAGCGGCGAAGGTGAGAATCTCCAACAGAGCCAGCAACAAAAAAGATTTGGAGATGAAATAGCCGAACAGTTTGATCATCGGCTGTTTTCTACTCGTGATTGGCGTCTGAAGTACATCAAGAAGCTGTCTGCTACCATTTTAAACGGGTCCATCAGCGGCACATTCTATACCGCTGTAGGGTTCAACGCATCCGCAACATCAGCCGATGTAGTCTATCCCTAACAGCTGCTGCAGTTGCGACGCCTGGTAGGGAGTCCCCAGGTCGTTGATCACAAGGGAAGGCAAGCGCGGTTTAGTCATCTGCTTCCTACGCCAGAATCCCGGCAACTGCATTGTCTGGTTCAGCGCAAAGACCCGGCTGTCCCCGCCATAGCATTGCGCAAGGCGACGCTGAAGGGAGGGGAACTGTGCCGGCTCAATACCGGTTACCCGCCAATAGTAGTGATTGTGTCCGGCTGATGTGATCACGCGCAGGTGTGGTGTCAGAGTGAAGGTTCTTTCATCACTCATCCCATCATCGTCCAGAAAGAGTGCACGCACACGCACGATGTCTTTCGCCGCTCTACCCTGGCCATTGGTCTGATTGATCGTTACAGTCACCGCCGCTCCCGAGCGATTGAGCCACATGAGTTCCTGCCAGCAGTCGTCGAGGCTGCCATGGATCGCCCGTTCCAAGGGATCACTACCCGCCCACTGGGTGTAGGCTGTATCGGAAAAGGTGCGAAATGAAAACTGCCGCGCCTCACTATCCAGTCCCCGCAGAAAGGCCTCCGTCACCTTCCGGTCCGGCTTCAAGGCTTGTCCCGCCTGCTGAACCCAGAGGGCCACATGGGAGCGGTAGCGATCGGCGCGAAATCGTCCCTTCCCCTGGTTGCCGGAGAGTTGGGGGGCTCCTTTCATACGCTGGAGGGAGTGTTACCTTGTGCTGAAAAGGCGTAGGCCCCGTAACCGACCACCTGCTGCTTGTCACCAGCGGTGTCACCGGAATTACGCAGGTCGACCAACTCCCCCTGCAGGCCAAGCCGCTTGGCCAACAGCAGCATGCCCGATACCGGAATCCGTCCGCAGGCGTCGTCATAACCGAGTCGTTCCGGATGCAGTGCGACAATCGACTCCGAGGTCGCCCGATCCAGCCGGCATGCTGTGGCGTAGTCATGAAAATGGCTAAGATCGGAACTGATCACCACCAGGGTCTCCGGCCCGCCCCAGAGTCGCTGTAACACCTCGGCAACCTCCTGACTACTGGCATCGCCAACGACCAGCGGCACCAGCTCGAACTCCTCCAGCAGTAGCTGCAGAAAGGGTAGCTGCACTTCGAGCGAGTGTTCCGTGGCATGGGCGGCATCGAGCCTGACCACCTGGGGCAACTCCAAGGCTGAATCGACCGCCTGACGGTCAATGGGAATATCACCCAGCGGGGTGCGGAAAGTGGATGCCCCGGACACAGCCAGGCCGTGGAAACCAACCCGATGGGAGGGGCCAAGCAACACCACGCGATGGATCTTGTCGCGCCCACCGGACAAGCGGGCGTAGACGCTGGCAGCCACCGGCCCGGAGTAGATGTAGCCCGCGTGGGGCACGATGATCGCCTTCGGCGGCGCCTTATCTGTCTGCGCTGCCGAGGCGAGGAAACCATTCACCATCTCACGCAGAGTATCGGCATCATCAGGGTAGAAGAGTCCGGCGACGGCCGGTAGTCTTGCACTCATGTCTATCTCCTTAGCTGGCCAGCCTCACCGGCTGGCGACGGGAGCCCCAGTGGCCCGGTGTAGCCTCGAACCGACCGGCCACGCGTGTAGCGCAGAATTCACATTTGCCCTCCCCGCTCAGGTGCCACTCGCCCAGTTCGTACCAGTCGCGTTCAATCAGCAGCTCACCGCACTGATGGCACCAGGTAGAGGACTCCTTGCGGTCATGCACATTCCCCACATAGGCATAGTGCAGCCCATGGTCAAGGGCGATTCGTCTTGCCCGGTGCAAGGTCTCATGGGGTGTCGGCGGATGATCACGCATCTTCCAGTCGGGGTGAAATGCAGTGAAGTGCATCGGCACCTCGGGCCCCAGATTCTCCACCACCCACTGACACATCTCATGCAGCTCCTGGTCCGAATCGTTCTCACCGGGAATCAGCAGCGTGGTCAACTCGAACCAGACATCGGTCTCCTGTTTCAAATAGACCAGGGTCTCCAGTACCGGCGCCAGGTGGCCGCCGGTGAGCTTGTGATAGAACGCCTCATTGAAGCCCTTCAGATCCACGTTGGCCGCATCCATATGACGATAAAACTCTACCCGGGGCTCCGCGCTGACATAGCCGGCGGTGACGGCAACTGACAACACCCCCCGCTCGTGACAGGCCTGAGCCACGTCGATGGCGTATTCGTGAAAGATCACCGGATCGTTGTAGGTATAGGCCACACTGCGGCAACCCAGACGTTCTGCTGTGGTGGCGATCAGCTCGGGCGATGCCTCGTCGGCCAGGGTCTGCATCTGGCGGGATTTGCTGATATCCCAGTTCTGACAGAACTTGCAGGCCAGGTTGCAGCCGGCGGTGCCGAAGGAGAAGACCGGAGTGCCCGGCAGAAAGTGGTTGAGCGGCTTCTTCTCGATGGGATCGATGCAGAAGCCGCTGGAACGACCGTAGGTGCTCAGTACGATGGCGCCCTGGTAGTTCTCGCGCACATAACACAATCCCTGCTGGCCCTCTTTAAGCTTGCAGGCGCGCGGACAGAGATCGCACTGCACGCGACCATCGGAGAGCCTGTGCCAATAGTGGGTTGGAAAATGCTCGGCCATGTGTCACCTCCTGCCGATGCGATTGCCTCTACTTGGAAATATAGTCCCTTCCGAAGGCGGTAAATCCCATCCCGGCCCGGATAGCTGGCGCAGTTGCCCCGGATCAAGAACGGGACAAGAGTCTGGCTGCCCCGATCGCGG
Organism: Candidatus Thiodiazotropha sp.; assembly: GCA_037384445.1. Lineage (GTDB taxonomy): Bacteria > Pseudomonadota > Gammaproteobacteria > Chromatiales > Chromatiaceae > Thiodiazotropha. The sequence goes on from JARRNY010000125.1 coordinate 7,614, forward strand.
CCTGGCCGAGTGAAATACCCCCATCGTTCGCCGGCACCTGGCGATGGCTGAGAACCTTCAATCCCCGCTCCCGCAGTGCAGCGCAGAGCCCCTCGAAGAGGGTCCGGTTTTGAAACACGCCGCCCGACAAGGCCAGGCT